>NZ_BAAGTD010000028.1:0-110282 GCF_054782095.1 Streptomyces capparidis | reverse complement strand
CCACGTCGAGCAGGCCCTGCTGGAAGGCGCCACCCCGGCGCAGGTCCGCGCAGTGGTCCGGTTCACCAGCGAGTTCGCCTGCGTGAAGGCCGCCAACGCGCTGCACGCCCTGGACGAGATCCTGGCCGTCGCCGAGACCCGCGGCGAGACCGTCCGCAGCGTCAGGCTCGTCGCCACGGCAGCCTGACACCCCCGAGGGCCAACGCCCCGACCACCCCTACGACCCGACAACCCGCCACCAACGACCCGACAACCCCCCAACCAACGACCCACGGCTCAACGACCTACAACCCGACCACCCACGACCCGGCAACCCGAAACCCACGACCCAACGACCCACGACCCAACGACCCACGACCCACGACCCACGACCCAACGACCCACGACCCGACCACCCACGACCCGCAACCCGAAACCAACGACCCAACGACCGACACCCCAACGATCACGCGACCCGACCAAAAACCAACCACCAAGGCACCACACCGCTCCACCCCCCCGGGGCGCACCCACCACAGGGTGCGCCCCCGAGCGTTTCCGGCTCGTGCCGTCACGGGAACCCGTCGGGGCAGGCCCCACCACCAGGGGTGCCTCCCCCGCGCGGGGGAGGCACCCCTCCTCGTCGCGCTGGCACGATGGCGGCGTGATGCCGGGCCTCCTCTCGCCGCTGACACGAGCGGTCACGTACACCCGCTGGCTGCACCTGCTGGTGGGGTCGATCGTGCCGTTCTGCTGCGCCATGGTCTATCCGGGGCTGGTCGATCCGTCGCCGGCCGACTGGTTGCTGATCGCGGTCCTGCCGGTCCCCCTCGTCCTGGTGGTGGCCGTGGTGCCCGCGATGCGCCGGGCGGAGGGTTTGCAGGCGCGGCTGATGCTGTTCCCCGGGCCGCACGCGCGGGTGAAGGGCGACGAGGACGCGGGTGTCTCCGCCGTTCCCTCCGCCTCCTGGAGCGATCGGGCCAGGACCGGCGTCTGGCTGGTGCTGCGCATGGAGGTGGGGTTCGCCG
The DNA here is from genome assembly GCF_054782095.1 of Streptomyces capparidis. Lineage (NCBI taxonomy): Bacteria > Bacillati > Actinomycetota > Actinomycetes > Kitasatosporales > Streptomycetaceae > Streptomyces > Streptomyces capparidis. The sequence continues at coordinate 109,275 of NZ_BAAGTD010000028.1, read as the reverse complement.
TCGCCTTCGTGACGCTCCAGTTGATGGCGCTGTCCCTGTCGCTCACGGGGGCGATCGTCGGTGACCCCGGCGTAGCCGACCCGCTGTTGCAGGTCACCGGCGCGGGGTGGGGCTACGCCCTGCTGGTGCCGGTGCCCCTGCTGGTGCTGCTCGCGGTCGTCGCGGTGGCGGGGGCGCTCATGGCGGAGGCCGCCCGCGGGCTGCTCGGGCCCTCGGCCAAGGAGCGGCTGGCCGCGTTGGAGGAGCGCACCGAGCGGCTGCTGGAACGCAACCGCATCGCACGGGAGCTGCACGACTCCATCGGCCACGCCCTGACCCTGGCCGTGGTGCAGGCGGGCGCCGCCCGGGCGGCCGCCGACCCGGCCTTCGTCGACCGGGCGCTGGAGACCATCGAGGAAACGGGACGGGAGGCGCTGGAGGATCTGGAGCGGGTCCTGCTCGTGCTGCGCGAGACGGGGCGGCCGGCGGGCAGCAGGCCGGGCCTCGACGAGGCGGGCCGGCTGCTGGACTCCGCGCGGTCCTCGGGCGCCCGGGTCGACGCCGAGGTGACCGGGCCGCTGGAGGACGTGCCGGCTCCGGTGTCCCGTGAGGGCTACCGGATCCTCCAGGAGGCGCTCACCAACGTGCTGCGGCACGCGGGTCCCGTTCCGGTGCGGGTCCGCATCGCGGTGGAGGGGGCGCGGCTGCGGCTCGAGGTGCGCAACCCGCTTGCGGTGGGGGTGCCGGTGACCGGCTCCGGCGGCGGCAGCGGGCTGCGCGGGATCCGTGAGCGTGCCGCGCTGCTCGGAGGCGAGGCCGGGGCGGGACGGGACGGCGACCAGTGGCTGCTGCGCGTCGAGCTGCCGCTGCGGTGATCGGCACCGAGTGCCGAGTGCCCGGTGATCAGTGCCCGGTGTTCAGTGATCGGTGATCTAGGCTGACGGGATGCCGCTCACCGTTCTCCTGGTCGACGACGAGCCGCTCGTGAGGATGGGGCTGCGGGCCGTGCTCGAGGCCCAGCCGGACATCGAGGTGGTGGGCGAGGCGGCCGACGGGGCCGCCGTGATCCCCCTGGTGCGGCGGCTGCGCCCCGACGTGGTGGCCATGGACGTGCGGATGCCGCTGATGGACGGCATCGAGGCGACCCGGGCGGTGCTGCGCACGGTGCCCGACCCGCCGAAGATCGTGGTGGTGACGACCTTCGAGAACGACGAGTACGTGTACGGGGCGCTGCGCGCGGGCGCCGACGGGTTCCTGCTCAAGCGGGCGCGGCCGGCGGAGATCGTGCACGCCGTGCGGCTGGTGGCCGAGGGCGACTCGCTGCTGTTCCCCGCGGCGGTGCGACGGTTGGCCGCCGCGTACGGCGAGGAGCACGGCAACGCCGCGGCCCGGGAGGCGATGGAGCGCGCCGCGCTGACCGAGCGGGAGGAGGAGGTGCTGCGCCTCATGGCGCGCGGCCTGTCGAACGCGGAGATCGCGGGGCGGCTGGTGGTGGGCACCGAGACGGTCAAGTCGCATGTGAGCGCCGTCCTGGCGAAGCTCGGGGCGCGGGACCGCACCCAGGCGGTCATCGCGGCGTACGAGTCGGGGTTCGTGTCCCCGGGCTGATCACCCCACCGCAACCCACCCCACCGCAACCCGCCACACACCGCCGCGCCGCCCCGCAGCGGACTGCGGTGCGGCGCGGCGGTGTCCGGCCCCGTCTACCGGGAGGAAACCCCCGCCCAGCGCAGTAGCGTCGCGGTGGCCTCGGCCCGCTCCGTGGGGGACAGGTCGCCGAGACGGACGCTGTGGTTGGCGTCGGGTGCCCACAGCACGCGGGAGTCGCGGCTTCCGGGGCCGAGCCGGAAGGTCTCGGCGACCGCGGAGTCCTGGGCGCCGTTGACGAACAGCAGACGGCTGCCGTGGTGGCGGACCCAGCGGTCGATGTCCGGCATGGCGCGCCGGTCGAAGCGCATCGGGATGTCGCTGGGGACGAAGGCGCGGGGCTCGGTGGCGCCCGGGTACCGCAGAAGGCCGGTCAGGTGGGAGGTGGGGACGTCCAGGTAACCCATCTGGGTGCCCAACTGGTAGAAGTACGGGATGTGCTCCTCCACCACGGCGTCGGTGTAGACGGTGAGCCTGGAGGTGGCGTCCAGCCAGGTGTACAGCTCCTCGGTGGTGGCGTCCGGGCCGGGGATGGCGGGGCAGTGGGCGGTGGTGCGGTACTGCCAGAACATCATCGGCGCGCGCAGCACGGCGATCTCCAGGGCCTTGTCGGCGCTGCCGATGACGCGGAAGGTGTTGCCGGTGGACGCCGCCCAGTCCTCGTAGCGGGCGACCATCTCGGTACGGCGCAGGAGCATCTGCCGCTGCGCCTCCTGGATGGCCTCGCGGCAGGAGGCGGTGCCGACGGTGTCGAAGAACTTCAGGTACGCCGAGTCCTCGCGGTCGTTCACATTGTGCGGCGCCGCGTAGGCGACGGTGCCGTCCACGTCGCCGGGGTGGAAGCGGCGGTGGTAGACGGACGCCATGCCGCCCTTGCTGCCGCCGGTCGAGATCCACGCGCCGCGGTAGAGCTGGCGGAACAACTGGACCACGCGGTGGTGGTCGTCGGCGGCCTGCCGGATGGTCTGCCGGGACAGGTCGTCCGTCGCCGGCCGGGAGGTGCCGAAGAAGCGGTGCTCGACGCCTATCTGGTTGGCGCCGAGGAGCACGGCCGGTTCCGTCCGCCGCGGTGACAGCGGCACCTCGTACCCGGTGGTGAACAGCACCATGGGCCGGTCCGTCGAGGTGTGCAGCAGGGTGAGGCGCTGCTCGAAGGTGCCGGCCGAGGGGTCGTCGTGATCGACGGGCTGGCGCAGCCCGAGCACGAAGAAGCGGTACCCGGGCTCGGCGCCCGGCCGCTCCTCGATGACCCGCAGCCCCGGCAGGGCCCGCAGGGCGTCGAGCACGTCCGCCTGCTGTGCGGCTCCGCCGGTGACCGCCGCAGCGGCCGGTGTCCCGGCCGACGCCACCGCGGGCGCGGTCAACGTCGCCACCAGCGCCCCCGTGACCGCCGCCGGTACCAGCACTCGCCTCGTCCACCCGCGCATCGCGCTCCTCCCCGCGCCGCTCCCGGCCGTGGTGGGGGTCCACCCGGCGCGGTCGGCGTCCGTCCGTTTCACCGCTGACCGTTCCAGTACAGCCGGGGGGAGACGGGGCCGGATCCCCTGCCGGTGGGGGGCGTCTCCCCCGTGCGGGGGAGACGCGGGCGCCCGCGGCACCGTCAGCCGAGGACGGCCTTGTCCAGCAGCGTCTGGAGGTACAGCCCGCGCCGGGCGTCCAGTTCGTTCGCCGTGCGCGTGCGCACGGCGGTGGCGAACTCCCGGCGCAGCACGGGCCAGCACTCCTCGTGGTCGATCCCGGTGGTGTCGTAGATCAACGGCTGGGCCGGGCCGAAGAGTTCGACCCGGGTGAGGGTGTGCGGCACGGCGACCGAGCCGGACAGCGACGCCTGGCTCACGGCGCCGTTGACGTGCTCGCAGGTCAGCTCGATCCAGCGGCGCGGATCGCCCGTGCCGCGGACGCGGGTGATCGGGCCGGCCGCGGTGTCCAGCAGGTCGAGGAGGTGCGGGCCCAGGTCGAGCAGCGCGCCGTGGCGCAGGCGCCAGCCGGTGGCGAAGTCGCCGCCCAGGAAGGCGCCGTGCAGGTAGCAGGCGCGCGCCCCGGCGACGTCCAGCGCGCGGGCCGCCGCCAGGAAGGCGCGGGTGGCGGGGTGGTAGCGCTTGGTGAGGACGAGCTGGGTGACGACGCCCGCCTCGGCGGCGGCGTCGGCCAGGCGCCGCGCCGCGGGCAGGTCCGGGCCGAGCGGCTTCTCCAGCAGCAGCGCCTTGCCCCGCGCGGCGGCGAGGGGGGCCAGCTCGGCCTGGACGGCGGGCGGCACGGCGAAGGCGACGGCCTCGCAGTGGTCGAGGAGCTCGTCGAAGCGGGCGGCGACGCGGGCCCCGTGGGGGGCCGCGGCCTGGCGGGCGGCCTCGGGGCGGCGGGCCCAGACGGCGGCGAGCCGGGTCTCGGGGCCGGTGGCGAGCATGCGGGCGTGCATGGCCCTGGCCCAGGGACCGGCGCCCACCAGGCCGACCTCGACGGGCGGGTGCGGCCAGGGTGCGGGTGCGGTGGTCACGGTGATCCTGTCGGCGCGGTGCGGGTCGGTGCGGGGGAGGGGGGTGGGGTCAGCGTGCGAGGCGTTCCAGCCGGGCGTCCGCGCAGGCCGCCGAGTAGAGGTGCTCGACGATCATGGTCGCGGCGCCGATCAGCCCGGCGTGGTCGCCGAGGCGGGAGGTGACGATCTGGAGGTGGGCGGTGGTGCGGGGCATGGCGCGCTGGTAGAGCAGCTCGCGCACCCCGGTGAGGAAGGGGACGCCGGACAGGTCCCCGGCCAGCATCAGCACGCCGGGGTTGAGGAGGGTGACGACGGTGACGAGGACCTCGCCGACCCGCCGCCCGGCCTCCCGGGCGAGCCGCAGCGCGTCCGGGTGCCCCTCCACCAGCAGGCGCCTGACGTCCGACCCGGAGGCGGTCTCCACGCCGAGGGCGCACAGCTCCTTGGCCAGGGCCCGGCCGCTGGCGACGGCGGCCAGGCAGCCGTAGGAGCCGCACATGCACAGGGCGTCGGACCGGTCGTGCAGGCGGATGTGGCCGATGTCGCCTGCGCCGCCGTCGATGCCGCGGTAGACGCTGCCGCCGACCACGACGCCCGCGCCGATGCCGGTGGACACCTTGACCAGGAGGAAGGCGGGGCAGTCCCGGTGGTTGGCCTGGTGCTCGGCCAGCGCCATGAGGTTGGCGTCGTTGTCGACGAGGACCGGGACCGAGTCCTCCTCCATGGCGGGGCCCACGTGGTCGGTGTACGCCTGCTGGAGCCGCTCCCGGATGGGGTACTGGTGCCAGCCGGGCATGATGGGCGGCTGGACGACCCGGCCGGTCTCCCAGTCGACCGGGCCGGGCACGGAAAGGCCGATGCCGCACACCCTGGTGGAGTCCACTCCGGCCGCGGTGATCAGGTCGGGGAACCGGCTCGCGAGCTGGTCCAGCACCTGGTCCGGGCCGTCGTTGATGTTCAGGGGGCCGGTGTGCTCGGCGAGCAGGGTGCCGGCGAGGTCGAGCACGGCGGCGCGGGCGTGCCTGGTGCCCAGGTCGGCGGCGATGACCGAGGCGTGGCCGGGGTCGAACGCGATGCGGTGGGAGGGGCGGCCGCCGGTGGAGCTGCCGGTGGTGTGCCGCAGCCAGCCGGCCCGGTTGAGCAGGTCGAGCCGGTGGCCGATGGTGGAGCGGGACAGGCCGGTGGCGCGTTGCAGGTCGGCGCGGGTGTTGGCGCGGCCGCCGCGGATCAGTTGCAGCAGCTCGCCCGCGCTGACCTGGTGCGGCGAGATCACGTGTGCTCCCAGTGGGTCAGCTCTTGTCGGCGCCGCTGGTCAGGCCCTCGGTGAGGGCGCGCTCCGCGGCGAAGAACAGAAGTACCACGGGGACGGTCAGCACCACGGATCCGGCCATCAGGATCGTCTTGGGGACCTCGATGCCGTTGGACAACTGGGCCAGGCCCAGGGAGACGGTCCACTTGTCGGGGTCGGCGGCCAGGAACAGCAGCGCGAACAGGAACTCGTTCCAGGCGATCATGAAGACGTACAGGCCGGTCGCCATGAGGGAGGGCAGGGCGAGCGGCAGGATCACCTTGCGGATGGTCTGGAGGCGGGTGCAGCCGTCCAGGGCCGCCGCCTCCTCGATGGAGCGGGGGATGGTGACGAGGTAGTTCTTCAGCATGTAGATCGACACGGGCACGGTCTGCGCGACGTAGACGACGGCGAGGCCCGCCAGGCTGGACGACAGGTGCAGCTTGGCGAAGATGACGAACAGCGGGACGGCCAGCAGGGTCGAGGGGAACAGGTAGACGGCCAGGAACAGGGCGCTGACCTGGCGGTGGCCGAAGAACTTCAGCCGGCTGACCGCGTAGGCGCCGGGCACGGCGGCCAGCAGGGTCAGCGCGACGGTGCCGAGGGACACCAGCGCGGAGTTGCGCAGGAACGTCACGAAGCCCTGCCCGCCGTCGTCGGTGGAGCGCAGGACCTCCTGGTAGGTGGCGAGTGTGAAGTCCTTCGTGGAGACCCACAGGGATCCGGGGTCGAGCAGCAGCGCGTCGATGGGTTTCACCGACAGCAGCAGCATGTAGTAGAAGGGCAGCAGGGTGATCACGGCGAGGAACGCGATGACGATCCAGCGCAGCACGCCGAACAGCCGGTCCTCGAACCGCGCCCGGGTCAGGGCGGCCTTGCGGGTCACGACTCCTCCTGGACCTTGTTGCCGAAGAACTTGAAGTACAGGCCCAGCAGGATCATCAGGGAGGCGGCGAGGACCAGGGCCTGGGCGGCGGCGGCTCCCACGTCGTAGCGGGCGGTGAGGAAGTCGTAGACCCGCACCGCGGCGACGTCGGTGCCCGCGCCGCCGCCGGTCAGCAGGTACACGTCGTCGAACTTGTTGAACGTCATGATGAACCGCAGGACGCACAGCAGCGCGATGACGGGCATCAACTGGGGCAGCAGGATGTGGCGGAAGCGCTGGCTCACCGTCGCCCCGTCGACGGTGGCGGCCTCCTCCAGGGTGTCGGGCACGGCCTGGAGGCGGGCGAGGAGGAACAGGAAGGCGAAGGGGAAGTACCGCCAGCACTCGAAGGCGATCACCGTCAGCAGCGCCAGCGGGACGGTGACGTGCACGCCGAGCAGGTGCAGGTCGTACTCGCGGGTGGACAGGAAGGCGATCGGGTCGTCCCAGCCGAACAGGCGCCGGCCCCAGTCGTTGACGATGCCGTACTGCGGGCTGAGCGCCACCTCCCAGACGAAGGCGACGGCCACCACGGGCACCACGTAGGGCAGCAGCATCACCGCGCGCAGCACGCCCCGGCCCCGGAACGGCCTGCGCAGCGCGAGGGCGGCGACCAGGCCGAGGAGGATGGAGCCGAGCGTGGCGCCCGTGGTGTAGACGAGCGTGGTGGTCAGGCTCGACCAGAACCCGGCGGAGTCGAAGACCTGGGTGAAGTTGTCCAGGGTCCAGTCGCCGAACAGGCCCATGCCCTGGATGTCGACGAGCTTGGCGTGCCGGAACGCCAGCAGCACGGTCCACGCGATGGGCAGCACGACCACCACCAGGACCACGACGAAGGTGGGGGAGACGAACGCGAGGCCGGCGCGGTTGGCCCGGCGGGCGGCGGTCATCGGGCGGCGGGAGCGGCCGCGGGGCTCGCCGGCTCGCGGGGGCGGGGCGTCGTCGGGCGCCCGGCGCTGCACCGCGCCGGAGGGGGCTGTCGTCATGGCGGGACCTCTGCGGGGTGCGTGCGGGCGGCTACTGGAGGGACTTCTTCAGGGCGGCGACCTCGTCGTCGGCTTCGCGTGCCGCCTCGGACGGGGAGAGCTGGCCGCTGGTCATGGCGCCGATGGCCTTGGGGACGGGCAGTTCGCCGTTGGTGGCGCCGACGAGTGCCCCCTCGCCCTGGGTGATGCCCCAGCGGTGCATGTCGCCGACCCCCGCGGCGAGCTGGTTGAGCAGGCTCTCGGGGTAGACCTCGTCGAAGGGCTTCTTGGTGTCCACGCCGATGTCGCTGTGCCGCCAGGCGTCGAGGTAGCGCTCCGGCTGCGCGGCCGTGCCGTGCCGGACGGGGATCTTGCCCTCGGGCGACATGCCGAACCAGGGCTCGTAGCCGGGGCCCATCATGTACTCGATGAACTCCCGGGAGGCGGCCGTCTCGGCGGTCTTGGTGGTCACCCACGAGGTGATCTCGCCGAACTGGGCGGGCTCGGCGGCGTCGGGGCCCTTCAGCGCGGTGACGATGCCGCTGTTGCCGGACAGGTACCGCGGGTCCCGCCGGCACTGGGGGCAGCTCGGCAGGGCGTCCTCGCGCAGCCCGGCGAGCTCGTCGAGCAGGAACGAGGACCAGATGACCATGGAGGACCGGCCGGCGAAGTAGGTGGCGCGGGTGGAGTCCACGGTCTGGGTGCCGGGCGCGCCGTGGCCGCGGGCGAGCCGGTCGTAGGTGTCGAAGGCGTTCTCGCACCGCGGGGACGTCAGCGCCACGTCGCCGTGGTCGTCCACGAGTTGGCAGCCGTTGGCGAGGGCGAGGCTCTCGAAGCTCTGCGAGGTGAACACGTCACCGGGGTCGGTGGCCGCGGAGATGCCGTGGTTGCCGTCGGCGGTGAGCGCCTCGGCGGCGGCCAGGGCGCGGGCGTAGGTGTCCGGCGGAGCCAGGCCCTCCCGGTCGAACTGGTCCTTGCGGTACACCAGCAACTGGAGCCAGGCGTCCGAGGGCACGCCGAGGCTGGTGCCCCCGTCGGAGGTCAGGGCGAGCGCGTTGGCCTCGAAGGTGCCCCGGCCGAGCCCGTCGACGATCCGCTTCGGGATCTCCGTGTTCAGCAGGCCGTTGCTGTACATCTGCCAGACCTGGCCCAGCGGCGCCGCGCCGATGACGTCGGGCAGTGTGCCGGAGGCCGCGGCGGACATGATCAGTTGGGGCATCTGGCCCTCGTCGACGCCGACGAGGCGGACCTTGATGCCGGTCTCCTCCTCGAACCCGTCGATGATCTCCTGCGTCGCCGCGACGCGGTCGGGCAGGTTCTCCTGGGACCAGACCGTGATCTCCCGGTCCGGCTTCCCGGGCCCGGTGCTGCCCGCGCAGCCCGTGAGCAGCCCGAGTCCCAGGGCTGCGGTGAGGCCCACCGCGGTCGTCCTCGACCGCCGGCTCGTGTGGCGCATTGCGTGTCCTCATTCCGACTTACGTCTGCTGGGCAGGCATCTCAGCATGGCTTTTGCCTATTGACAAGACATAAGTGCGGGCTATCGTCGTCCTGATCACGTCCAGCAACCTCTCCGGAGCCCCCGTGGAACGCGTCGTCCAGTTCACCGGCCCCCGCCAGGTGGAGGTGACCGAGCACGCCGGCGCCGCACTGCCCCCGGGACATCTGCGCGTCCGCACCCGCTACTCGGGCATCTCCGCCGGCACCGAACTCACCGCCTACCGCGGCACCAACCCCTACCTGACCCGGACCTGGGACCCGCAGGCGCGCCTGTTCCGCGACGGCGCGGCAGGCATCCGGTACCCCGTGGCGGGCTGGGGCTACTCCGAGGTCGGCGAAGTCGTCGAGGTCTCCCCCGAACTGGCCGGCACCCCGGGCCTGCCCCGGCCCGGCGACGTGGTGTGGGGCATCTGGGGGCACCGCAGCGAGGGCATCGTCCCCGCCGAGCGCATGATCGGCCACACCCTGCCGGCCGGCCTCGACCCCCTGGCCGGGGCCTTCGCCCGCGTCGGGGCCATCGCCCACAACGCGGTGCTGGCCGGCGACATCCACCTCGGCGAGGACGTCGCCGTGTTCGGGCAGGGCGTCATCGGGCTGCTCACCACCCGCCTCGCCCGGCTCAGCGGCGCCCGGGTCACCGCCGTGGACGCCCTGGACGTCCGCCTGGAGGCCGCCGCCCGCCACGGCGCCCACAGCACCCTCAACGCCCGCACCGACGCCGTCGCCGAACGCATCCGCGAGGCCACCGCCGGGCTCGGCGCCGACCTGGCCATCGAGATCAGCGGCGCCTACCCGGCGCTGCACGAAGCCCTGCGCTCGGTCGCCGTCGGCGGCCGCGTGGTGGCCTCCGGCTTCTACCAGGGCGACGGCGTCGGCCTGCGCCTGGGCGACGAGTTCCACCACAACCGGGTGCAGCTCGTCTGCTCCCAGATCGGCGGCGTCCCCGCGCAACTGTCGGGCCGCTGGACCGTCGAGCGGCTCCAGCGGACCTTCCTGCGGCTGGTCGCCGAAGGGCAGATCGACGTCGCCTCCCTGGTCAGCCACGTGATCCCGGCCGCGGACGCCGCCGCCGCCTACACGCTGCTGGACGAGCGCCCCGCCGAGGCGCTCCAGGTCGTCCTGGAATTCTGAAAGGCCCCACATGCTCAAGATCGCTGCTCAGGAACAGCTCCTTCCCGGGGACACCCTCCAGGCCAAGTGGGAGTTCGCGCAGCAGGCCGGCTACGACGCCGTCGAACTGCGCGGCAAGGGCGACCTCCACTTCGCCTCCCGCCTGCCGGAGCTCAAGCAGGCCCGCGAGGACGGCGTGGTCATGCCGACGGTGTGCGTGGACATGCTCCACTTCCTCGGCGCGTTCGACCCCGACCTGCGCCGCGACGCCATCGCCCAGATGAAGTCGCAGCTCACCGTGGTCGCCGAGATCGGCGGCGTGGGCGCCCAGACCCCCGCCTCCTACGGCATGTTCTCCCGCCGCCTGCCCCCGTTCGAACCCCCGCGCTCGGCGGCGGAGGACCGCGAGATCCTGCTGGCCGGGCTGGCGGAGCTGGGCGAGCACGCGCGCGGCGAAGGCGTCACCCTGTTCCTCGAACCGCTCAACCGCTACGAGGACCACATGGTCAACCGCCTCGAACAGGCCGCCGACCTGATCCGGACCATCGGCCTGGACTCCATCCGGATCGGCATCGACAGCTACCACATGAACATCGAGGAGAGCGACCCCGCGGCCGCGATCCTCGCCCACGCCGACCTCATCGGGCACGCCCAGGTCTCCGACTCCAACCGCTTCCAGCCCGGCGCCGGCCACCTGGACTGGCCCGCCTGGGTGGGCGCCCTGCACACCATCGGCTACGACGGCCACCTCGCCCTGGAGTGCCGCCTCACCGGCGACCCCGAGGAGGCCGTCCGCTCCGTCCCCGGCTTCCTGCGCAGGGCCGGCGCGTGAAGGCCCTCGCCGACCGGCACGCGCCCGGCACGACCCACCACCCCGTGCCGCCGCGGCGCGCCGCGGCACGGGTGCTCCTCACCAACTGGACCGGCACCTCCACCGTGCCCTCCCGCACCCTCTACCCCCACCAGTGGAGCTGGGACTCCGCGTTCATCGCCATCGGGCTGCGCCACCTGTCCGCCCGCCGCGCCCAGCAGGAACTCGAAGCGCTGCTGGCCGGGCAGTGGGCCGACGGGCGCATCCCGCACATCGTCTTCAACCCCGCCCTGCCGCACGGCGCCTACTTCCCCAGCCCCGACTTCTGGCAGTCCTCCCGCGCGGGCCGGACGGCGGGCGCGCCCGCCACCCCGGAGACGTCCGGGATCGTCCAGCCCCCGGTGCACGCCCTGGCGGCCTGGCTGGTGCACCGGGCCGACCCGGAGCAGTCCGCGCGCCGCGGGTTCCTCGCCCGCGTCCACCCGCGGCTGGCCGCCTGGCACGACTACCTGCTCACCCACCGCGACCTCGGCGGCGCGGGCCTGGCGGCGGTGGTGCACCCCTGGGAGTCCGGCATGGACAACAGCCCCTGCTGGGACCGGGCCCTGGAACGCGTCGAACCCGCCGCCCCCGGCGCGTTCCGCCGCGCCGACCTGGACCACGGGCACCCCGCCGACCGGCCCACCGACCTGGACTACGGCCGCTACGTCCGGCTCGCCGGCGACTACCGCGAAGCCGGCTACGACGACCACAGGGCGCGCCACCGCTTCGCCGTGGAGGACCCCTCCTTCAACGCCCTGCTGATCGTCGGCGAACTGGCCCTCGCCCGCATCGCCCGCCACCTGGGGCTGCCGGCGCAGCCGCACCGGGCGCGCGCCGCACGGCTGACCCGGCGGCTGGTGGAGTGGCTGTGGGACGACACCTCGGGGCAGTTCCGGGCCCGCGACCTGACCACCGACGCCCTGGTCCAGGAGCGCAGCGTCGCCGGCCTCACCCCCCTCGTCGTCCCGCACCTGCCCCGCGGCATCGTCCGCCGCCTGCACCGCACGCTCGCCGGGCCGCACTTCACGGCGCCGGGCACCCGGCTGGTCCCCAGCTACGACCTGACCGGCCACGCCTTCGACCCGCACCGCTACTGGCGCGGCCCGGCGTGGTTCAACACCGCCTGGCTGATCCACCGCGGGCTGCGCGCCCACCGCCTCCACGTCCCGGCCGACCGCCTCCGGGCGGGCTTCCTCGCCCAGGCCGTCCGGTCCGATTTCGCCGAGTACATCGACCCCCTCACCGGCGCCGGCCGCGGCGCGCGCCACTTCTCCTGGACCGCCGCCCTCACCCTCGACCTGCTGTGCGCCCCCGACGAGGAGACCGCGCCGTGACCGCGGCCGGCGACCCCGGACCCGGCGGCCACCCGCAACTGGTCCGCGACGGCACCTTCGCCCACCTCCGCCCCGACGGCGGCATCGGCGAGGACCACGGCACCGTCCCCGGCGGGCTGTTCCTGCGCGACGCCCGCCACCTCAGCCGCTGGCACCTGACCGTGGACGGCACCGCCCCCGCCACGCTGGTCCCGGCGCGGACCGAGGACGGCGGCACCGCCACCGCCGTGCTGACGCCCCGGGGCACCCGGGACCGGCCCCCCGCCTGCACCGTGTTCCGGCGCCAGAGCGTCACCGAGGCCACGTTCACCGAGCACCTGCGCCTGGTCAGCCACCGCCCCGACCCGGTCACCGCGCGCCTCGACCTCGCCGTGGACGCCGACTTCGCCGACCTGTTCGAGCTGCGCGGCGACGACCGCTCCTACCCCAGACCCGGCGCCCGCCACGAGGCCCGCGCCACGGACGACGGCGTGCTCTTCGACCACCGGCGCGCCGACTGGCACTCCAGGACCGCCCTCACCTGCCGCCCGGCCCCCGACGCCGTACGCCCCGACGAGACCTCACCCCGGGCCACCGCGCGGATCCTCACCTGGCACCTGCCCCTCGACGGCCACGGGCAGGCCGAGCTCCACCTGACCGTGCGCGCCCACCCCCACGGCATGCCGCCCCCCGCCCCCGCGGCGCCCCGCCCCCGGCCGCGCCCGGAGGAGCCGGCCGGGGCCGGCGACCTGGACCGTGCCTGCCGGCGGGGCCTGGCCGACCTCGACCTGCTCACCATCCGGGCCACCGGCGTGGACGGCGAGCAGGTGCGCGTCCCCGCCGCGGGCATCCCGTGGTTCCTCACCCTGTTCGGCCGCGACGCCCTGCTGACGTCGTACTTCCTGCTGCCGCACCGCCCCGGCACCGCCGCCGCCACCCTGAGCGCCCTCGCCGCGACCCAGGGCCGGCGGCACGACCCCGCCAGCGGCGAACAGCCCGGGCGCATCGTCCACGAGACCCGCCACGGCGAACTGGCCCACTTCCGCCAGGTCCCCTACGGCCGCTACTACGGGGCCGTGGACGCCACACCGCTGTTCCTGATCCTGCTGCACGCCCACCACCGGCACACCGGCGACCGGGCGCTGCCCACCCGCCTCGAGCGGCACGCCCGGCGGGCCGTGGACTGGATGCTCGACCACGGCGGCCTGGGTACCCGCGGCTACCTCGTCTACAGCCCCGACCCGGGCGGCCTGCTCAACCAGAACTGGAAGGACTCCGAAGGCGCCGTCTGCTTCGCCGACGGCACCCCGGCCCAGGGCCCCATCGCGGTGTCCGAGGCGCAGGGCTACGCCTACGACGCGCTGCTGCGCACCGCCGAACTGGCCGAGCGCCTGTGGCACGACGAGCCGTACGCGCGCCGGCTGCGGGAGACGGCGCACCGGTTGCGCGACCGCTTCCTGGCGGACTTCTGGATGCCGGAGGCCGACTTCCCGGCGCTGGCGCTGGACGGCGCGGGACGCCGCGTGGACGCCCTGGCCTCCGACGCCGGCCACCTGCTGTGGTCGGGCATCCTGGACGGCGAGCGCGCCCGCCGCGTCGGACGGCGCCTGCTGGAGCCGGACTTCTTCTCCGGCTGGGCGATCCGCACCCTGGCCGCGGGACAGCGGGCCTACCACCCGCTGTCCTACCACCGCGGCAGCGCCTGGCCCCACGACAACGCCGTCATCGCCCTGGGCCTGGCCCGCCACGGCCTCGCCGACGAGCTCCGCACCGTCACCGACGGACTCGCCGCGGCAGCCGCCCACCACGGCCACCGCCTCCCCGAGGTCATCGCCGGCCACGACCGCTCCCTCACCGGCCGCCCCGTCCCCTACCCCCACTCGTGCTCCCCCCAGGCCTGGGCGGCGGCGACCCCGCTGGCCCTGCGCACCGCACGGCAACGGCCGGCGACGGCACCCGCCGGCGCGGGGCGGTGAGCCGCGGGTCCGGCGCGCCGGGCCGTCCGGCGGTCAGCGCCGCGGGCCGGCCCTCCCGATGCGTGCCCGCACCGCGGCCCTGAAGCGGCTATCCGGTGCAGTCGGCGTACGGCCGCCGGTGGTGGGCGGCCGTCGCCGACGCGGAGAACCGCGGTCCTCCCTTCCCCATGGAGGACGGGGCTGACCCTTGCCCCTTCCCGCGCTCCGCCCCCCCTGTCGGCGACGGCCGGTGCCGGGTCCCGGCCGACCGCTCTGCGGCCGGGCCCCGGTGCTCCCAGAGTGGGGCAGCGGAATCAGGAAGTCGTTGACCCCGAGCGCACACCGCTTGTCTCGTCGTGAACCGCGGCGTCGAGCAGCGCCCGCTCGCGGAAGGCGCGCGGCGACAGGCCGTAGGCGGCCCGGAAGGCGCGGCTGAAGTGGGCCGCGTTGGGGAAGCCCCAGCGGGTGGCGATGGCGTGGACGGGACGGTCGTGCCGGAGCGGGTCGGCCAGGTCGCGGCGGCAGCGCTCCAGGCGCTGCCCGCGGACCCAGTCGCCGACCGTCGAGCCGTCCTCCTGGAACAGCTTGTGCAGATAGCGCACGGAGATGTTGTGCGCGGCGGCGATGGTGGCCGGGCTCAGGGACTCGTCGTCCAGGTGGCGCAGGACGAAGTCCCGCACCTGGAGCCGCAGCGTGCCCCGCGCGGACTCGGACGGCAGCGCCGCCTCCTCGTCGAGGCAGGCGGCGTACGTGGCCGTCACCAGGTCGGCCACCACGCCCCCGAGGCGGCCGCTGTCCGGTATCCGGTCTCCGCACTCGCCGGACATCAGCGTGGTGAGGAAGTCGGACAGCAGCCTGCCGGGGCCGGTCCTGGCGCTGGCCGGGACGCCCAGCGCCCGCTGGGTGAGGCGGGGGCCGAGCGGCAGCAACTGGCGCGGGAGCATCACGACGATGCCCCGGACGGCGCGGTCGCCGTCCGTGCCCACGGCGATCCGGCACGGCCGGGAGCCGTCCATCAGCACCATCTCCGCCGGGCCGACCTCGCTCTGCCGGCCGGTGTCCACCGTCTTGCGGCCCCGCAGCACCAGGTCGAGCAGGAGCATCTCCGGGTCGGCGCGCCGGATCAGCCCCGCGGTGCGGCGGATCCGGCAGCGGGAGGAGTCCACCGCGAGGGTGTGGACGGCGCCGAGGGTCAGGGCGGAGGCGCGGACGCGGAAGGGCACCGACGGATCGAGGTCGGCGTGCAGCGGGACGGGCAGGCGCAGACAGGACTCTCTCCAGCGCGCGGCGCGCTCGGCCTCGGGCAGCGAGAGGTCCTGCGGAGCGGGCATGGTCGTCATGTGTCGTTCCCCCGTTGTGCGCGGTGCGGTTGGTGGCCCCCGGCCGGGCCGTGCCGGACCGGGGGCCGAACGGACCCGCAATGGTGCGGGGGCCGCGCTGGAGAAGCGATCGAGCCGGCGTCCTGGACGCCTCAGCGGGCGAAGGGCGTACCGGCCGCCGCCGCGTGGACGGGCTGAGGTACCGCACGGTACCGCTCGCGCGCAGCGGGGCAGGAACGGCGGACGGCGGGGCGCGTAGGGCCCGTGACCGCGCGCCCGGCCCCGGGGAACGGCTCAGGGCACCAGCACGATCTTCCCCCGCACCCGTCCGCTCTCGCCGAGCTCGTGCGCCTTGGCGGCCTCCGCCAGCGGCAGCGTCTCCTCCACGAACGGACGCAGCCCCTCCCGGTCGACCAGCCCGGCCAGGGCCTCCAGGTCTCCGGGGGCCGGCTCGAGGTTGCGCTCCACGAAGCGCCGCCCGCTCGCCGCCGCCCGCCGCGCCACCTCCGTGCGGTCGAACCCGATCCCCACCACGTCGATCAGCGTGCCACCGGGCCGGAGGGTGGCCAGCGCCCGCACTCCGGTCTCGCCGCTGACCGTGTCCAGCACCACGTCCACGTCCCGGGCCCGGGCGAAGTCCTCCACCGTGTGATCGACGAGCTCGTCCGCGCCGAGCTCCCGCAGGAAGCCGTGCTTGGCCGCCCGGGCCACGCCGATCACATGGGCGCCGCGCGCCTTGGCGATCTGCACGGCGAGGTGCCCCACCCCGCCCGCCGCCCCGAGGACCAGCACCCGCTGCCCCGGCCCGACCCCGGCCACCCCCACCAGCGCCTGCCAGGCCGTCAGCCCGGCGATGGGCAGCGCGGCGGCGTGCACGTGCTCGACGCTGACGGGCTTCGCGGCCAGCGACGTCCGGGGCACGACCACATAGTCGGCGTGGGCGCCGCGCGGCGGAGTGACCCAGCCGAACACGGCGTCACCCGGCCGGAAGCCGCCGGCCTCCTCGCCCACCTCCGCCACCACGCCGCTGAACTCGTGCCCCAGGGTGAACGGCGGGTCGCCGAACAGCCGCACATACCCGGAGCGCACCTTCCGGTCCGCCGGGTTCACGCCCGCGGCGTGCACCCGCACCAGGACCTCACCGCGGCCGGGGGTGGGCCGCTCCACCTCCACGACCTCGAGCACCTCGGGACCGCCGACGGTCCGCTGACTGATCGTTCGCATCGTCGTCATGCGCCCATACTCACGCCTGTGGTTCCTGACGTAAAGTAGGCACCTGATTGGAAGGTAGGTACCTTATGTATACTGCCCCGCTGGACTTTTCCGCCGCCGCCGAGGGCACTGAAGATGTCGACGGCGCTGTGCGCGCCGCGCCGACCGAGGGCTTGCCCTGGACCGTGCCGCCCGCCGAGTGCCCCTCCCGGACGGTCCTGGAGGTGCTGGCCAACAAGTGGGTGCTGTACGTGCTGGGCGCGCTGCGGCAGCACGGAGGGCCGATGCGGTTCAACCAACTCGGCCGGGCCCTGCCCGGGATCACGCAGAAGATGCTGACCCAGACCCTGCGCACGCTGGAGCGCGACGGCCTGGTGGACCGGCGGGTGTACCCGACCGTGCCGCCGCGCGTGGAGTACGAACTGACCCCGCTCGGGCACGAGGCCGGGCGGCTGACCGTGCTCATCGGCGAGTGGGCGCTCACCCACGCCGACCGGATCGTCGCCGCCCGCGCGGCCTTCGACCACCAGGCCGCCACCGCCCCCGCGGCACTCACCTGACCGCAGGGCGGGGCGGAGCGCGCGCGGCCGTGCGGCGCCCGGGGTGTCGCGCGGCCGCCCGGCGCCGCGGGCCGGAGAGCGGAATCCGCTTCAGGAGACGGCCGCGAACACCGCCTCCACCACCTCGTCCGCCGCCAGGGCCTCCGCCGCGCCGTTCGCCGTGGACGGGACGTAGGCCAGGCTGACGCCGCGGGTGCCGTCCGGGGCGTGGACCGACAGGGCGCGGTACCCGGGGATGCGGCCGCCGTGGCCCCACACCCGCGGCCCGCCGCGGAGCGGGCGCGACCACAGGCCCATGCCGTAGGCCACGCCCTGCGGATCGGTCGCCACCGGTTCCCGCATGGCGCTCAGCTCGGCGGGGCGGAGCAACCTCCCGCCGAGCAGGGCGCCGAAGAACCGGTTGAGGTCGGCGGGCGTGGAGACGATCTCCCCCGCCGAGAAGGCCCAGGACGGATTGAGCGCGGTGACGTCCACCAGTTGGGCGCGGCCGTCCACGGTCAGCGGCAGATAGCCGCGGGGGTGCGGGCCGGGCAGGGACGTGGCGGTGCCGGGGACGGTGGTGCGGCGCAGCCCGAGCGGGCGCAGGACGCTGTGGCGCAGCCACTCGCCGTACGGACGGCCGGTCGCCTTCTCCACGACCAGCGCGAGCAGCACATAGCCGGTGTTCGTGTAGTGGAAGCCGCCGCCGGGCGGGAAGTAGGGGGCGTGGCGGGTGGCGATGCCCACCAGCTCGCGTGGGGTGAAGGTGCGGAACCGCACGTCGGTGAGGAACCTCTCGGTGTCGAGCGGGAGGGCGTCCCGGTCCTCGGTGTAGCTGAAGACGCCGGAGGTGTGGGTGAGGAGGTGGCGCACCGTCACCGCCTCGCCTCCGGGCACCAGGCCGGGCAGGAAGCGCTCGACCGGGTCGTCCAGGCGCACCCGCCCCTCGCCCACCAGGCGCAGTGTGGCGGCGGCGACGAAGGTCTTGGTGACGCTGCCGACGCGGACGCGGCCGTCCACCGGGACCGGGCGGCCGGTGCGCAGGTCGGCGACCCCGGCCGTCCCGGTCCACTCGTCCTCCCCCCGGGCCACCGCGGCGAGCGCGCCGACCGCGCCCGCCCGCACCAGGGCGTCGAGGCCCTCGGCGATGCGACGCCGCGCGCGTGCGCCGACGACGGGGCGCCCCGCCGACGGGTACGCCCGGCCGGGCAGGGCCGCGCCCGCCGCGCCGAGCACGCCCCCGGCCAGCAGCGTGCGCCGCCGAACCGGGACTCGCGGAGCCGAAACCCGGGGAACCGGGAACCGACCAGCCATGTGCGCTCCCTCGCGCCGTGGGCACATCGTGCCCGACCGACAACACCGACAGAAACGCTAGGCCGCCGCGGGCGCGCGGTCGTCACTCCCCGGCGGGATCCCGGACGTACCCCGGAGGTACTGCTCGGCGCCACTCCGGAGGGAGGCGGCACCGCGCGGTCGGGCGGCCCGATCCCGCCCGCGCGGTGCCGCGGAAAAGAATCCCCGGCGGACCGATGACCTTTCGGCCCCGGGGACGTCTACCTTCATGACAGCCCGGCCACGGGCGGGACGAGAGGACGAGAGATGACCACCGAGCAGAGCGGCGCGACCGAGGACTTCTCCTACACGCTGACCCGGACGCTGGACGCCCCCGCCGCGAAGGTGTGGCAGGCGTGGACCGACCCCGACCAGTACGTCCAGTGGGCGCACGCCGCCCCGGGCTCCGTCGAGATGGACGTGCGGCCGGGCGGGGCGTGGAAGGCCACGGTCGTCACCCCCGACGGCCAGGAGTTCCCGCTGACCGGCTCCTACCTCGAGGTCGAGGAGAACCGCCGCCTGGTGACCGGCATGGACATACCGGGCAAGCCCGAGCCCGCGGCGATCGTCATGGAGCTGGACGAGCAGGACGGCCACCGCACCCGGATCGTGCTCCGCCAGACCTGCGACTCCGCCGAGGAGCGCGACATGGCCGAGGAGGGCAGCACCATGCTCCTCGACAGCCTCGACGCCCACCTGTCCAAGGACGCCTGACCCCCCTTCGGGAACCCGGAACGCGCCGGTCGGGCCGCGGGAACACGGGCGGGGACCGATAATGGTCCCTGCCTCTGCCCTGCCCCGGTCCTCCCCGACCGCGGCCGACCTGCCGCGCCGCCCGCCCGCGTCGCCGGGGCCCGGCCCGCACGCCCGTTTGACTTGGAGTGCACTCCAACACCTAGCGTCCTGGGACAGACGGTTCCGAGCGCAGGAGGCACCACCATGACCGACATTCCCACCCGGCACCTGGGCGAACTGGCAGTCTCCGCGCAGGGCCTGGGGTGCATGGGCATGAGCCACGCCTACGGCGCCGCGGACGACACGCAGTCGATCGCGACGCTGCACCGCGCCCTCGACCTCGGGGTGACGCTGCTGGACACCGCCGACTTCTACGGCTTCGGGCACAACGAGGAGCTGATCGGGCGGGCGATCGCCGGGCGTCGCGACCAGGTGGTGCTGGCCACGAAGTTCGGCTTCGCCAACCGCCTGGGCGAGCCCACCCTGATCCGCGGCGACGCCGCCTACGTCCGGCAGGCGTGCGAGGCGTCGCTGCGCCGGCTCGGGGTCGACCACATCGACCTCTACTACCAGCACCGGGTCGACCCCAAGGTGCCGATCGAGGAGACCGTCGGCGCCATGGCCGAGCTGGTGCGGGCCGGGAAGGTCCGCCACCTGGGGCTGTCCGAGGCCGGGGCGGGCACCATCCGGCGGGCGCACGCGGTGCACCCGATCACCGCGCTCCAGAGCGAGTGGTCGCTGTGGACCCGCGACCTGGAGGCGGAGGTCGCCCCGGTCTGCCGCGAACTGGGCATCGGCCTGGTCCCGTTCTCCCCGCTCGGGCGCGGCTTCCTGACCGGCCGGTACGGCTCGGTCGAGGCGCTGGCGGAGGACGACATGCGACGCGGCCAGCCGCGTTTCGCCGACGGCAACCTGGAGCGGAACCTGGCGATCGTGGCGAAGCTGAACGAGCTGGCCGCGGCGAAGGGGATCACCGCGGGTCAGCTCGCCCTGGCCTGGGTGCAGCACCGGGGCGACGACGTGGTGCCGATCCCCGGCACCAGGCGGCAGCAGTACCTGGAGGAGAACCTCGCCGCCCTGGCCGTCGAACTGACCCCCGAGGACCTCGCCGCCATCGAGGCCGCCGCGCCGCCCGAGCAGATTGCGGGCACCCGCTACGACGCGACCAGCCTCACCTACGTCAACGGCTGAACCCGCCGCGGCCGTCGCCCGTTCCCCGGGCGGTGGCGGTTCGACGCCGTCCGCTCCCGCCACCCGCTGCGGACCCCGCCCGACCCGCCGGCCGCGCTGATCGCCCGCGTCCGGCCCGGCGGCGAGACCTGCCCGCGGCGCGTCGGCCCCCGCCGCCCGGGCCCGGCCCCGTCCGCGTCGTCCGGGCATGACGGCGCCCTGCGCGGGAAGGGGCGGTGCGGACGGGCCGTCACCGCGCCGGGGAAAGCGGGGGTGCGCGGCGGCGGCCCGATCCGCCGACCGGGCCGTGTCCTGCGCGTGCCCCGCGCGCTTCACCCGAACGAGTGCCCGCACGGAGGTGCGCGTTCGACCGGCGGCCGCGTCCGGTGACCATGGCGCCTGCACGGTGCGGCGGGAACGGCGGAAGGGGCGGCCTGGTGGCCACTCGGATCAGGATCGACAGCGACATCTGCGTCGGCGCGGGGAACTGCGCGCTGACCGCTCCGGAGGTCTTCACCACGAACGACGGCTTCGGAGCGGTCATCCCCGGCAAGGAGCACGCAGCCGACGACCCCCGCACAGGGGAGGCCGTCCGCGACTGCCCGGTACAGGCCATCACCCTGGACCGGGACTGACCACCGCGCCCCGCGGTACCGGCCCCCGGCCGCTTCAGGGCATCGACTCCGCCGTCACGACCGCGGGCGGCGACGGGTCGGCCGCCGCCGTTCACACGATTCCGCCACCTGCCGGTCGCCGCCGCTGCGGCCGGTGGTGACTGCGGGTCGGTGGCCACCGCGCGGCGGACCTCGGTGTGCGGATGCCCCGCGGGCCGGGCGGCCGGGCCCGGCGCCGCCCACGGCGCGAGTTCCGCGACGACCCGCACCTGGGGTTCGGGGCCGGCTCGCGCCGTTGCCCGCCCTTCGGTGAACGCCCCGGTCAGGAGGGGTTTCCCGGGAGGGCGGGGGGAAGGGCGACGGGAAACCCCTCCTAAGCGGGAGGGCGGGGGCGGCAGGCTGCGGGTGTCGGAGGAACCGAGCAGGACCCGCAAGGGGGAATGAGCTCTCATGCGCAAGACCATCCGCGGCGCGGCCGCACTCGCCACCGCTGCCGCCGCCGTGCTGGCGCTCAACGGCGCCGCCACCGCCGGGCCGGCCAACGAGTGGGCCGGGTGCCCGCACGGGGCCGTGTGCGTCTACCCGCAGGACCAGAACCCGGCCGTCAGGCCGAGCCTTGTCTTCCGCACCTACGGTGCGCACAACCTGAGCAACCAGTTCGGCAACCACTGGGTGCTCAACAACCAGTACGGTGGCGCCACCGCGAGCCTGTGCACCGGACGCGACGGCGCGGGCTGCGGCGACCGCATCGCCGAGAGCAGGGGCGTCTACGCCGACCTCACCCCGATCAATTCGATCACGCTGTACCGGCCGTAGCCGGGGCGGCAGTCGCGGCTCAGACCGGGAGACCACTTCCGGGGCCGACACGGGGCGGCTCCGGAAGTTTCCATGCGCTGATCCGTTGTCGTCGTTTTTCAGCAATTTCCGCTCGGTTGTGGATATCGGGCGTACCGGCCGCTCCGCACCTCAGTAATCTGGCCACTTCATCTGATGCCAGGTGAAACCGTGTCAGAGGGGGTGCTGGTGGGCGTTCCGAACCGCGAGGGCAGGGCCGAGCACCCGCGTGAGCCGCCCGAGGCGTCGTTCCCCGCCGAGCTGCGGCGCCTCCGTGAGCGGCGCGGCCTCTCGCTGGCCGACCTGTCCCGGCGGACCCACTACAGCAAGGGCTACCTCAGCAAGATCGAGACCGGGGCCAAGCGCGTCACCGCCGACGTCGCCCGCCGCTGCGACGAGGTACTGGACGCCGGGGGCGAACTGCTGCGCCTGGCCGGGAACGGGGCCGCGCCGGACGCGGGCACGCCGCCGGAGGTGCCGTGCCCCTACCGGGGCCTGCGGGCGTTCACCCCGGGGGACGCGGAGTGGTTCTTCGGCCGGGAGCGCGCCACGGCCGCCCTGGTGGAACGGGTCTTCGAACACGTCGGCAGGGGACCTCTCGCCGTGGTCGCACCGTCGGGCGCGGGCAAGTCGTCGCTGCTCAACGCCGGTCTGGTGCCGGCGCTGCGGCGCCCGGGCGGCTTCCCCGTGCCGGGCGCGGAACGCTGGCCGGTGATCACGCTCACCCCGACCGCCCGTCCCCTTCAGGAGCTGCTCGGCCGCGCCGCCGAGGCCCTCGGCGGCGAGCTCGGCGTCACCGCGGGAGAGCTCGCGGACCGGCCGGGGGCGCTGTCGGAGGCCGTCCGCGGGCTGCTGGACCGCACCCCGGCCGGGCCCGGGAGGCACCCTCCGCCGACGCGCCCGGTGCTGCTGGTGGACCAGTTCGAGGAGCTGTTCACCCTCTGCCGCGACCCCGGCGAGCGGCGCGCCTTCGTGCGGGTGCTGCGCGCCGTGGCCGGCCCCCGGCCCGGGCGGGGCGGCCCCGAGCCCGCCGTCGTGGTGCTCGGCGTGCGGGCCGACTTCACCGGGAGCTGCCTGGAACTTCCCGAGCTGGCGCCGGTGTTCGCCGACGGCCTGTTCGTGCTGCCGCCGATGTCCGTGGCCGAGCTGCGGGAGTCGGTGACCCGCCCGGCGGAGCGCGCCGGCGCCGCCCTTGAGCCGGGCCTGCTGCCGCTGCTCCTGCGGGACGCGGGGCTGCGCGGCGAGGAGCGGGCACCCGGCTCCGCCGGCTGCCCGCCGCCCTCCGGGGCGCTGCCCCTGGTGTCGCACGCCCTCCTGGCGACCTGGCAGCGCCGGGAGGGCGCCACGCTGACCGTCGCCGGGTACGAGCGCACCGGCGGCATCCAGGGCGCGGTGGCGCGCACCGCCGAGGACGTGTTCGCCCGCCTGCGCCCGGACGAGCAGCGGACGATCCGCCGTGTCCTGCTGCGGCTGGTGCACGTCGCCGACGGCGCCGGGGCGACGCGGCGCCGGATGGGCCGCACCGCCCTGACGGAGGGGCGGTCCGGTGCGGACGGCGCCGGGGCCGCGCTGGACGCCTTCGTGCGGGCCCGGCTGATCACCGTGGACAGCGACACGGTGGAGATCGCCCACGAGGCGCTGCTGCACGCCTGGCCGCGGCTGCGCGGCTGGATCCACGCCGACCGGGCCGGGCTGCTGGTCCACCAGCAGCTCGCGCAGGCCGCCGACGAGTGGGAGCGCGAGGGCCGCGACCCGTCCGCCCTGTACCGCGGGGCCCGACTGGCCGCGGCCCGCTCCTGCGCGGAGGAGCTCGACGGCAGGATCAGGCTCGGCCCCCGCGAGGAGGCGTTCCTGCGCGCCAGCCGGGCCGCGGAGGACAGCAGGGCCGCCCAGGCCAGGCGTCAGGTGCGGGTGCAGCAGCGGCTGCTGGCCACCCTCGCCGCGCTGCTGGTCCTCGCCGTGACCGCGGGCTGCCTGGCCCACCGGCAGCGCGAGGCCGCCCGCGGCCAGGAGCGGGTGGCCCGCTCGCAGGCGCTCGCCGCCCGGTCGGCCGCCCTGGCCGCGGGGCGGCCGGAGGCGTCGCTGCTGCTCGCCGAGGCGGCCTACCGCGCCGCGCCGACCACCGAGGCGCGCGGCGCCCTGCTCAGCACCCAGGCGCAGCGGTTCTCCGCGCGGCTCACCGGGCACGCCGCGCCGGTCAACGCGGTCGCCTTCGCCCCGGACGACCGGTGGCTGGCCACGGCGGGCTCCGACGGCACGGTGCGGCTGTGGCGGACGGCCGACCGCGGGCAGGCCGCCGTCCTCACCGGGCCGGGGCGGGTGCGGGCCATCGCGTTCGACCCGCGCGGGCGCACCCTCGCGGCGACCTCCACCGAGGGCCCGGTGCGACTGTGGGACACCGCCGGGCACCGGGAGCGGACGGCCCTGCCCGCCGTCACCACGGCCGCCAGGGCGGTGGCGTTCGACCCGCGCGGGCGCCTGCTGGCCACCGCGGACGTCGACGGGAAGGTCAGGCTGTGGCCGGCCGCGGGGGAGCGCGGGCCCGTGGCGACCCTGCCCGGGCACCGCGGCCGGGTGAACGCGCTGGCGTACGCCCCGGACGGCCGGACGCTGGCCTCGGTCGGGGCCGACCGCACCGTGCGGCTGTGGGACACCGTCCGCCGCCGCCCGCTCGCGGTGCTGCGCGGGCACACCGAGGAGGTGCTGGGCGTCGCGTTCTCCCCGGACGGGCGGACCGTGGCCAGCGGCGGGATGGACCGGACCGTGCGGCTGTGGGACGCGGCCCGCGGCCGGGCCACCGCGCGGCTCACCGGGCACAGCGACGACGTCAACGCGGTCTCCTACACCCCCGACGGCACCACCGTGGTCAGCGGGGGAGGCGACGGCACGACCCGGCTGTGGGACGTGCGCGGCAACCGGCTCGCCGCGACGCTGTCCGGCCACACCGACTACGTGCTCGGCGTGGCCGTGGACTCCCGCGGCACCACCCTGGCCACCGCCGGGTTCGACAAGTCCGCGGTGGTGTGGGACCTGCGCGGGCGCGCCCTGGCCACGCGTCCGTTCACCGAGATCGGGGAGGTCGCGTACAGCCCGGACGGCGGGACGCTGGCCACCGCGGGCGCCGACGGGACGGTGCGCCTGTACGACGTGGCCGGGCGCCGGGTGCCGGCCGTGCTCACCGGGCACCGCGAGGCCGTGTTCGGGGTGGCGTTCTCCCCGGACGGCCGGACCCTGGCGTCCGCGAGCGCCGACCGGACGGTCCGGCTGTGGGACGCCGCCGCCCGCCGGCCCCTGACCACCCTGACCGGGCACGGCGACGCCGTGTTCGCGGTGGCGTTCTCCCCGGACGGCCGGACCCTGGCGTCCGCGAGCGCCGACCGCACGGTCCGCCTGTGGGACGCCGCCGCCCGCCGGGGGCTGGCCACCCTCACCGGCCACACCGACTACGCCAACGACATCGTGTTCGGCCCCGGCGGGCGCACTCTGGCCAGCGCGGGCGACGACCTGACGGTGCGCCTGTGGGACGTGGCGGCGCGGCGCCCCCTCGCCACGCTCACCGGGCACACCGGCGCGGTGCGGGCGGTGGCGTTCTCCCCGGACGGCCGCACCCTGGCCAGCAGCGCCAACGACGGCACGGTGCACCTGTGGGACGCCCCGCGGCACCGCCGGGCGGCCGTGCTGACCGGCCACACCGGATCGGTGCGCGGCCTCGCCTTCTCACCCGACGGCCGCACCCTGGCCAGCGGCGGCAACGACCACACGGTGCGGCTGTGGCAGGTGCCCGGGCGGCGCCTGTGGGCGGTCCTGACCGGGCACACGAACGCGGTGCCCGGCGTCGCCTTCCCGGCGCGGGGCCGGACGGTGGCCACCGGCGGCACCGACGGCACCGTGCGGCTGTGGGACCTGGACGTCGCGGCCCGGCTCGAACGCGTCTGCGCGCTGCGCCGCGGCCTGGACCCGGACCACCGCGGCACGTTCACCGACGGCCTCCCCGCTTCCCGCGACGCCCCCTGCGCCCGCGGCTGACGCCCCGCCCGGCGGGGGTTTCCCGGGCGTTTCCCGCCCCCGCCCGCCCCACGCCGCCACCCGCCGGGGCGCCCGCGAAGCCGCCGACGGCCACCCCGCCGCCCGTCCCCGCCACCGACCCGGGAGGTCCCCCGTGCCCCGCCGCTCCGTCCTGACCGAGGGCGCCTACCTCGGAGCGGTCCGCGTCGACCCGGGACCGGCGACCGGGCACGTCTTCCGGACCTGGGGCTCCGGCGTGTGGACCGAGGCCGGGCCCTCCGCGAGGGCCGCCCGCGTCTAGGCCGTGCCCCGCCAATCCAGGGCCCGGCCCGGCTGGACGGCGTGCCCACCTGCGCCCCCTGACCCGGGCGGCGGCCCGCTCCTCCGGTGGGCCCGCTCCTTGCCGCTTCTATCGATTTTCGATAGATTCCTATTGAAGCTCGATCGAAGGAGGGATGATGGGCAGACTGACAGTGCTCGCGCTGCGCGCCGTGCTCGTGGTGCTGCTGATCGGCACGGCGGCCGTGCAGACGGTGCTGGTGCCGCTGCTGGCCATGGACCTGGAGGACGCCGACTCCGAGCTCGCGTCCCCGCACGCGGTGCTGGTGATCACGGTGCTGGGGGTCGCGACGGTGCAGGTCGTCCTGGTCTGCGTGTGGCGGCTGGTGACGATGGTGCGGCGCGGCACGGTGTTCTCCCACGCCGCCTTCCGGTACGTGGAGGCGGTGATCGGCGCGTTCGTGGCGGCCGCCCTCCTGATGTTCCTGCTCGGGGTGGCCCTGGCGCCCGGCGAGGCCGTCCCCCCGGGCATGGTGCTGCTGATCGGCGGGGTCGCCCTGGCGGTCCTGGGGGTGGCGCTGATCGTGCTCGTGCTGCGGATGCTGCTCGCCCAGGCCGTCGCCCGCGACGTCGAGGCGGCGCGGATGCGGGCCGAGCTGGCCGAGGTGATCTGATGCCCATCGTCGTGGACATCGACGTGATGCTGGCCAAGCGGAAGATGTCCGTGGGCGAGCTCGCGGAGCGCGTCGGGATCACGCCCGCCAACCTGGCGGTGCTCAAGAACGGCCGCGCCAAGGCGGTGCGCTTCACGACGCTGGCCGCGCTCTGCGAGGCGCTCGAGTGCCAGCCGGGAGACCTGCTGCGCTGGGAGGCCAGGGACGCCGCGGAGGCCAGGGGCCCCGCGGAGGTGTGACGGGGGCGGGGCCGCCGGCACCGCGAGCCGACCGTGCCGGCGGCCCCCGGCGCTCCGCCCCCCCGGCGGCGGGCGCGGTCGATAATCGTTGGGCCGCGTTCGGACTGCCGTGTTACGGTCGCTCTCATGTGGTACACAGGCACCGGGTCCCTGAAGCTGCGCACCGTCCGCTGACGGCGGCGCACCGGGTTCGACCTGCTTCTCCCTGCCCGCCGTTCCGGCCCTCCGCCGGGCGGCTCTCGCACGCTGCCCGGCTCCCTTCCGAGCCGCGGAGCACCCTGTGTCCCTTCCCCGTACGGGCTCATCCGGCCCGTCCCGAATCGAGCTTCCCGCCCAGTCCCACCAGAGCCTCGCCGAGCCGGCACCCGCCGACCGGCTCCCGGCGGGCGAGCGCGCCCAGTTGCGAGCGGACGGGATCACCGTCACGCGCGGCGCGCGGCGCATCCTCCACGACGTGTCCGTCACCGTCTCCAGCCGCTCCCGGCTGGCCGTCGTCGGGGAGAACGGCCGCGGCAAGACGACCCTGCTGCACGTCCTCGCCGGAGTCGTCGCCCCCGAGCGCGGCTCGGTGCACCGGGTGGGCACCTTCGGCCTCGCCCGGCAGGCCCTGCACTCCCGCTCCGGCGAGACCGTCGGGACGCTGACGGCCGAGGCGCTGCGCGCGGCGCACACGGCCCTGCGGGCCCTGGACGCGGCGTCCGCGGACCTCGCCCGGGGCGCCGAAGGGGCCGCCGACCGGTACGCCGCCGCGCTGGACGCCGCCACGCGCCTGGACGCCTGGGACGCCGAGCGGCGCGTCGACGTCGCCTTGGAGGCCCTGCACGCGTGCACCGACCGGGCACGCGAACTGCGCACCCTGTCGGTGGGACAGCGGCACCGGGTGCGCCTGGCCTGCCTGCTGGGGGCCTGGCACGACATCCTGCTGCTGGACGAGCCGAGCAACCACCTCGACGCGGACGGCCTGGCCTTCCTCACCGAACGCCTGCGCGGCCACGGCGGGGGAGTCGCCCTGGTCAGCCATGACCGCGCCCTGCTGCGCGACGTCGCCCGGGAGTTCCTCGACCTGGACCCCACCCAGGACGGACGCCCCCGCCTGTACGCCGGCGGGTACGACGCGTGGCGGGAGGGGCGCCGCCGCGACCGCGAGCGGTGGACCCAGGACCACGAGCGGCAGCGGGAGGAGCACCGCAGGCTGACCGCCGCGGTGGACCGGGCCCGCGACCGCCTCGGCACCGGGTGGCGGCCCCCGAAGGGCACGGGCAAGCACCAGCGCCAGTCCCGGGCGCCGGGCGTGGTGCAGGCGCTGAACCGGGAGCGGGAGGCGCTGGAGGCCCACCGCGTCACCGTCCCCGAGCCGCCGCTCTCGCTGCGCTGGCCCGAGCTGGCCACCCGCGGCGGGACGGCGCTGGTGCGCGCGCACGGCGTGGGCGTCGCCGGGCGGCTCGTGGGCCCGGTCACCCTCGCGGTGGACGGCGGGGACCGGCTGCTCGTCATCGGCGGCAACGGCGCCGGCAAGTCCACGCTGCTCTCCGTGCTCGCCGCCGCGCTCCCCCCGACCAGCGGCACGGTGCGCCACCTGCCGGGCGCCCGGGTGGCGTTCGTCGCCCAGGAGGTCCCGGCCTGGCCCGGCGAGCTGACCGCCCGGCAGGTGTACGACCGGCACTCCGGGCGGCTGCTCGTCCGCGGCGACGTCCACGAGCGCGACCTCGTGCCCCTGGCCGCGACCGGCCTGCTGGACCGCGAGGCGATGCGCACCCCGGTGGCCCGCATGTCCCTGGGGCAGCAGCGGCGCCTGGACCTGGCGCTGAAGCTGGCCGTCCGCCCCGACCTGATCATCTTCGACGAGCCGACCAACCACCTCTCGGCTGGGCTCGTCGAGGAGCTGACCGAGGCGCTGCTCGGCACCTCGGCCGCCGTCGTCGTCGCCACGCACGACCGCCGGCTGCTGGACGACCTCGCGGCCTGGCCCCGACTCCACCTCACGCCCGCCGGCCCGCCGCCCCGGGCCGGGTCGGCGGGCGGACCGGTTCACGGGTGACGCCGAGGCCGGGGGAGGCGGGGCGGCGGTGAGGCCGGGGTGCGCGGGCCGGGGCCCGGCCCGCGCTCAGCGGTGCGCCGCCACCGGCCGCGGCCGGTCCCGGTCGTCGGCGAGGAATTCCGCCACCAGGGCGCTCGCCTGCGGGCGGCACTCCTGGAAGTAGGCGTGGCGGGCGCCGGGGAACACGTGGCCGGCGGCCCGGGGGATGCGGGCGGTGAGCAGGGAGACGTTGTCGGCGGGGGTGAGCCGGTCGTCGCCGCCGTGCAGGACCAGGGTGGGCGCGGTGATCCGGGGAAGCACCTCCCAGGCGTCGTGGCGGTTGCTGGCGGCCAGGTGGCCCCGGCGGGCGTGCGGCGGCATCCCGGGGTCGCCCAGCGTGGTGTACGGACCGGGGTGCGCGGCGCGCCAGGCGGGGGTGTACATCAGGTCGATCAGGGTTTCCCGCGCCGCCTTCGGGTCGGGCTGGGCCAGGGCGCGCCGCACCGACGCGTCCCGCTCCACGGCCCGCGGCCCGCCGGGCGAGGTGCAGCCCAGCACCAGGCGCCGCACCCGCCCGGGGTGGCGGGCGGCGACCCACTGGGCGACACGGCCGCCCATGGAGGTGCCGTAGAGGTCGGCGCTGTCGATGCCCAGGGCGTCCAGGACCGCGATCACGTCGTCGGCGAACAGCTCCGTCGAGTAGGGCCCCTCGGGGGCGCCGCTGGCCCCGGTGCCGCGGTAGTCCATGGTGATGGTGCGGTGGGTGCCGTGGAAGTCCTCGCGCACCCCGTCCCACCAGTGGTGGTTGTTCGCCTGCCCGGACAGCAGCACCAGCGGCCGGCCGGCGCCCCGGCACTGGTAGGCCAGGACGGTGCCGTCCTGCGCGCGGGTGGAGCCGTGGAGCCGCTGGTCGTCGCCTGTCATGCCGGTCCTTCGTCCGTTCCTGTGCCACCCGCCCCGCGGGAGGCGTGTCCGTCCGCGGCCGGGATCCCGGCCGGGTGCGTCCCGGCGGGGGCGGGCGCCCCGGCGCACTGCGGCGCCACCGCCCACGGGCGCTCCCGCACCGGCGGCGGCGCGTGCGGCGACGGGGTGCCGCCCAGGTCGTACGGCGGCGTCAGGTCCGGGTCGCCGTCGTCCGGCCACCGCTGGAAGTGGCCGGAGCACCCGGTGACCGGGCGCGGCCCGACGCCGGGCCGGGCGCGGGCGGGCGCGGACACCAGCGGCTCGGCGAGCGGTTTCCGCGGTGCTCTCCAGCAGCCCCACGGTCACGTTTCCCCACTGCTCCACGTCCGCCGCACGGATCCATCCCGACTCGCTGTTTCACCCGGGCCGCCATGAGCGCCCATGATGCTACTGGCCCCGTCGTCTCCCGGCACCGGCCCCGCCCCCCCCGCCGCGCGGGAGCCCGCCGCCGCACCGCCCGGCCCCGGGGCCGGCCCACCGCCGGAGTGCTCCCGGGCGGTTCGTACGATGAGGCGATGAAGCGACGTTCAGCCGGGCGCTGGCTCCAGGTCGTCGGCATCGGACACGGAGCCATCGGTGCCGTGATCTACCGCGATGTGCTCGCGGACATCGCGCGCGGAAAGCTCGTCAACTCCGTGCCCGACCGGGGCGACCGCGCCGCCGCCTTCTGGTTCATGGCCGCCGCGCCCGCGCTGTGGATGGGCGGCCGGCTGCTGCGGTCCGCGGAGGAGCACGGCGACATCCCGGCCCAGCGCGCCGCGGGCGCCGTGCTCACCGCCGTCGGCGTCACGGGCACCGCGGCCATGCCGAAGGGCGGCTTCCCCGCCCTGGTCGGCATCGGCGGCCTCCTGCTGCGCAGGTCGCTGCGCGGCTGAGCCGTCCGGGATCCCGGAGTCCTCCCGCCGCACCGCCCAGCCCTCAGCCGTCCTCCAGCAGGCGCAGCCCCACCACCCCCGCGAGGACCAGGGCCACGCACAGCACCCGGGCCGGGGTGACGCGTTCGCCGAGGGCGACCGCCCCGGCCGCGAAGACCCCGGCGGCGCCGATGCCGACCCACACCGCGTAGGCGGTGCCGACCGGCAGGGTGCGGATCGCCAGGCTGAGCAGCAGGAAGCTGGTCAGCGCCCCGGCCAGGGCCAGGACGCTGGGCCACAGCCGGGTGAAGCCCTCGGCCTGCTTGAGGGCCAGCGCCCAGACGAGTTCGAGCAGCGCGGCCAGGACCAGGATGCTCCAGGCCGCTCCGGGGGCCGCCGTCCTCACGCGTTCGCGCCCGCGTCCACGGTGATCGCCGCGCCGGTGATGCCGCGACCGTCCGGTCCTGCCAGGTGGGCCACGGTGGCGGCGATGTCGTCGGGATCCAGGTAGCGGCCCAGGGCGGTCAGGGCGCGTTCGGCCTCGGCCTCGGGGGCGGCGGCGGGGTTCATGTCGGTGTTGGTCGAGCCGGGGTGGACGACGTTGGCGGTGATGCCGCGCGGGCCGAGTTCGCGGGCGAGCGCCCGGGTCAGGCCGGAGAGCGCGGACTTGGTCATGGTGTACAGGGCGGTGCTGGGGAAGTGGGCGCGCTCGGTCAGGTTGCTGCCGATGCTGATGACGCGCCCGCCCTCGGGCAGGTGGCGCAGGGCGGCCTGCACGGTGAGGAAGGCGGCGCGGACGTGCACGGCCAGCGCCCGGTCCAGTTCCTCTGCGGTGACGTCCTCCACGGGGCCCATGGGGGCGATGCCCGCGTTGTTGACGACGATGTCCAGTCGGCCGAACGCGGCGGCCGCCCGGTCCACGGCGGCGGTCACGGCCCGGGGGTCGGCGGCGTCGGCCCGGATGGCCAGCCCGCGCCGTCCCGCGGCCTCGATGTCCGCGACGACGCCGGCGGCCCGCGCCGCCCCGGCCGCGCTGACGTGGGTGAACGCCACGTCGGCGCCCTCGCGCGCCAGCCGCCGGGCGATGGCCGCGCCGATGCCCCTGCTGCCGCCCGTGACCAGGGCCGCCGTGCCCGTGAGCCGGCGTGGGAGCGTGTCTGCGGGCTGGGTCGTGGTGGGCTGGGTCATGGGGGGTGCCCTCATTTCTGTGCTGATCGACACAGAAATGGTCGTGCAGCCGGCGGAGCACGTCAAGGCATATATTTAATGAGCGACACAGAAAGGCGGTGGCGGATGGCGACAACGGCCCGGCCCGGCGGGCGGCCCCGGGGCCGGCCCCGGGGCTTCGACCGGGGAGCGGCCCTGGCCGCGGCGATGGAGGTCTTCTGGGAGCGCGGCTACGAGGGCGCCACGATGAGCGACCTCACCGCCGCCATGGGCATCAACTCACCCAGCCTGTACGCCGCCTTCGGCTCGAAGGAGGAGCTGTTCCGCGAGGCCGTCGCGCTGTACGACGCCACCGAGGGGGTGCCCATCGCCCGCGCCCTCGGCGAGGAGCCCACCGCGCGGGACGCCGTCGCCACGGTGCTGCGGGAGACCGCCCGCGCCTGCACCGAGCCGGGCAGGCCCACGGGGTGCATGATCGTCGTCGCCGCCCTGAACTGCTCGCCCGCCAACTCCGCGGCGGGCGAGTTCCTCTCGCGGTGGCGGCGCGAGGGCGACGAGGCTCTGGCCCGCCGTCTGGAGCAGGGCGTACGCGACGGCGACCTGCCGGCAGGCACCGACACGGCGGCGGTGGCCGCCTTCTACAGCGCCGTGCTGCACGGCATGTCCATCCGCGCCCGCGACGGCGCCGGCCGCGACGAACTGGCGCGCACGGCCGAGACCGCCCTGGCCGCCTGGGACACGCTGACCCGGCCCGCGGCAGCCCCGTAGCGCCCGCGCACCGGAGCCGCCGGGCCCGGCTCCGCCCCGCGGGGGGAGGAGCCGGGCCCGCTCACGGAACTCACCCGCCGCCGTCGCCCGGCGGGGTCACCGACCGGCTTGGAGGGCGCTCCAGGTGGCGCCACCCACGACGCCGTCCACGCCGAGGCCCCGGCTGGACTGGTAGTCGCGCACCGCCTGGCCGGTGCCGGAGCCGAAGACGCCGTCCACGGCGACGGTCCGGCCGAGCGCCGCCGTCAGCGCGCGTTGCAGCCGCTGCACCGCGGCCCCCGTGCTGCCCTGCTGGAGCAGCGGGGTGGTCCCGGCGGACAGCAGGGCCGTCCAGGTCCTGGCGCCCACCACGCCGTCCGCGGTCAGCCGGCGGTTGGTCTGGAACGCCTTGACCGCGCTCTCGGTGCGGGCGCCGAACACGCCGTCCACGGTGCCCGCGTCGAAGCCCTGCTGGTTCAGCAGGTACTGCACCGCGCGCACCTGGCCGCCGGTGGCGCCGCTGCGCTGCGTCTCGTACGAGGCGAAGTCGAGCTGCACCGGCGTTCCGCCGCTGCCGCCGCGCACCAGCTCCATGTAGCGGTTCCAGTCCCAGTGCGGCCCGGGGTCGGTGTGGTCGTTGTTCGGCACCTCGTTGTGGCCGACGATGTGCGCCCGGTCCTTGGGGATGCCGTAGTGGTCGCACAGGTACCGGGTCAGGTCGGCGGACGCCCGGTACATGGAGTCGGTGAACCAGGCCGGGTTGTCCACATAGCCCTCGTGCTCGATGCCGAGCGAGTACGGGTTGCCCGACCTGGCGTGCCAGGCGGTGTCGGCGTCGCGCACCATCTGGGTGACCTCGCCGTCGGAGGACCGCACCACGTAGTGGGCGCTCACGTTGGACGACGGGTTCTGGAACCAACTGATCGTCCCGGCGTAGGAGCCCTGGGTCACGTGCACCACCACGGTGGTGATGGCCGACGAGCGCCCGACCTGGTAGTTCCCGGAGTTGGCCGGCACCCACCGGGCCGGCGGGTAGTCGGGGGAGAGCGCGGAGGGCGCCGACCGGGCGTACCGGCCGCGTTCCGGACGCACCTCGCGCGGGGCCACGGCCACCCGTTCGCCGCCGGCCACCCGGGCACTGGCGCCGCGGGCCAGGATGTCGTAGACGGCGTCGGCGTACAGGCGCGCCGCGGACGACCGGTCCGCCCCGCCGTACTCGGCCACGACCGGGTACCACGCGCCGACGCGGTCCCGCTCCGCGGCGTCCAGGCCGAGCGCGTCGGCCCGGGCGCGGAGCACGGCGGCGCCGCCGCGGATGTTGGCCGGGGTGTCCCGGCGCAGCTCGGCCGGTGCGGCGCCGGTCAGCTCGGCCGCCTGCTCCAGGGTGCGCCGCTCCGGATTGCTCACCAGGTGCATGACCCCGTAGCCGCCCGCCTGGCTGGGCCGCCCCTGGTGGCCGTCCAGGCGGGTCTCGCCGTAGCCGACGGCGACCAGCAGGTCGCGCGGCACGTCGTACTCCTCGGCCGCCGCGGCGAAGGCGCGGTTCACCGCTCCCTCCGCCGCCGCGGGGGCGCCCCGGTCGCCGGTGGCGGCCCCGGCCTGTCCCGACGCCAGGAGCGCGGACGTGACCAGGCCGGCGAGGACGGACGACGCGGTCCGCCTCCACAGCCTCGTTCGCCGGACCATGCTTCCTCCGATCAGCCCTGCACGGGCGGTGCGTGGACGCGTCGCCCGGCTGCTCACCGGCCGACCTTGCCGTGTGCGCGGCGCCGGAGCGGGGGTGCCTGCCGGCGTGAGGACACACCCCTATCATCAGCGCCATGTTCACGTCAATGGCGGACTGCTCAATATTGCCCTCTGGATGATGCGCGTAGAACACGGCATCATGAGGGTGCTCCACAGCACTGACGCCCCACGGACATCGTGTCACCCACCGGTCTGCGCGGCGGACGCCGCGGCGGCGGTGGCGAGCAAAGAGCCCGGAGGGTGCGCCGTATTGTCATGGACCTGATCATTTAGCGTGGCGACCACTGCCATGAGCGCTTGTTGTCATGATCGCAACAAAGCAGATCGGGTCGGGCGGCGCGCACGCGGCCGGGCTCCGCGATCCCAGAAGGACACCCAGCGATCCCCGGCCCGCCCGGGCACACCCGGGCCGACCGGTGAAGGGAGCAACCCCATGGCCTGCGGATCCACCTATCTGTGGCGGGGGGAGACCACGTGGTTCTGCTGCGGCGCCGCGTGGGGCCCCTGCGGCACCGCCGGCGGGGGCGCCTGCGGCAACTGCCGCTCCGGCGCCAACCACGGCGCCTGGCCCAACGCCTCCGCGAACTGCTGGAGCATCACCCGGCCCGACCTGTGCGGTGAGGGCAACATCCCGCGGCGGGGCTGCGGCGCGGTGATGAACGTCAGACACCAGTGCACCGGGGCCACGGTGTGCATCACCATCACCGACTGCGGCCCGCGCACGCACAGTTGGTGCGGCGAGGCGGCCTGCTGCAACGGCGAGTGCCGCACCAACCGCATCCTCGACCTCACCCCGGCGGCCTTCTCCGCCATCGGCGACCTCGCCTCCGGCAAGCTCCCCGTGTGGATCTACGAGTGAGGAGGGACGACGACATGGACGGACACCGCTCCGGCGCCTCCGACGGCGCCCCCCGGGTCGGCCGCCGCACCCTGCTGTCCGCCGCCGCGCTCGGCGGGGCCACCATCGTGGGCGCCTCGGCGCTCGGCGCGCTCGACGCCGACGCCGCGTTCGCCGCGCCCACGCCCTCCCTGGACCCGGCCGTCACCACCACCTCGTTCGCCGAGGGCCGGGTCGCCGGCCGGAACGGCAGCATGCTCGAGGTGGCCGGCTCCCACGGCGAGGCCCACCGGATCCAGCTCACCAACGCCACCAGCGTCTGGAAGCTCCACCCCACCTCGGCCGACGCCATCGAGCCCGGCGACGGCCTGTACGCCCGCGGGGTGCCGATGCCGGACGGCAGCATCGCCGCGGACGCGGTGTGGGTGAACATCGTCAACCTGCACTGCACCATCCGCGGCATCGCCAGGGACCGGCTGCACCTGGCCCACGGCCACCACGCCGTCGTCGGCAGGGTCGTCCAGGGCACCACCACCGCCTCCTACCGCGGGGCGGCGCTCACCTCGGACCTGTCCCGGCTGCGGATCGGCCAGGCCGCCCAGGTGCTCGGGGCCTGGCGGCCGAGCGACGACTCCATCGACATCGCCCGGGTCAGCGTCGGCCACTGACCCCCGGCCACCACTGGGCACCATGAACGAGAGGGGAATCGGATGCTGTCGCTGTCCTCGCACCTGACACCGCTCGCCCTCGGCGCGCTGCTCGCCTGGACCGGCGCGGTCAAGCTGTTCGGCCGCTCCGCCGAGCGCCAGGTCGCCGGCACCGCGCTGGAGCGCGCCGCCGGCGACCTCGGCCGGGCGGCCCGGGCGCTGCGGGCGCTCGGCGCGGTGGAACTCGCGGTCGCCGCCGCCCTGCTGGCGGTGCCGCCGGGCGGCGGCCCGGGCGTGGTGCCGGGGACGGCGGCGGCCCTGCTCGGCGCCGGCTTCCTCGGCTACCTGGGATACGCCCGGGCCACCGTGCCCGGGTCGTCCTGCGGCTGCTCGGCCCGCGACGACGCCCCCGTCGGCCCGCGGGCGTTCGCCAGGGCCGGCCTGGTCCCGCTCGGCGGCCTGGCCGCACTGGCGTCGGACACACCCTGGTGGCGGGCGCTGCCGGAGAGGCCGGGAGCGTCGCTCGGCTTCCTCGCGGCCTGCCTGCTGGTCGCGGCGGCGCTCTTCGCCGACGTGCGGCGGCGCGTCCTGCCGCCGCTGGGCCGGCTGCGGATACGGCTGTTCGGCCACCCGCTCGGCGACGGCCCCGCCGCCCGGGCGGGGGCGCCGGTCGAGGCCACGGTGGAGCTCCTGGAACGCTCGCTGGCCTGGGAGGCGGCCGCGCCGGTCGTCCGCTCGGGACTGCTCGACCACTGGGACGAGGACGGCTGGCGGTTCCTCCAGTACTCGGGGCTGCACCGGGGGCCGGACGGGCAGCGGCACGTCCTGGTGGTGTTCGCCGTGGACGCCCGGGCCGACCTGGACAACACGCCCCGGCCCGCGGTGCGCGTCGTCGTCCTGGACGAGGAGGGGGAGCACCCGCTGCCGGACGTGCTCGCCGACGTCTCCGCCCGGCCCTCGTTGCCGATCGTCACCTGAGCCCGGCCCCGGCCGCGGGCACCGGACGACGCCCGCGGCCGGGACCGCTCACCTCGGCACTCGCCGGACGCGGACCCGGCCTTCACCCGAAGGCCGGGTCCGCGGTGACCGCTACCCGGCGTAGGCCTCGAACTCGGCGACCTTCGGGGTGCCGGTCGAGCCGGTGATCTCGAAGGTGACCTTGCTCAGCGTGGTCCGGGGGATCGTGATCACGCCCGCCCCGCTGCCGGTGGTCAGCACGGCGCCGGTGTCGGCGTTGACGACCCGCCAGGAGCCGATGCTCCCCGCGGAGCCCGACGCCTCACGGACGTTGAGCCTGGACACCGTGGTGGGGGAGCCCCACTTCACCGAGACGGAACCGGTCGGGCCGGCCGGCGACCAGTGGGTGCCCATGTCACCGTCCCGCACATTGCCGAAGCTGGTCCCGCTCGCCTTGCTCGAGCCGTCGGCGCCCGCCCCGAGGCTGAGGTTGGTCCCGCCGGGCTGGGTCGGTCCCGGCGTCGGGTCGGTCGGCTGCGGGGTCGGCGACGGCGACTGCGGCGTGCAGGCGCCGTCGGACTCCTGGAGGCCCTTGTTGGCGCCCGCCGTCCTGCTCACCACGCTCGGCACGCAATCGGCCGGGTCGAGACTGTGGGAGTAGGGGATGCCGACCGTGGTGTTGGACCGCGGGTCCGGTCCCGCGGGCCTGTTCTCGCTGCCCGGGGCCGACCAGGTGACGTTGTCGAAGATGTTGCCGCTGACCTGCCAGTAGCCGGCCGCGTCGGTGTAGAAGGTGCCCAGGACGTCCTTGGAGTTCTTGAAGTAGTTGTTGTCCACCTTGGCGCGGGCGCCGGCCCGGGAGTTGATGCCGGACTCCCTGAGGCCCACGTAGTGGTTGTTGTAGATGTGCGCGACGCCGCCGCGCAGCAGCGGCGCGCGGGAGTCGATGTTCTCGTACAGGTTGTGGTGGTAGGTGATGAAGCCGTTCGAGAGGTCGCTCTCGCTGGATCCGACCAGGCCACCGCGGCCGGAGTTGCGCAGGATGCTGTAGGACAGGGTCACGTACTGGGTGTTGTCCTTCATGTCGAAGAGGCCGTCGAACCCCTCCGACTCCCCGCCCGAGGCCTCCAGGGTCACATGGTCCACCCAGACGTTGCGGACATTGCTCTCCATGCCGATGGCGTCACCGCCGTTGGACGTGGGCGAGCCCGACTTCTTGACGTTCCGGACGGTCACATTGCGGATCACG
The DNA here is from genome assembly GCF_054782095.1 of Streptomyces capparidis. Lineage (NCBI taxonomy): Bacteria > Bacillati > Actinomycetota > Actinomycetes > Kitasatosporales > Streptomycetaceae > Streptomyces > Streptomyces capparidis. Next base: position 71,133 of record NZ_BAAGTD010000028.1, on the reverse strand, counting down.
ATGTTGCGGGAGTCGCGGATGTGGATGCCCAACTGGTCGAAGACGGCTCCCTGGCCGACCCCGATGATGGTGACGTTGCTGATCTGCTTGAGCTCGATCACCCCGGCGGCCGTGTTGCAACTGCTGCCCGACACCTTGGCGGTGTTGCCGTGGTTGATGGTCCCCTCGACCTCGATGGTGATCGGGGTGCTGCTGCTGGCCCGGCCGCACAGGGCCGCGTGGATCGCGGTCCCCGTGGTGGCCCGCACCGTCTGCCCGCCCGCGCCGCCGGTGGTCCCGCCGTTCTGGGTCGCGTAGCCGCCGGCGCCGGTGGTGGCCGCCGACGACTCGGGTATCGACAGAACCACACCGGTCGCGGCCGCGAGGGCCATCGTGGCCAGCGCCGCATGGAATCGCAGTGAGGCCGGTCGTCTCATCGCCGCCTCCCCTTTCGTCCTCGAATGCTGGGTGGTGCCGCTGCGTACCTGGTCGTACCGGCGCGCCGTCGGGGCTCGCCGACCTGTCACCGGGCAGGCCGGAGCCCGGCCCGGATGGGGGGTGCTGTGCTCCCGGTGCGGATCGGGACGGCGGTTTCCGCCGCGGCCCGGACCGGCGCGGCCGTCGGCGCCGGTCCGGACGCGGGTGTGCGAGTGCCGCCCGTGGCGGCGGCGCCGCCTACACGGGGGCAGCCGGAACCGGCGGTGTGACCGGGCGGCTGTCGCGGGAGCCGTCGCCGTCGGGACCGCGATGGACGGCGCGGCACGCCTTCGTCATGGCCGTACACCTTTCGTCCCGTGGCGCGGCGGCATCCCTGGTCGGGCGCGCCGGTTCGGTATCGGCGCATGCGAGGACGCGGCGCACGCCGCGGTGGTCGCCTCCACCGGAACGGTTCCCTCGGCGCCGCACTTGCTTTGGAAAGCGCTTTCTATCGGGAGGATAGGACGGCATCCGTCACACCGGCAAGGCTCTGTGCGCCTCGACATCGCGCACCGCGCCGCCCGCCGGGCGGGCGGTCACCCGGGCTGCCCGTCCAGGCGCATCAGCAGATGGCCCCGGCGGAACCGCTCCCCCTCGAGCGGCTCGCGCAGCATCCGGCCGACCTCGACGAAGCCGACCTCGCGGGCCAGCCCCGCGAGGTCGTCGATCGGCCACCGGTAGGCGGTCGTCACCCTGTGGTCGAACGCGGTGACCGGCTCACCCTCCGACTCGAAGAAGCCGAGCAGCAGGTGCCCGCCGGGCGCGAGCACCCGCCGGAATTCGGCGAAGTAAGGGGGAAGGTCCTTCGGCGGCGTGTGGATGACGGAGTACCAGGACACGACGCCGCCCAGCCCGCCGTCGGGCAGGTCCAGGGCGTCCATGGAGCCGACCTCGAACCTCAGGTCCGGGTGCGCCTCGCGAGCGAGATCGATCATCACCGGCGACAGGTCGACGCCGAACACGTCCAGCCCCAGGGCTCGCAGGTGCGCGGTCACCTCTCCGGTGCCGCACCCCAGCTCGGCGACGAGGCCGGGTTCGGTGGCCCGCGCGAGTTCGGCGAACGCCGCGAGTACCGCGCGGTCCAGCGGAAGGGTGTCGAGATAGTCGCGGGCGAAATCGGCGTACACGGCGGCGATGGCGTCGTAGGCGTCCGCTGTCGTACGCAGGTACGAGGATAGTTCGGTCACAAGCGAGGACCCTAGAGGCTCGCCGGTCCCGCCGCCGAACCCCTCCTCCGGACAGGCACCTCCGGCCGGCAGCCGGCCGCCGTCCGGGCCGGGTGGGACGGTGCACGGCACGGGACCCCGGGAGGCGTGGCCGTACCCGGGGTCCCGTGCGGTCGGTGCCGCGGGGATCAGTAGTAGTTGTTGCCGTCCCAGCTCGAGGTGGCGCAGGACAGCGCCGTGTCGCCCTCGAAGGTGCACACCTGGATGCGCAGGGCCCAGATCCCGCTCGTGTCGGTGAGCGAGGTGCTCCAGATGCCCTCGGTGTTGTAGCCCGTGGTGACCGAGCGCCAGGTGTAGCTGGTCACGTTGCGGGTCGGGTCCAGGGACTGCACCCGGATCCGGACGTGGTGCCCGTCGGCGGCGGTGTCGCGCAGGCGGAGGTGGATGCTGTAGGCGTGGGTCTTGCTGGCGTAGCTGAAGTCGCCCCAGCCGGCCGAGCCGGTCGTGCTGTCGTACACGTCGCCGGCGGAGGCGGTGCCGGTGGAGAGCACGAGCGCCGCGGCGGCGGCCGCACCCATGGTGAGAACACGGCGGAGTTTCAAGGATCTCCCTGTTTCGGGTCGTACTGTGTGCCGGAGGATTTAATCATGGACATGCCCGCCGGGCCATTGTGACCAGGCGCGCGGCACGCCGGGTCACTCGGAACCACCCCGACGGGTGGCGAGGGGGCGGTCGGCCTCGGCGGCGGAGTGGCCGTCGCCGGCAAGGGTCGGCGGTCCGGTCGGGTGCCGGGTGCGGCTCGGCGTCGACCAGGGCGGCCGGGGCCCTTCCGGTCGTCGGTCCCGGGGGCGCCGAGGGCCTTGGAGGCGGTCGTCGACGCGCATGTGCGGTGCCGTCAAGAGGATCGCCGACCCGGTCGTCGCCACCCGACGGCGGACGCCCTCCCCACGTCTGGATATCCGCAACCGGAACCACTCGTCCAGACGTAAGAAGTCGAACGGGAATTAACCGCTCGCCGAATTCCCCGCCCTGTCCGGTGCGTGGCTGCCAGTTTCACCGCTCCCGTGTCAGGACGCAGTTGCCGCCGCGGAGGGAGTGCGCGGCAAACGCATTCGAGCGAAACTTCGCGCCTGCAAGCCCTTCTCTCACGCTGGGGCACGCGGGTACCACTGCCCACTTCACGTGTCCTCCTGCCCGCCCTGCTTTCGAACCGCCCGAGCCCCTACTTTCAGCGGGACACTCTCGAGCGAGGGGACATCGGGAACCGAACGCACCGGATGCCCTGGAAAAGTCAGCACACAGGTAGTACACCATTCATCATTCCGAGAGGAACGTCATGCGACGAATACGCGCCATCCCCGTCGTTGCCGGGGCGGTCGTCCTGGCCGCCGCCACCACCGTTCTGCTCCCGGCCTCCGCCCACGCGGCCGTGGCCTGCAACGAGGCCGCGCTCATCGCCGCCATCGACGCCGCCAACGCCTCCGGCGGCGGCAACGTCGTCCTGGCGGCGGGCTGCACGTACACCATCACCGCGCCCCACAGCAGCGACGGCAACGGCCCCAACGCCCTTCCGGTCATCACCACCGCCATCACCCTGACCGGCAACAACAACATCATCACCCGCTCGGTGGGCGCACCCGCGTTCCGCATCGTCAAGGTCGCCGGCAGCGGCAACCTCACCATCAAGGGCAACGTCACCCTCAGCAACGGCGTGGCGGCCACGGACGGTGGCGGCATCCTCAACTTCGGAGCCGTGACCCTCACCTCCAGCGCCATCACCGGAAACACCGCCCTGGGCAAAGGCGGTGGCCTCGCCAACAGGGACATCGCCGCCCCCGCGAAGGGAGCGACCGCGACCCTCACGGACAGCACCGTCTCGGGCAACACCGCCATCGGCCGGGGCGGCGGCATCTACAACGGTCTGCGCGGCACGCTGACGACCACCAGCAGCTTCATCAGCGGAACCAACACCGCCTCCCAGGGTGGCGGCATCGCCGCCATCGACTCCACCGCGACCACCCTGACCAGCACACCCGTCAGCGCCAACACGGCTCTCCTGACGGCAGGCGGCATCTACCGCCGGAACGGCACGATGACGCTCACCACGTCCCCCGTCGGCGGCAACACTCCGAACAACTGCACCGGCAGTTCCCCCGCCGTCCCGGGCTGCGTCGGCTGACGTTCCGTGCCTCCGGGCCGGCCGCTCCCGCGGGCATCCGGCCCGCCGCCCCGCGAGGTCCTGATGGCAGTCCGGCTGTTCGCGCTGCCATCAGGACAAGGCATCAGGTCCCGCGCCGCACGGCGCGTCGTCGCCCACGGTCCCGGCCGCGGTGGAACTCGCACACGGCTGTTCGCGTGAATTGCGGATGGGGCCGCGGATGCGGAGCGAAAAGGCATTCCAGTGGGTAATATCACCTCGATCGGCATTCCGGCACACAAATGAAGGAGTGGTCATGGGTCTGCCCGTCGTCGGCGGTATGATCGACAGCGTGATCGGCATCGTCCTCGGCGCGGTGAACGGGATCGCGCCTCAGGCCGGGGCCCTGGCGCGCGGCCTGGGTCTGCCGGTGTGAGTGGTCCAGTACCGCGGACGTCCCCCGGCCTCGGCACCGCAGGACGAGGATTTCCGATCGCGGGATTTCCGGACGCGGGATTTCCGGACGCGGGGAGGGTGTCCACCATCGGGTCGTGACGACCGAGTCGGACACCCTCTTCGCGGCCCTGCGCGTGCACACCGATGACTGCTTGAAGACCCCGCGACGGCGTGGGCGTTCGCCCGGACCTCAGCCGTTGCGCACGATCCGCCACCGGTTGTCGGCGGTGCCGTTGTCCGACTCCTGGACCGCGAACGCGCCGACGGCCGTGGAGTTGCCCTGGATGCCGAGCAGCTTGCCGCTGTGCACGTTGCGTATCTTGTACGTCCCGTCCCCCTGGTCGAGCAGCGTCCACCTGTGGTCGGCGGTGCCGTTGTCCGCCCATTGCAGGACGCTCGCGTTGTCCGCCGTGGACATGTCCTGGACCCCGAGCACCTTGCCGCTGTGCGCGTTGCGGAACCGGACCGCGTCACCGTCGGTGATCATCTCCCAGTTGTGGTCCGCGGTCCCCGAGTCGTGCCATTGCAGGGCACGGCCGCCGTCGGCCGTGGACATGTCCTGGATGCCCAGCACCAGCCCGCTGGCCGCGTTGGCGAGGCGGACGGTGGAGGCGCTCTGGCCGCCGACGTTCCAGTACACGGTGTAGTTGTGGCCGTGCGCGTCGTGGAACGGGCCCAGGTTGATGGTGGAGCCGTTCGCGGTCGCGGTGAAGGCGAGCGAACTGGCGCTGGTCCGCCTGATCGACGACGTGTCCAGCGACGGGAGGGCGCTGAGCGAGGTGTTGCCGTAGTTGCCGGCCAGCACCACCGGTCCGTAGGTGACCGCGGCGACGTTCGCGTTGTCGTTGGCCGCCCGGACGACCACCCGCATGGGCAGGTGGACGGTGACCGTGTCGCCCGAGGTCCAGGAGCGGGTCAGGGTGGCGTAGCTGCCGGGCGTGGCCGTGATGTTCTGCACCACGCCGTTGACGCTGACGGTGGCCCCCGTGGTCCAGCTCGGGATGCGGACGCGCATCGACCACGTCCCTTGGACGTTGCCGGTCACCTGGAGGGTCGTGGTGTCGCCGACGGGGTACGTCGTGGTCTGGGTGACCGTGATCCCGCGCTGCGACCAGTTGAGCACCGAGGGCAGGAACATGTTCACGATCAGCGTGGTGTCGCTGCGGAAGTAGATGGAGTCCATCAGCCTGGTGTGCATCTCCAGGCCCGTGCCCTGGCAGCACCAGAAGCTGTTGTAGTCGGTGCTCCAGGTGCCACCGCCCCACGCCGGGCCCACACCGCGCCGCCCGCCGGGGTTGAGCGGGGTGAAGTAGGTGACGTGGCCGTGGCTGTCGGCCGGGTTCTGCTGGCCGATCATGTGGTTCAGCCACGCCCGCTCGTAGTAGTCGAACAGGGCGGCCCGGTTCGGGTCCAGCGCGAACAGCTCCCGGGTGAGGACGAGCATGTTGAACGTGTTGCAGCTCTCGCAGGTGTCCTTGTTGAGGTAGCCGGCGATGGCGTTCGGGGCGCGGAAGTGCTCCGCCTGGCTGTTGCCGCCGATGACGTAGGTGTGCGCGTTGACGCAGAAGTTCCAGGCGTTGGTGGCGATGTCCCGGTAGCGGGTGGTGCCGGTGGCCTTGTACTCCCGGGCGGCCCCGATCCACTTGGGCACCTGGGTGTTGGCGTGCAGCCCGTTGAGCCGGTCCTGGCCGGCTGCCAGCGGGTCGAACACCGCGGCGTGGTCGAACCGCCGGGCGGCGGTGAGCCACCGCGAGTCGCCGGTCTGCTGGTAGAGGTCGGTCAGCACGGCGTTCATGCCGCCGAACTCGGTCGCCAGCATCGCCTGCATCTGCTGGGCGCTCAGCCGGCCGGTGCGCCAGTCGACCCAGCCCGCCAGGGCCAGCAGCACGTCGCGAGCCTGGGTGCTGCCCATGAGGCGCCACACGTCCAGCAGGCCGGCCAGGGTCTTGTGGATGGCGTAGTACGGCACATTGCCGTTGGACAGGGTGCGTTGCTCGAGCGCGGTGAATTCCGACTCGGGAAATCCCGACAGGTATCCGCTGCTGAACCCGGCGGCGCCGTTGTTGGCCTGGCACTTGGCCAGCTCCGCCACCATGTGGTTGGCCTTGTCCCGGCATGTGGTGTCCCCGGTCAGGGCATACATCTGCGCCCATGCGGTGAGGAAGTGGCCCTGCACATGGGTGCGGAACGGGAATGTCGGCGCGTCCCAGCCGCCGTTGGCGGCGGCGCCGTTGGTCGAGAGCCGGTGATTGGCCCGGAAATTGTAGAGCAGCCGGTTGACGTCGACGAATTGCAGATAGTTCCGCGTACGGTTCTGGTTGTCCAGCCACCGGCTGGCGGTCAACCGGACCTGGCCGATGTCGAACGGGTACGCGGACACCCCGATGTCGGCCCGCACCGGAGGGACTGCCGCGCGGGCGGTGGAGCTTCCGAGGACGGGTCCGGCGGCCGAGGCCATGGCTGCGACCCCGGCGGCCTGCAACAGCCGGCGCCGACTGAAGGAGGAGGACATCTTGTACCCTTTCGACGGTGGGGGAAGCGCTTACGTCCAGGTGGGGACCTGTGGCGGGCAGGTGTGCGCGCGGCCGGGCGGCCGTGCCGCCGCCGGTCCGGCGGCCGATCCGCCGGTGGCTGTCCGCCGGCGGTGATCAGGCGCCGGCGATCGGGCGCCGGCGATCGGGCCGCGGTGATCGAACGCCGGTGATCAGGCGTCGGCGGGCCCGGTGGCATCGCGGGTGGGAATGCCGGACGACCGCTGTCGCTACCGTGACCGCCGCCCGCGGGCCGGAGCGGGCACGGAATGCGGCGACGTCAATCGCGCCCGGCGGGACGGAAAACCCGCGCCGGGCGAGGATCGTGCTTGTGGAGCGCGCATGACGTCTCCAAGCGTTGATGCCAATTGGCCGGCTCGATCGGTCGGCAGGGGAATGCGACTTCCCCGTGCCGCGTCGGGCCGAAGTTCCGTGCCGCGGCGAAAGGCCGCGCCGGACGTGTGAGGGCGCGCGCCGGCGACGCCTCGCAATGTCCGGTATATCGAACACTGTTTCCTATGTCGAATAGAAACATAAGAGGGGGGTGAGGGTGTGTCAATACACGAACAAACGGTTGGCCGCTCGGCCTCTCGGCGATCGCCATCCCGGGGGCCGCGCGCCTTCGGCGTCTTCCGCGCGCGGCGGTTCTTCCGCGGACTCCCGCACGCCCCGGGAAGTCGGACGGCGCCGGACGACCGCGGACCGGGCCTCGTCCCTGCGCCACCCGCGCGCCGAGATTCGCCCGCCGGGGGACGGCGGGCCCCTGACGGGTCGCCGGGGAGCGCCCGCTGCCCGGGCCGTGGGTCCGTCGGCCGCGCGGCCCGGGCCGTCCGGCACGCGGGACCCGGGATGTCCGGATCCACGGTCAGCCCACCGCACGGGAGCGGAGTCGGCATCGCGATCCCCGCGTCGAGGCGGCCGTCGCCGGGTCCACCACCATCCTGGCGCCCGCAACGCTCGCCCCCGGCGGCGACGGCGGCACCTCGATCGGGTGCGGCTCGTACGTCGGGCATCGCGCTCCAGGACGGCTCGTTCACGGCGCGCGGGGACCGCGTGGACGGCGGCGTGCGCGGAGTACGCGGTCGTCGCGGCGTCCTCCGACACCGCAGCGGTGGCCCTCAGGCCCGGCGCTCCGCGGTAGGGCGGGCCGACGCGGCGGAGCGCGGTGACCCGTCACCCCGCCCCGCCGGCCGGGGTCACCGCGACGGCGGCGCCTGGGCGGGGAGGGTGAAGCCCTCGGGCGGGGAGCCCTCGACGAACAGCATGTTCACCTCGACCTTGCCCTCGCGTATCTCCCGGGCCCGCCGGTACTGCGGGGAGTCGTACCACTCCCGGATCCGGTCCATGTCGGGAAACTCGATGACCATGAAGCGGGAGGAACCCCAGGCGCCCTCGACGGGCTCGGGCGTGGGGCCCGCGACCAGGTAGCGGCCGCCGTGGCTGAGGATGGACTCCTGGGCCACCGGTGCGTAGGCCAGACCGGCCTCCTGGTCGAGCACGACGGCATCGGCGATGACGTAAGCGGGCATGGAGCGCTTCCCTTCACCTCTGATCGAAACACCGTTTCGTTCGGACACGGCGTGTACTAACGTCACGCCGCAGACTATTGCACCCCTGTAACCTGTACAAGGTGAGCATCGACGAGGCCGAACGCGCCGTGGGTGTGCCGAGCCGTCGGGAGCGGCTCCGGGCGGAGACGAGCCGGGAGATCAAGGCCATCGCGCTGCGGCAGATGGCCGAGGGAGGCCCCGGGGCGATCTCACTGCGTGGCATCGCCCGCGAGATGGGGATGACCGCCCGCGCGATCTACAGCTACTTCCCCACCAGGGACGACCTGATCACGGCACTGATCGGCGAGATCGCCGCCTCGCTCGCGGAGGCGGTGGAGACCGCGGGCGGCGCCGTCCCCGACACCGACCCCGGCGGCAGGCTGATCGCCTGGGGCCAGGCCCTGCGGCGATGGGCGCTGGCGAACCCCGAGAGCTTCCGCCTCTTCTACGGCCACCCCATCCCCGGCTACCAGCCCCCCGAAGACGGGCCGGTGGACCAGACGGCGCGCCGCGTGTGCCGCGAGCTGACCCGCCTGGTGGCCGCCGCGTGGCCCCGCGCGCGACACCAACAGCCCGAGGACACCTCCTGGTCCGACCTCCACCCGGACTACGTGGCGAAGATCCAGGCGGACCTCCCGGACGTGCCCCCCGCGGCGGCGGCGCTCGCCCTGCGCGTGTGGGGCCGGATGCACGGCCTGGTGGCCCTGGAGATCGACGGCCACATCCACCCGGTCGCGGTCAACCCGGAGGCGCTCCACCGCGCCGAGATGCTCGACCTGGTCAGGTCGCTGGGCCTGGCCTAGCGTCCGGCGGCGTCGAGGTGCCGGCGCGGTTCCCGGCGGCCGGCCGCGGTGTCGGACGGCCGCATGGCGAGACGTGCAGGGGAGGATCGAAGGTGCCCTCCCTTCGGCATCCCGGGGCGCATCGTCCTGCTGGCGACGGCGGACGGCCGGCGCCACAGCGTCCTCGCCGCGGAAGGCGGCATGCTGTGCGGACGCCGCACCGACGTGCCGGGTGACACTGGCCCGCATCGGGCACGGGGATGATCGCCTGCGGGGGAGCGCGCGGTGGGCGCGTCGAGACGAGGGTGGGTGAGGGGTGCTCAAGGGGCTGCGCCGGGTCCGGTGGCATGAGCTGCGGCATGCGTACGGGAGCGCGGAGGAGGTTCCCGGCCTGCTGTCACGGATCGCCTGGGGTGATGCCCGGGCCGCCTCGACGGCTCTGTCCGACCTCGCCCTGCGGATCGGCGAACTCGCCGTCTTCGGCGCGACGGTCCCCGCGGTGCCCTTCCTGTGGGAGCTCGCGGTCACCGAGCGGGTGAGGCCGCGAGCCGAGGTGATGGCACTGCTGGAGACGATCCTCGAACACGGCAACCCGCCGCAGGCAGACGTCCAGCGGCAGGCCCACCAGGCCGTCCTGCACGGGCGAGGCACGGCGGAACGGCTCACCGAGGACCGCGACCCCGCGGTACGGGCCGCGGCGCGGAGCCTGCTCGCGGCGATCGACACCCACACCTGCCCAACCTGCCGCCCCACCCCGTGAGCTGCGCCCGCCCACGGCCGGCCCTCCCCTCCCTCCGACGCGAGCGGGCGACCCCACACCCCGCCTCCGGTGGTGGCGCGTCGCCGTTGGTGGGCCGCGCGGGGGCCGCGCACTGTGCGTCCCCCGCAGAGTCCCCGGGGACGTCGCCCGATCGGCGCCCGGTCGCGCCCCGTGAGCCGAATCGCCGCCTTCGACCGCCGCTTTCTCCCCGCGGAGCACGACGCCCCCCGCGCTGTGGCTCAGCCTGTCCGCGCGCCAGGCCGCCCGCGGCCGTCCGCGGTGGCGGTGTGACTTCCGCCATGCTCCCGCCCATGCGCGGCACCGGCACCGGCGGTGGCCCCGGGGCGGTGCGGGCCCCGCGCAGGCGGCCGTTGCCCGCCCTGGACGGGTGCGGACCGGGTGCGGTGTGCCGCCGGATGTTTCCCCAACGGAAGCTGTCCGTTGCACTGAGAGATCACCAGTATGGCTACTATCTGTCAATAGTACTGCTTGTTGATCAACGTAGCGCGACGTGGCGTTGGTGAGGGTTGGGGGGCCATGTCCGTTGCTGCGGCGACCGCTGTTCCGTGCCGGGAGGCAGGCCGGGACACCCAGCCGGCCGGCCCCGCACCAGCGATCACCGGCACACGGGCGCGCCTGGTCGCCCTCCTCCCGGCCCACAACGAGCAGGACCGGATCGCGGCCGCCGTGGCCGGCCTGCGGGCGCAGGTCCGCCAGGTGGACCGCATCGTCGTCGTGGCGGACAACTGCACGGACGCGACCGCCGCCGTCGCCCGCGGCCTCGGCGCGGAGGTGCTGGAGACCGTCGGCAACGTCCACAAGAAGGCCGGAGCGCTCAACCAGGCCATCGACCTGCTGCTGCCCTCCCTGGACGGCAGGGACCTGCTGCTGATCCAGGACTCCGACACGGTGCTCAATCCGCACTTCGCCAAGACCGCCGAGGAGGCGTTCACCCGCAGGGTGGGGGCGGTCGGCGGCGTCTTCTACGGTGAACAGGGCGGCGGCCTGCTCGGGATGCTCCAGCGGATGGAGTTCCACCGCTACGCCTGGGAGATCGCCCGCAAGGGCGGCCGGGCCGTGGTCCTGACCGGGACGGCCACGGTGTTCCGCGCGCGGGTGCTCCGCGAGGTCAGGGACGCCCGCCGCTCCGGCCGGATCGGCGGCGGCGAAAGCTACTACAGCCTCGCCTCGCTCACCGAGGACGACGAGATCACCAAGGCCGTGAAGACCCTGGGCTACCGCACCATGTCCCCGGCCGGGTGCTCGGTGGTCACCGAGGTCATGCCGACCCTGCCCAAACTGTGGCACCAGCGCCTGCGGTGGCAGCGGGGCGCCCTGGAGAATCTGCGCGACTACGGCTGGACGCGGGTGACCGCCCCCTACTTCCTCAAGCAGATCCTCATGGGTCTCGGCGCCCTGTTCTTCCTCACCTACCTGGTCTTCCTCACCCTCATGCTGACCGTCGTGGGCTGGCCCGGGCTGTCGCTGTTCTGGACCGCGGTGGGGGCGCTGTTCGTGGTCGAGAAGGTCGTCACCGTCCGCCGGGGCGGCCGGCGGGCCGTCGCGGTCGCCCTGCTCATGATCCCCGAGATGCTCTACGACCTGTTCCAGCACGCGGTGTACTTCGCCGCCCTGTGGGGCCTGCTGCGACGCAAGCAGGAGACCTGGGTCCCCACCTGAGCACCCGTGCCGGCGGCGATGGCGCCGCCCGCGCGGACGACCGGCCGGCACCGGCCGCCATCACCACACACAAGGAGAAACATGTACGGCAAGGTCATGGGCGTGGGCTCCGCGGGCACCGGCGGCGCGGCCCTGGCGTCAACCGGCTTCGGCCTGAACATCCTGGCGACCGTGGTCGCCATGGCGACCCTGATCGCCGCCGGGGCGGCGCTGTACAAGCTCGCGCCCAGATTCCGCTGACGCGACCGACGCGAGCCACGCGACTGATACGACCGACGCGACGGAGCCCTGCCTCACACGGTCCCACTCGACCGTGTGCGGCAGGGCTCCCGGCGTCCGCGCCGCAGGCCGTTCAGACAAAGGCCAGCACCTCGGGCCCGGCCAGTCGCCCCACCCCGGCGCCCGCGCGGGAGCAGCCGGAGGACGCCGGCGCCCAGCGGGGGCGCGCAAGGGTGCGCTCACGTCCATCGGGCATCGCCCACGCAGGGGCGGCGCTTCCGGGGCTGAGGCGGTCAGGTGGTGCGGGGGCGGCTCGGGTCGCGGGGCGGGCGGCGGTGCGGGTCCGCGCCTGGGCCGGCGACGGCGACCACGTCGTCCGCGGCCGGCTCCTGTCCGCAGTCGTCGCAGTGGGCCCGCACATGCACCGGCCCGCCGCAGCCCTCGTGCTCGAACAGCACCGGCGGGCCCTGCGGCGCGGCCCACCGGTCGCCCCACTCGGTCAGCGCGACGATCACCGTGGCGAGCTCGCGGCCCTTCCGCGTGAGCACGTACTCCCGGCCCTCGCGCCGCTCCATCAACCCGTCGGCCACGAACCCGTCCAAGCGCTTGGCCAGGATGTTCGGCGCGACCCCGAGCCTGCGCTCGAAGTCGGAGAACCGGGTCATGCCGGAGAACACCGCGTTGCGGATGATCAGCAGGCTCCACCGCTCGCCGACCAGCTCCAGCGCGCGGGCCGCCGAGCAGTTCTCACGTTCATACATACGACCGAGCACGGCCTCGATAATCCGCTTGTCGCTTGTGTGATGCAAGTCGCTCTCCTAGGGTGCTTGCATCACGCAAGTTCGAGGATGCCGGAGGACACCGTGGACCGACCGCAGATCGTCACCCGCGACGCGTGGCTGGCCGCTCGCCGGGAGCTGCTGGCCAGGGAGAAGGAGCTGACCCGGGCGCTGGACGAGCTCAACGCCGACCGGCGGCGGCTGCCCATGGTGCGGGTCGAGAAGGACTACCGGTTCACCGGCCCGGACGGCGAGGTCGGGCTGCTCGACCTGTTCGACGGGCGGGGCCAGCTCGTGCTCCAGCACTTCATGTTCGACCCGTCCTGGGACCGGGGCTGCGGCAGTTGCACCGCCATGGCCGACGACCTCAGCGAGGGCGCCCGCGCCCACCTGGCCTCCCGCGACACCGCGTTCGCGGCCGTCTCGCGCGCGCCGTACCCGAAGCTGGCCGCCTACCGGCGGGAGCGGGGCTGGACCTTCCCCTGGTACTCCTCGTACGGCAGCGACTTCAACTACGACTTCCACGTCACGCTGGACCCGGCGGTCACGCCCAACGCCTACAACTTCCGGGACGCCGACGAACTGGTCGCCGCCGGGCAGGGCTGGCTGGTCGACTACGTCGGCGAGCAGCCCGGGGTCAGCGCGTTCCTGCGCGACGGCGACGAGGTCTTCCACACCTACGCCGCCTACGGCCGGGGCGTCGACGTGATGATGCACGCCTACCGGCTGCTCGACATCACCGCGCTGGGGCGCCACGAGGATTGGGAGGAGCCGAAGGGCCGCGTGCCGTCCGCGCACCCCGCCGACCCCGGCTTCACGAGCTGACGGAGGGCGCGCGGAGCCGGCCCGGCACCCCGGCGCCCGCGACCGGCTCGGAGTGTCGGTGGTGCCGGGTAGGTTGCCGATCATGACTGACGGGCTCGAGTGGCTGCACGGAGCTTTCCACGGGCGGGGCTTCCACCTGGTCGCACTGAAGGACGCCGAGGTCGAGGACCTCGCGACGATGCTGGGCGCGGAGCCGGGCACCGTCATGGACCCGGCCGCCTTCGACGCCGTGGTGGCGGCGGCCAAGGGGACGGCGGGACTGCCGGCCCTCGCCAGGCTGGGCACCTGCGGCGGGTGGGCGTTCGCGTTCGAGACCGGGGACGGCGTCTTCCGGTCGGACCGCGATCACCTGAACCACCTGTGGGAGGGCCGCACCTACGTGCACATCACCGACACCACCATGGACCCGCCGATGGTGAGCGCCGTCGTGGACGGCGCGTGGGACTGGTCGTACCACGAAGGCGCGGTGCACGAACAGGTCAGAGCCGATCATCCGCTCACCGCGCGCATGACCGCCGAGATCGGGCTCGGCGGCGTCGAGCCCGACCCCGACTTCCCCGACGACCCCGACGAGTGGACGCTGTACGTCCCGGAGACGGCCGAGGTGTACCGCCTGTTCGGCGAGCACTACGGGCTGAGCCTCCCGCGCCGGACCATCGGCGATCCGTACTACCGGAACAGCGGCCTGTACGGGGCGTTCACCGCACCGCGCACCCTGCCGGACGGACGGCCGAACCCCCGGTACGACGCCGTCCCCCGGCCCTGACCCTGCCGCGGCTCAGCCCCACGTCCCCCCCACCGCCCACCGGCGAGCGCCGCCGAGCACGCCCGCCCGGTGCCGGCCGCGCCCCGCGCGCGGCCGTTCGCCGTCTCACCAGCGGACGGCCGTGAAGTCGATCGGCCGGGGCCGCAGCAGTCGGGTGCGCTCCGCCAGCGCCGCCAGCCGCCGGGACATCTCCTCGGCGGGGAGCCAGCGGCGGTCACCGTGGCCCGGCAGGACCCAGGTGAAGCGCAGCCGTCCGGCCACCCGCGCCAGGGAGCCGGCCAGCTCCTCGATGGAGTACCAGGTCACGCTCTCCGCCACGGCCAGGTCACCGGCGGCGCGCGACCAGTAGAAGCTGTCCCCGCTGAAGCAGTACCGGTCGTCCGCGAGGTAGAGCACACTGCCCCGGGTGTGGCCGGGCAGGGGATGGGCGGTCACCCCCTCGCCGATCTCCACGGGTTCGAGGCCGCGGATCACCCGGTCCGCGTCCGGTGCCGCGTCGAGGTCGCCCTCGTGGATCCACAGCCGGGCGCCGAAGTGGTCCGCGTAGCGGCGGCCGTGGGCGGCGTGGTCGCGGTGGGTGAGCAGCACATCGGTGACCGGGCCCGTCGCCGCCCAGCGCTCGGCCAGGCCGCGGCTCCACCGCGGGGTGTCGATCATCATGACCGTGCCGGAGGGCCGCACCAGCAGGTAGGAGTTGGCCCCTGCGGTGTGCCGCGAGTTGTGCCCGCAGATCAGCACGCCGTCGTCCAGGGCCATCGGGAAGGGGTCGAGCGCCTGGTCCGGCTGCCCCGACGCCGTGCGGATCGACCGTGTGGGGCAGGCGAAGACGGCCGCGTGCAGACGCCGTGTCTCCGCCTCGTCGCGCGGCGGGCGCAGGATCCGGGACCTTCCCCCGACCTCGCCGATCAGGCCGGGCGCGAACTGCCGGGCGACATCGCAGTTGGTGCAGCGCTCGTCCACGTACCAGCCGTCCACGGCGGGGCTCCTTCCCGGCGGCACGACCCGGACCGGGCCGCTGTCTCAGGCATGCATACCCCACCCGCGACCGGAATCGGCGGGGCCGGCCGATGGGCCCCGGCGCGATCCCGCCGCGGGGCGCGCCGCCGTGTCCGCGGCGCGGCCGGGGACATGGCTGGATACGGCCGGGCAGGGGAACGCGTGTGCGGAGGGCCGGGGTGTGGCGTGGGAGAGTGGGCGCCGCCACCGAAGTCGATCGACTCCCGAGGATCCCCCGTGCGTATGAGCGGCACCACTGCGTGCGCGGCGTTGGCCGCCCTCACCCTCGGCCTCGCGGGGTGCTCGTCGCCGGACGCGCGGGACAAGGGGCGGCACGACCGGGCGAAGGCCAGTCCCACCGCGCGTGAGCGCGCGCCGTTCGAGGGCATGACCGCCGGGCAGATCACGGGCCTGGCCATGGAGACCGCCAGGTCGCTCACCTCGGTGACCGTCGATCTGAGGGAGGACAGCGGCGACAGCCTGCGCTTGGCGATGAGCGAACGGGGGGAGTGCGAGGGCAGCATGGTCGTGAAAGGCGTGCGCTTCCGCGTTGTCATCACGCCGCGGGCCGTCCACTGGAAGGCCGACTGGCGGAAGCTCGGCGGGCCGAGATTGGAGGCCGCCCTCGGAGACCGGTGGATCAGGGCGGAGAGCGGGAGCCCGGGCTACCGGGACTTCGACCATTGCGTCATGGACGACTTCCTTCCAGTCCGGCCGAGTTCTCCTCCCCGGCCGCTCACCAGGGGCGCCGCGACCACCATCGACGGCCGGACCGTGGTACCCGTCATCGAGCGGGGCGGCGGGGAGCAGGCCACCATGTATGTGGCCGCCGAGGGCAGGCCGTACGTCCACCGGTTGGTCCTGATGTCCGAGGGAGCCACCATGACCATGGCGTTCAGCGGATTCGACGAGCCGGTGACCGTGCGCGTCCCGCCCGCCTCCGAGGTCGTCGACTCGAGCCAGGCCGGAAAGTACGGCCGCGGCCCGCTCCAGGCCGCCGCCTCCCGCACCCCGCCCCCGGACGCCGACGCCCCCTCGGGGGCCGTGACGGCCGCCTGGGCCGTGGCCGACCACCCGGCTTCGACGCGGAGGCCTGCGAGCAGCGGGACACCGGCGGGCAGGGCATCAGCCGGTTCGAGCAGTGACGTGGCCCGGCCGTGCGAACGGACGAACTCGCCATTGCCCTCCAGGCTGCCCTCCACCTCGCCGCCGGCCTGATCCGCACCCGCGGCTGGCGAAGCCGCGATGAAGCAGCTACGAGGAGGTCCCGTCTCCCTCGGCGTTGGCGATCATTGTGCGCAGCACCTTGAGCGCGGCCACGTACTCCTCGTCACTGATGCCCCGGTGGACCTCCGCGCGCAGCTCGGTGGCCAGCCCGCGCAGCCGGACCCTGGCGGCCTCGCCGGTCTCGGTGAGGTGCACCTTCTGCTCGGCGTCGATCCGTAGCCAGCCACGGTGCAGCAACTGGTCGATGACCCGAGGGATCTCGTGCGGCCCGCCCGCGAGGGGGGTCAGCTCGGCGATCACCTCTTCACGGCTGGGTGCCGTGGGCCCGCCGGCTACTCGGTTGAGTACCCAGTACTGCGGCTGGGTGACATCGATCCTGGCCATGACGTCACGCAGACGCCGGGTCACAGCCTCGTGGACGAGGCCGGCCCAATAGCCGATGGGCTGGCCGGCCAACATCTCGTCCGTGGCGGCCGGATCAGCCGGCGCCTGGTCAGTGATGCTGCCGCTGAACGGTTTCATGATCGCGACGCTACACCCCCGTCGTGGCGGCCGGTCGCCCGGCTGCCCGATCGCCCGGCCGTCCGATCGCCCGAGCGCGGCGACCCGTGGCCGGGGCGTGATCGTGTCGCCGCGACCGGTCGTCCCGTGCCGGCGTCAGGCTTCCTCGGCGGTGATCGGCATGATCCGGGCGCCGACGCGGGTCAGGTGGTCCCGGTAGTCCTCGGCGTTCAGTGCCAGGGAGCGGTCCAGCCGGGCGGCGTTGAAGTAGATCTCGGCGTGCTCCAGCAGCCCCGGGTCCACCACGAGTTCCAGCTCGGGGTGGAAGCTGAACGGCAGGATGGTGCCGCTGACGGAGCCCGAGAGCGCCTCGGCCTTGTCCGTCGAGGCGAAGGACACGTACGTGCCGCCGGCCAGGGCCTTCAGCTCGTGCAGATCGACCCTGGCGTCACCGGGGACGACGGCGAGGAAGTACCGCTTGGTGCGCTTGCCGGTCTTCACCATGACGACGAGGCACTTGGCCGCGTGGGCCACCGGGTGGCCCCGGTATCCGCTGACCACCTCGGTGCGCCCCTCGGGGGCGTGGTCGATGACGCGGTACCGGGCGCCGTGCGCGTCGAGCAGGGAGATGAGCCGCTCGTAGGCGTCCGCCTCGGCGTCCTCGGCCTCCCGCGGCGTGGCCGCGTGCTGCTGGGTCACTGTCACCATCCCTCGCTCAACATCCTCTTGACCTCGGCGATGCGCCGCTCGTCGCGCTGGTAGAAGGTCCACTGCCTGATCTTCTTGGCGCGCAGCAGGCCGGCGCCGGTGAGCAGCTTGAGATGCGCGCTCGCGGTGGGCTGGCTCACCCCGAGCTTGTCCGCGATGAACACCGAGCAGACCCCGTCCTCGACGAGGTCGCCGTCCCGCTGGGGCGGGAAGTGCGCGGTGGGGTCCCGGAGCCATTCCATGATCGCCAGGCGCTTCTCGCTGCCCAGTGCCTTCAGCACCTCGACATCGATCACTTAGTCAGTTTGCTAATTGGCTAAGTGAAGTGTCAAGCCCTGTCCTCACCGGTCGGCCGGAGATGGGCTCGCCGTGGTGGGCTCGCCGTGCGCCGGACGCGCCCGGCCCGACGGTGACCGGTGCCTGGTCGCCGTCGGGCCGGGGTGTGGAGTGGGACCGCGTCAGCAGGAGACGCGGGCGGTGCTGCCGGGGTGCGGCCCGGCCGGGGCGGGCCAGGGGCCCGTGGTCGCGGCGAGCGGCACCGCGCGGGCCTGTGTGGAGCTCAGCCGGCGAGCGGCGTCGGTCAACTGCTGCACGTACTGGGAGAGGTGCCGGGTCATGTCGTCCCGCCTGGCCGCGATGCTCAGGGCCCCGACGACCGCTCCCTGCGCCTGGACCGGGGCGGCCAGCAGATCCCACCCCGCCACGGGGGACTGCGAGCGCGTGAAGCCGCGGCCGCGGATCTCGCGCCACCGGGTCCCGACGAACCTGTTGCCGTCCTCGCGGTACGCCGCGATCACCTGCCCCGGCGCGTCGAGGTGCAGCGGGGCCTGTCTCAGCCGCTCGATCGCCTCGTGCCTTTCCACGTCGCTCAGGCCGTGCAGGAAGCCGCCGCCGAGGCGGTAGTCCAGGCAGACGCGCAGGGGGGTGTGCCCCGGGGGGACCAGGCAGCCGTGGCACAGCACGGTCTGGCCCGTGCGGTACTGGAGCGTCGCCAGCAGCGCCTGGCAGGCCGTCGCCAGTGGCGGAAGCACGGGGAGGGGCTGCTCGGCGGGCGGCAGGCTGTAGCCCACGACCGGGTCGTGGCGCACCAGCCCGTGCTCCGCCAAGGTGCCCAGCAGGCGCCGCACCGTGGTGCGGGGCAGCTTCGACGCCGCCATCAGCCGCTCCAGCCGGTGCCACCCCGGGCCCAGCCCGGACAGGGTGGTGAGCAGGATGCACACGCGGTCGGCCGTGCTGAGCTGTCCTTCCGGCACGTCCTTGTCGGCTGAAACGGCAGATACGACCGCCATGGCCCCTCCCTTGCTCCGCGACCAGGCGCCCGCCCTCGCGAGAGAAAGGGCTGCCGAGCGCTGCTGCTGATCCCCCAGTGAGGACAGATCTACCGGAGATGGTTGATCTGTTGATACGAAAAATCGCTTCTAGAAATGACAGTGTCGGTGCCGGGCCGCCCCCGCCGCCGCGCTGTCCACCGCGAGATCACGGAGCGAAACCGGCCACCCAAGCCCCCGCGGCCACGGGGGCGCGGGGCACCACCGGGGTGGGCGGCAGCAGGGCCGGGCCGGTCCCTCAGACGGGCGGGAGGGGGTGGTCGGCGGAGGCCCTGAGGCGGTCGGTGATGCCGCCGACGTCCTCGAGGCGGACCGCCTCCGGGCCGTCCAGCGGGAGCAGGGCGACGAACCGGCACCCCGGCGCCCGGGACGGCGCCGCCGCCAGGATGCCCACCCGGATCCTGCCCCAGAGGGGGTGCCTCAGCAACCGGATGTCGGTGTCCTGATGGACCGTCGGCCGCCGGGCCCGGCGCGTCCACACCCGCCGCAGGTGCGGGGCCTGGCTCACCTGCGCGGCCAGGGCGGCGAGCTCGCGGTTCTCCCTGTGCAGTTGGTACGCCGACCAGAGTTGGTCGAACATCGGCCTGGCCCATTCCTGCTCCCAGTCGCACATGTGTGCAGGGGCCATGGGATGGAAGAGGGCGAGCCGCATGGCGTTGCTCTCCGGTCGCTCGCTCCCCGGCGCCGCCCACGGCATCGCCTCGTGGAAGGCGCGGTTCACCACCAGTTGGTTCCAGGAGAAATCGGAGATGTAGGCGGGGTAGGGCAGCCCGTGGACCATGCACTGCCACAGCCAGTGCACCTGCTCGGCGCCGGGCAGCGCGGTGACGGGCTCCGGGTCGTGCCCCAGCGTCAGCCGGGACAGCAGGGTGAACTCGTCCGCGTGCATCCCGAGGACGATCGCGATGCTCCGGACCGTGTCCCGCGGTATCGGCGACGTGCCGCGCTCCCAGTTCTGGTACTGCCGTGAGGAGACACCGAGGAGCTGCGCCATGTTCTGCTGGGTCAGCCCTCTCAACGGCCCCCGCTGCCTGGGGCGCAGGTCGTCGAGCGAGGACACGGCGAGCTTCACGCCACCCGCCCGGGCGGCCTCCCACGCCTGATCCAGGGACCGCCGCAGGCGGCACTCCTTGAGGAGGGCGTTGAGCGTACTCGCTATCTCGGGATCGGGGGCCCGACCGGTCGGGGAGTGCCTCGGCCGCTGCTCGGCCACCACGTTGTCCATCGTGTGTCCATCCTCGCCTGTGCGAATCGAGTGACGCCGAGCCGCTCCGGCTCTCCCGTTGACGGGACCGTGCCCGCGTCCCCCTCGGCGCATCCTCCCCCGCCGCCCGCCGGGCGGCGCCCCCGTCCCGGGCGGGGGTCAGCTCCCGTCCGGGTCCGGGAG
This sequence comes from Streptomyces capparidis, assembly GCF_054782095.1. Lineage (NCBI taxonomy): Bacteria > Bacillati > Actinomycetota > Actinomycetes > Kitasatosporales > Streptomycetaceae > Streptomyces > Streptomyces capparidis. The sequence continues at coordinate 50,879 of NZ_BAAGTD010000028.1, read as the reverse complement.
GCCGGTGTCCAGCGCGCGCGCCAGGTCCGCGGGCAGCAGCTCGCGCGGCAACTGGTCCAGGGGCAGCAGGTTGATGAAGCGGTAGCCGTACGGCTTGAGCGACTCGGGGGTGGCGTACAGGCTCGTCACCCTGATGGGGCCCAGTCGCGGGTGGCGCATGAGGCGGATCAGCGTGTCCGGGTAGAACACCCGGCTCGCGGCCGCCCTGGACTTCCAGATGTCGCGGGTCTGCGGGCTCTCCGCGACCTGCCGGATCAGGGTGGAGATCTCGTTGTCCCCGGGGTGCAACTGGTAGAGCGACCACAGGTGCCTCAGCATGGGCGTCGCCCAGTCCCGCTCCCAGTGCACCAGCACCTTCCTCGCCATGGGGTGCAGCAGGGTGGTGCGCGCGATGTTGTGCGGCTCCTCCTCGCGGACGAACGGGAAGAACTCGTAGTAGGCGCCGTTGGCCTCCAGCACCGTCCAGCCGAGCGTGGACAGATACGCCGGGAACCTCTCCAGGCGCACCTTGATCCGCCACCCGGGGTCCAGCAGCTCCTGGCGCGGCGGGCCGGGAACGGGCTGGGGGTCGTGGCGCCTGGCCAGCCGGTGCAGGTGGACCCGGTCGTTGTCGGTCATGCCGAGGACCGTCGCCAGCACATCGACCTGGTCGGCCGGGATGGCGACGGCGCCCCGCTCCCACGCCTGGTAGGCGCGGTCGCTCACGAACAGCAGGAGGGCGAGCTGCTCCTGGGTGATGCCGATACCGGCCTTGGCGCCCGGCATCGACTCCAGCCCGGGAGGGGCGAGCCCCAGCTCCCGCGACCGCCCGTGCGCCGCGGCGAGGCTGGTCCTCGCGCGGTGCTCGCGGAGCAGTCGCCTGAGCGCCTGCGCCACCTCAGGAGGCGGCCCGGCCGGTGCCAGGGTGCGGTAGTCCAGGGCGAGACGGGCGAGCTCCTGCTCCCCGCCACCCGGATCGTCGTACGAGTGCCCCATGAGTACCTCGTTGAGCTGCCTGGTGCGAGTGGCACGGTGGTGTCGCCTGCGGGGGCACGCAGGCTCAAGGGACACCGGTTCCGGGCGGGAACGCCCGCTCCGTTCCGCTCCCGCCGCCGACGGCCCGCCACCGCGGCGTCGTCGCCGTCGCCCCGCGGGGCCGCGGGACGGGTGCGCGGCAGCCCGCTCGGACCGGGAGCGGGCCGGGCGCGGGGTGCCGCGACGGTCTGTGCGGCGACATCAGGGGCAGGCGGCCAGGCTGGTCAGGGTCCCGGCGATCAGACCCGGGGCCAGGTGCTGCTGCCCGTCCCGCAGCCACTGCCCGAGCTGCATGGAGCCGTCCACCACCATCCGCACGCGGGGGTCGCGCCGGGCGCGGTACTCGGACAGCACCTCCTCGTCGGCGCTGTCCTTGCCCGCCACCAGCTCCGCGAGCACCGCGGCGTCCTCCAGGGACATGGCGGCCCCCTGGGCCAGGGTGGGCGGGCAGGCGTGCGCGGCGTCACCGACCAGCACGACGCGTCCGCGGTGCCAGGGCCCCTCCACCAGATGCCTGACGAAACCGGTGCGATGGATGCGGGACGCCCGCGAGAGATGGCCGCGCACCTGCTCCCACCGCCCGCCGTAGGCCGCCGCCCTGTGGAGCATCTCGCCCACGTAGGCGCTGCGCTCGACCGGGCCCTGCCCCTCCTCCACGAACCAGGCGTACCAGGTGTCGTCCCCCATGGGGCTGGTGCCGGCGATGTAGCAGGGGCCGCCGTAGGCGAGATGCGTCTCCTGCCTGTCGTCGCCCCGGGGCACCAGGACACGCCACACCACCATGCCCGTGTCCACGGGCTCGTCGGGGATGCCGATGAGCTTCCGCGTCGCGGAGTTCACGCCGTCGCACGCCGCCACCAGGTCGTACCTGTCGTGCGTGCCGTCGCTGAACGACGCGGTCACTCCCTGGTTGTCCTGGTGCAGCCGGCGCACCTCGCAGCCGAGGCGGACCTTGGTGCCGCTGGCCCGCACCGCGTCGATCAGGATCCGCTGGAGCCGCGGCCGGGTGATGCCCAGGCTGGCCGGCAGGTCGGGGCCGCCGCTGCGCAGGTCCTGCTGCTCGTTGACGACGGTGCCGTCCGGGGCGGTGATGGTGATGGTGTCGAAGGGCACGCCCGCCTCGGCGACGCGCTCCCAGACGCCGACGTCCCGCAGCACGCGCAGCGCGTTGCCGTGGAGGATGATCCCCGAGCCCAGGGCGTTCCAGTCCTCGGATGCCTCGACGAGGTCCACCTCGACACCCGTCGCCCGCAGCAGCACCGCCAGGCTGTTGCCCGCAGAGCCTCCGCCGATGATCAGCACCCTACGGACGCCTGTCACCTTCGCACCTGTCCTTCGCAGAGGCGCGCCTCAGCCCGAGCCGCGCCGCTTACTGATCACCACGTGAGGCATCAGCCTGCCGCGCCGCAGCGGAGCCGTGCTCGAGAATGCCCGGAGCCACACCCGATTCCCGCTCAGGCATGCACACCCGTGCGATTCTGCTCTCAGCCGGCCCGCCGCCGGCACCGCCGCTCCGGGTCCTCCCGCGCCAGGCAGCCGTACACGACGCCGGGCACATCGGAGCCCATCGGGTCCCGGACCCGCGGCCAGAGTGCGGTGGACGGCTCCGAGGCGGGCGGCGATCGACGGATACGCGGAGGGAGGCGTGGGGGAGGGGGTGTATTCGGCGAGCCGGGCGGTCAGGGCCTGCCGGCCGCCGCGCCCCGCTCGGTCTCCGCGTGCGGGACAGACATTCGGTCACACCGCTTCGACCCGCCGACCGCGACCGTGACCCCTGCCGGGCGCCGCACCGGCCCGGGCGCCGCCACCGGCGGCGGGCTCGCGGAGGGGTGGCCGGATGTCGTCCTGGGTCCGTTCGCGCGCTGCCAGCCTCCTGCTCCTCCCCGTTCGATGGCTGTTCGAATGCAAGGGGCCCCACACCCTCCACCACCGGCTCGAGCCGCCCCGTCCGGCGCGGCACCATCGTCGACCCGGGCGGCGCCGCCCGGATGCTGTCCCGCCTGCTGGCCCACCGTGTCCCGGGGAACGCCCGGCCCGTGACCGCGTTCACCGTGCCGGTCCTCAGCGACCAGCGGCACCACACCACCGCCCTGGACGTCCTCCGGGTGCTGCGCCCCCACTCCGTGCTGGCCGTGCACAGCGTCACGGCCATCTCCATGGCCGCGGGCGCCGACCTGTGCCGTCCGCTGCTCGTGATCGACCTCGGAGCGCATCTGACCGAAGTGGCGCTGCTGGCCGACGGCGAGGTCGTCACCGCCGTCCGCGGCGCCGCCCGGGCCCTGCGCCTCGCCTCCCCGGGAGCCGGGCCGCACCCCGCCGGCCGGGCGTGCCGCCGGCCCCCGTTCCCCCGCCGGGGTCAGCGGTAGCCGGCCAGGCCGTCCGCGAGCTCCGCCTCGTCGCCGTCGCGGAGAGCTTGGCGGGCCTGCTGAAGCGCGAACGTGCCCCTGATCGCGGCGATGCGGGCGGTCAGGCCGCTCCCCGACCAACCGCCCAGGGCCAGGACCCGGCGCAGCAGGTCCTCGCCGTGGCTCGTGCCGACGGCCGCGAGGTCCTCGGCGGGGTCGCCGAGGGCCGCCTCGTCCCAGTCGACCACTCCGCTCAGTCGCGGGCGCCCGTCGGCGATCTCCCACAGGACGTTCTCGCTGCCGAGGTCGCCGTGCACCACCGCGGCGGTGCGGTGGGGCAGGCCCGCCAGCGCCCCGAGCTCCCGCTCGGCACGGCGGCGCCCGCCGTCCGACATGAGCGGGAACAGCTCGGCGCGCACTTCCGCCGCGAACCGCCGCCACTGGTCCGGCGGCGTGTGCGGCAGCGCCGCCCGCGCCCTCGCGTCGGCGCCCGCCGCGGCCAGCGCCGTCAGCAGGGCGGCGTACTGGGCCGCGACGGCCTCGGCCGCCGCGGGATCGGCGAGCACGCCGTCCGCCAGCGGGGCCCCGGGGACGCGGCTGAGGACCAGGAACGGCGGATCGCCCGGGCCGGGAACGCCCGCGGCCAGGGGCACGGGGGTGCGGAACCCGGGGTCGAGCCCGGCCAGCGCCCGCAGCACGGCCGCCCGCCCGGGCAGCCGGGCGGCCGCCGCCTCGGTACGGGGGAGGCACACGACGCGGTCCGAGCCCAGCACCACGTGGTGGAACTGCCCCTCGCGGACCTCGAGCGCCGCCGGGTCGTCGTCGGGCAGCAACCGGCGCAGCAGTGCCCGGTGCGCGTGCAGAACTCCCATGATCGTCGATTCTGCCCCCGGCGGGGCGCCGCGGGGCAGACGGGGATCCGACGACAGGCCCTGGTTGTTGCGGGGGCAGAAGGTTGCTGACGCCGCCGGTGAGGTTTCAGGTCGTGGGGTCCCAGAGTCCTTCGGCCTTGCCGCGGGCGAGGTGGTCGGCGTAGACGGCGACCTTCCAGTTGATGACGGACCGGCACTCCTCCAGTGCCTGGATCTGTGCGTCGACGCGCCGCCGGTGGGTTTCGAGAAGTTGCAGGCGTTCCGCCTCGTTTCCCGGACCGTGCCGCACCAGCTCGGCGAACTGCTTGAGGTCGGCCAGCGGCATCCCGGATTCCCGTAGCTTGACGCAGATCAGCAGCCAGTCGACGTCGAACGCGCTGTACCGTCGCCGGCCTCCGGAGGTTCGCCGGACCGGTCCGACGAGCAGTCCCTCGCGCTCGTAGAAGCGCAGCGCGTGGACGCTGAGTCCGGTCTGCTCGGCCACGTCGCCGATGCTCAGTGGCGTTGCAGGAGTCTCGGTGCCAGCCATGCGTCGCAGTCTAGGACTTGATCTAGACCTCGCTCCAGATCGTAGCTTCGACGGCATGACCAGCATTGATCAACAGCCGCTCGGCTCGCCCTTCTCCGCCACCAGCACTGCCCAGGACGTCACCGCGGGCCTCGACCTGTCCGGCACGAACGCCGTGGTGACCGGGGGCTACTCCGGGCTCGGCCTGGAGACCACCTGTGCCCTCGCGGCCGCCGGAGCCCGCGTCATCGTTCCGGCGCGCCGGCCTGACATCGCGCGGGCCGCACTCGCGCATGTGAAGAGCTGCGAGGTCATCCCCATGGACCTGACCGACCTCGCCAGCGTGCGGGCGGCCGCCGCGCACATCCGCGACTCCCTGGCCAGGCTCGACCTGCTCATGGCCGTCGCCGGAGTCATGGCCACTCCCGAACGGCGCGTGGGACCCGGCTGGGAGGGCCAGCTCGCCGCCAACCACTTCGGGCACTTCGCCCTCGCCTGCGAGCTCTACCCGCTCCTGGCCGCCGCCGACGGCGCACGCGTCGTGGTCAACAGCTCCGCCGGCCACACCCTGACCGACATCCGCTGGCACGACCCGCACTTCCGCACCGGCTACGACAAGTGGCTGGCCTACGGCCAGGCCAAGACCGCCAACGCCCTCTTCGCCGTACACCTCGACACGCTCGGGCACGGCGACGGCGTCCGGGCCTTCTCACTTCATCCAGGCAAGATCATCACCGGGTTGCAGCGGGAAATGGCACTCCAAGAACAGATCGACCGCGGGTGGGTGGACGAGCACGGCAACGTGATCGCCACCGACTTCAAGACCCCCTCCCAGGGCGCCGCCACCGGCCTGTGGGCCGCCACCTCCCCTCTCCTCGCCGACTGCGGCGGCCTCTACCTGGAGGACTGCGACATCGCCGGCATCTCCGCCCCCGAAGCGTCCATGGACGACGGCGGCGTCCGCGCCTACGCCATCGACCCCGATGCAGCCGCACGGCTGTGGGACCTGTCCATCGCCGCGACCGGCACCGCCCCGATCACCCGATGACGCCACCGCACCGCAACGCACCACTGACCATCGAAGGCCGACGTCGCCTCGTCGAACCCTGCCGCGCCCGCCCGATAGCGCACGTCGCCGCTGCGATGGGCATCGAGATCGAATCCTGGCGACGCCGGAAGAAGTGGTCCGCGCAGCGGATCACCCACGAGCCGGCCGAGCCTGGCCACACGGTCGACCGCCGCACCGTCACACGGCATCCGACCCGGCTGGGACTCGGACGCCGCCGGTTCCTCGGTCCGTGCGGAGCCGGCAACCGGACGCCAGGCAAGATCACCGCCCGCTGGCCCGGCCACACGGTGCACCTGGACGTGAAGAAGGTCGGCCGGGTTCCCCACGGTGGCGGCTGGCGTATCCACGGTCGCGACTCCGAACAGGCCAAGGCAGCAGGCCGCGCGGAGTCAGCGGGCACGAAGCGTGGCTGCGTACACCTCCACTCCGCCATCGACGGCTTCTCCCGGCCCGCCCACACCGAGCCGCTTTTTCTGGCCCGGGCGAAGGTCTGGTTCGCCGCCCACGGCGCCTGCTACCGCTCGCGCGACTTCGCCCGCAGCACGCCTCAAGGACGGCGTCACCACCGTTCGGCCCTCCTGCACCTAGTGCCCGGACGTGGCCTTCAGTCCCACGACGGCCACCACCAGCAGGCAGACGAAGAAGATCCGCGCGGCGGTCGCCGGCTCACCCAGCGCCACCATGCCCAGGACCGCCGCTCCGGCCGCCCCGATGCCCACCCACACGCCGTAGGCCGTGCCGATGGGCAGGGACTTCGCGGCGTACGACAGCAGTGCCATGCTGCCCACGATCCCGGCGCCCGTGAGGACGCTGGGCCACAGCCGGGTGAACCCGTCGGTGTACTTCATCCCGACCGCCCAGCCGACCTCCAGCAGCCCGGCCACGACCAGCAGAACCCACGCCATGGAACGCACCCTTCGCGACGGACGACATCTGCGGTGCGTCGTCTTTGCGAATCCCGGTACGGCGCGTCTCGTCGGGTGTCCGCCACGGTAGCAAAGGGGCAGGCCCGGAGGCCGCCCCGGCGCCGCGCAGGCCCGGGGCGGCGCTCAGCCGCAGATGACGAGGCTCATGACGCTCACCGGCACCAGGTCGCAGAGCAGCACGCTGACCTCGCTGCCCGGAGCGTGGTCCACGTCGCCGCCGCCCCGGGGGGTCTCCAGGGACTGTAGGTCCAGAAGCACCATGATCCTGCCCGCCTTCCTCCGCCGCGTTCCCTCGGATACCCGACCGCCCGCGGGCGACCGGTTCGCCGCCCGAAGGGCTCCCTCGAGGATGCCGTGTCCCGCGGCGGTGCGGAACGGGGCGTGCGGCCGTTGGCCCGCGGTGGCCGGGCGCCTACAATGCGCTCATGCATCCGTCGTCATGCCCGAGCCGGTGGCGCTCCTCGTAGGAGCGGCCGCCTCTCGCGCATGCCAAGGGCCGTTCGGACGGACGGCCCTTCGATGTCCCTGGAGCATTCCCTGGAGCGGGGCCCGTGCCGTCCCGACGGCGCCACCGACCCCCAGGAGACCAGGTGAACACCATCCCGCGAACCGCGGACCACGACGACGCCCCCGCTCCCGACTCCGCCGCCGACGCGCTCGGCACGTCCGCGGCCCGGGCCCGCAGCGCGGCCCTGGAGGAGCTGATCCTCCGGGACCCCGGGCGGTTCCGGGTGCTGACCGGCGACCGCCCCACCGGACGGCTGCACCTGGGCCACTACTTCGGCACCCTCCGCAACCGGGTGCGCCTCCAGGACCTCGGCGTGGAGATGTTCGTGATCATCGCGGACTACCAGGTCCTGACCGACCGCGACGTGGCGGACGACCTGACCGGCCACGTCGAGGAACTGGTCCTCGACCACCTCGCCGTCGGCGTCGATCCGGCGCGCAGCACGATCTTCACGCACAGCGCGGTGCCCGCCCTCAACCAGTTGCTGCTGCCCTTCCTCAGCCTCGTCTCCGTCGCCGAGCTGAACCGCAACCCCACGGTCAAGGACGAGATCGCGCACTCGCGGCAGTCCTCCGTCAGCGGCCTGATGTTCACCTACCCCGTCCACCAGGCGGCCGACATCCTCTTCTGCAAGGCCAACCTCGTCCCGGTCGGCCAGGACCAGCTCCCGCACCTGGAACTCACCAGGACCGTCGCCCGCCGCTTCAACGACCGCTACGGCGCCGGCGCCGCCGTGTTCCCGCAGCCCGACGCCCTGCTGTCGGACGCACCCGCGCTCCTCGGCACCGACGGCACCAAGATGAGCAAGAGCAGGGGCAACGCCATCACCCTGGCCGCGGACGCGGACGAGACCGCCCGGCTGATCAAGGGCGCGAAGACCGACTCCGAGCGCCGCGTCACCTACGACCCGGAAACCCGGCCCGAGGTCTCCTCCCTGCTCCTCCTGGCGGCTCTCTGCCTGGACCGCACACCCCAGCAGGTGGCCGACGACATCGGCTCGGCGGGAGCCGCCGCGCTGAAGAGGACGGTGACGGAGGCCGTGAACGAGTACCTGGCCCCGATCCGGGCCCGCCGCGCCCAGTACGCGCGGGACCGCGCCCACCTCCGCCGGACGCTGCGGGAGGGCAACGAGCGGGCCCGGGCCGTGGCCGACGCCACTCTCGCCGAGGTGCGCACCGCCATGAACAGCCACTACTGACGAGCGCCCGCCCGGGTCACCGGGCGATCGGCCGGTACCGCAGCGCCTCGGCGACGATCTGCTCCGCGGTGGCGTCCCGAAGGCGCTCCGGAGGGTGGAGGATCAGGTCGCTGACGCGCGGGTGCAGCGACACGGGGCCGGGCCGGGCGGGCCGCCGCCAGGGCGATGCCCTCGCGGCTCCCGCCCGTCACCCCGTGGCCGGCGCGGCGGTCGGGGCCCCCGGGCGCGGGTCGATCGGGGTGAGCACTCCGAGGCGGTCCTCGATCTCCTGGGCGGCGGCCAGGCACAGGTCCTCCCGGAACGCGCGCCCGACGATCTGCACGCCGGACGGCAGCCCGTCCCTCACCCCGGTCGGCACGGCGACCGCGGGCACGCCCACGAAGCTGGTCACCGTGCACAGGCGCATGCCCGCGGCGACCCGGTCCCGGCCCGCCCGGTCGCGCGACTCCAGCCCCGGCTCCACGGGCGGCTCGGTGAACACCGGGCCGAGCAGCAGCGGGTAGGCGTCGAGGAACTCCGCCCACGACCGGCGGACGCCCAGCCAGACACCCATCAACGCCATGAACTCCTCGGCGGTCGCCGGCGGGGTCCGCTCCATCGCCATGTCGATGTAGCGATCCCCGCCCGCGCCGAGCAGCTTCCGCACCGCGGGCCAGGTGGGGGCGAACTCGGTCACGGTGATCCGGCCGTACACCTCCAGTGCCTCGTCCAGCCTCGGCACGTCCGCCACCTCCCGCACCTGGTACCCGGCGTCCCGCAGCGCGTCGGCCGCGGCCGCGACGGCCCCGCGCACCGCGGGGTGGACGCCGTGGCCGCCGGGGTCGGCGACGACCGCGACCTTCACCGGCCCCGGCAGCGGCTCACCGCGGACCGGCACCGGTACCGCTCGCGGGTCCCGCGGATCGGTCCCGGCCAGCGCCTCGAACGCCAGTCGCAGGTCGGCGACCGTGCGGGCCAGGGGCCCGTCGGTGACCAGCAGTTGAGAGGCCGGTCCGGGGTCGTCCGGGCCGAGCACGCGGTGGTCGGCGGGGAACCGCCCGGTGGTGGGCTTGAGCCCCGCCACGCCGCAGAACGAGGCGGGGATCCGCACCGATCCGCCGGAGTCGTTGCCGAGCCCGAGCGCGGCCATGCCGGTGGCGACGGCCACCCCGTCCCCTCCGCTGGTGCCTCCCGGGGTCCGGCCCGGGTCCCACGGGTTGACGGTGTCGCCGAACAGTTCGCTGCGGGTGTGCATCCCGGCCAGGATCAGCGTGGGCATGTTGCTGTGCCCGACCGGTACGGCTCCGGCCGCCCGCAGCCGGGCCACCGGGGGCGCGTCGGCGGTCGCCACCAGGTCGCGGAAGCGCGGGGTGCCGAGCGTGGTCGGCACACCCTCGACCGCGGTGCTCTCCTTCACCGTGAACGGCACGCCCGCCAACGGCCCGAGCTCTTCGCCCGCGGCCCGCCGCCGGTCCGTCCGCGCCGCCGCCTCGCGGGCGCGGTCGGCCATCAACTGCGTGACCGCGTTGACCCGCGGGTTGACCTCGGCGATGCGGTCCAGGTGGCTTTCGACCAGCTCGGCGGCCGACACCTCTCCGCTCCGGACGGCCTCCGCCTGGTCCGCGGCCGGCATCCTCCACAGGGCGTCCTGCACGTTCCTCGTCCTCACTCTCGCGGGCCGAACCCGTGCGGGCCGGACCCTCACGGGCCGAGGCGCACGCCGGTTCGCGGCGCGTGCGGGGTCGCAGCGCCTGCCGCGAACCCTAACCCAGAAGCGATACGATCGTATTGGAAAAGGAGGCGCCCCCATGCCCAAGCAGGTGGACTACGAGAGCCGACGCCGCCGGATCGCCGACGCCGTCTGCCTCCTGGTGGACGAGCACGGACCGGAGGGCGTGTCCATGCGCGACGTCGCCACCCGCGCGCAGGTCTCGCTGGGCGCCGTGCAGCGCTGCTTCCGCACCAAGGAGGAGATGCTGCTGTTCGCCGTCGGCCACGTCGGCGAACGCGTCATCGAACGGGTGCGGGCCCGCCTGGCCGGCAGCCCGGACCGGTCGGCCGCCGCCGCCCTGGGCCACACGGCCATCGAGGTCGCCCTGCTCCGCGAGGAGCACCGCGCCGAGGCGCGGGTGTGGCTGGCGTTCGTCGCCAAGGCCGCCGTCAGCGAGCCGCTCGCCGGGGAGCTGAGAACCAGTTACGCGGCTCTGCACGACCTCCTCGCCCGCCTCGTCACGGAGGCCGCGGGCGGCGGCCCGGACGGCGCGGACCCCGCGGCCCTCGATCCGCGGCGCGAGGCCCGGGCCCTGCTGGCCCTCGCGGACGGCCTGACCGGCCATGTGCTCATCGGGCACCTGACCGCGGAGGAGGCCGAGGGCGTCCTGCGCGCGCACCTGGCCGGTCTCTGGGCACGCCTGCCCACCGGGGCCGCCGACCGCGAGCGGCCGGCGCCGGCCGGGTGGGGCGAGGGTCTCGCATGACTTCCCGAAGGTCCGGGAGGCGGTAGGGAACCCCGGCCGACCCCGCCGACGCCACCCCGAGCCCCCCGAGCCCCCCGGGCCCCTCGGGCCCGGCGAAGCGATCCCGACGGTGAAGCCCTCTCCGCGCGCTGACGTGCGAAGACGATCCCGATTGACATGCAGCCCAATGGCTGCCTATCGTCATTGGCAGCCAACAGGCTGCATATCGGAGGGGTCGAGATGGACGAGGTCTTCAAGGCGCTGGCCGACGCCAGCCGCCGCAGACTGCTGGACAGCCTGAACGCCCGCAACGGGCAGACCCTGCGCGAGCTGTGCTCGGGGCTGGACATGGCCCGGCAGTCGGTCAGCAAGCACCTGGCGGTGCTGGAGGCGGCCAACATCGTCACCACCGTCCGGCGGGGCCGGGAGAAGCTGCACTACCTCAACGCCGAGCCGATCAACGCCATCGCCGACCGCTGGATCAGCCGCTACGACCGCGAGCGCGTGCGCGCGCTCGCCGACCTCAAGCACGCACTGGAGGACACCGCCGTGGACAGCACCGCGTTCGTCTACACCACCTACATCAGGACCACGCCGGAGAAGCTCTGGCAGGGCCTGACCGACCCGGCCTTCACCCGCCGCTACTGGGGCCTGGAACTCGCCACCGACTGGAGGGCGGGCTCGGCCATGACCTGGCGGCAGGAAGGCACGGAGATCGCCGACCCCGAACAGGTCGTCCTAGAATCCGACCCCCACCGGCGGCTGTCCTACACCTGGCACACCTTCACACCCGAGTGGGCCCGGGTCGCCGGAGTGGACGGCGAGACCCTCGCCGCGATCGCCGCCGAGCAGCGGTCCAAGGTCACGTTCGAGATCGAGCCCCTCGGCGAGACGGTCAAGCTCACCGTCGTGCACGACGGCTTCCCGCCCGGCAGCACCGTCCGCGAGATGGTCCAGCACGGCTGGCCCGCGCTCGTCTCCGGCCTCAAGACGCTCCTGGAGACCGGCGAGACACTCCCGAACCCCGACCCCACCGCCGACCAGGGCTGACCGACACCCGCCCGGACCGCCCGCGGCCGGTCAGCCCGCCTCCTCCAGCGCCGTCCGCACGAATCGGGCGATCCAGGGCGACCTGCTGCCCGCCCGCCACAGAGCCAGGGTCCGGTACGGGGCCGCGTCGGGCACCGGGCGGTACACCACGTCGGGCCGGACGTTCGTCGCGGCCAGCGACGCGGGCACCAGGGCCACGGCCTGGCCAAGGGCGACCACGTCCAGCAGTTGGGCGCTGTCGCGCACGACCGGGCCGTCGTCCGGGCGGTCCGGATGGCCCAGCCAGTGGTCGCGGTCCACCACCCCCGGGTCGCTCCACCGCGGCGCCGGCTCGGTGCGCAGGTCGGCGGTGCCGAGGGCGTCGCGCCCGGCCAGCTCGTGTCCCGCGGGGAGCGCGGCGACGCGCGGTTCGGTCGCGAGGAGCTCGATGTCGAGGCCGCGGTCGTCGACGCAGGCGGCGATGGCCAGGTCCGCGCGCCCGTCCCGCACCATGTCCGCCTGCTCACCGAATCCGCTGACCACCACCCGCAACTCCGGCGCGTCCGGATCCGCCCGGAACCGTTCGCCGATCCGCAGCAGCAGCCGCGTGGCCACCCCCGGCTTGGCGGTGACCACCAGCTCCCGGCCGGGAAGGCCGGCCCGCCGCGTCCGGCGCACCGCGGAGCCGAGGGCGTCGAGGACGACCGCCGCCTCGTCCAGGAGCACCTCCCCGGCCCGGGTCAGCGCCAGCCGGTGCCCGGTGCGGTCGAAGAGCTCCACACCGAGCCTGCGCTCCAGTCGGCGCATGGCCCGGGACAGCGGCGGCTGCGCGACGCCCAGCCGCGCGGCGGCACGGGTGATGTTCAACTCCTCGGCGACGGCGCGGAAGTAACGCAGTTCGCGGATCTCCGGCTCCGGCATACCGCCAGGGTATGGGGCGGCACCCGATCGGTCTTTCCCCTCCCGGCACCGCGTCGGCTGAAGTGGTGGACATGAACGAGAACGAGGTGGCACTCGTCACGGGTGCCAACAAGGGCATCGGCCGGGAGATCGTCCGCCGGCTGGCCGAACGGGGCTTCACCGTCTACCTCGGCGCCCGTGATCCGCGGCGCGGCCGCGCGGCCGTCGAAGAGCTGACCCGCGGGCCGGCTGCCGCGGCCGACCCGGTGCCGGTCGCGGAGCCGCCCCGCCCGGACGCCGGCCCCGGCGGACGCCGTGACCGCCCGGACATCCGGTTCGTCCGGCTGGACGTCACCGACGCGGCATCGGTGCGGGCGGCCGTCGAGACGGTCGAGACCGCCACCGGACGGCTGGACGTGCTGGTCAACAACGCCGGAACCATGAACGAGTGGGGCGTGGCCACCGCCGACGTCACGGCCGCGCACCTGCGCGACGCGTACGAGGTGAACGTCTTCGGCGTGGTCACCGTGACCTCCGCCTGCGTGCCGCTGCTGCGCCGCTCCCGCAATCCGCGGATCGTCAACATCTCCAGCGGACTCGGCTCGCTCACCCTGCTGAGCGACCCGCGCAGCCCCCTCCCGGCCCAGGGCTTCCTCGCGTACAGCTCGTCCAAGGCGGCGCTCAACGCGCTGACCCTCGTCTACGCCAACGCCCTCCGCGCCGACGGCATCAAGGTGAACGCGGCCAGTCCCGGCCTGGTGCCGACCGACCAGAACGCCGCGGCGCCCTTCCCCCGCGGCGACCGCACCACGGCCGACGGCGCGGCCGTCCCGGTGCTCCTCGCGACCCTCCCCGCCGACGGCCCCACCGGCGTCTTCCGCGGACCGGACTGTCTGGACGACGCCATCCCGTGGTGAGCCCGTCGCGGGGAGGGGCCGGGCCTCCGGGCCGAAGCGCGGGTGCGCAGAATGGGGGCGGCAGGGTCGCAGGCAGGTCACGGCTGGAGGGGCACGCGATGAGGCGCGTACTGGTCACGGGGGCGTCGCGGGGGATCGGCCGCGCTGTCGCCCTGGCGTTCGCCGAGCGGGGGGACCGCGTGGCCGTGCACTACGCGGCCGGCCGCGAGGACGCGCAGGAGACGCTGCGGCGACTGCCGGGGGACGGCCACACCCTGGTCGCGGGCGACATCGGTGAGCCCGAGGTCGCGCGGCGCCTGGTCGACGACGCCGTGCGGGCCCTGGGCGGGGTCGACGTCCTGGTGAACAACGCCGGCGTCGCGCCGTCCGCCGACAACCGGCACTCCCCGGCCGAGGTGTCCTACGCCCAGTGGCAGCGGGCCTGGCAGCGCATGATCGACGTCAATCTGCTCGGCGCGGCGAACCTGACCTACGGCGTCGCCCGGCACCTCATCGACCGGGGCGCGACGGGCAGCATCGTCAACGTCGGCTCCCGCGGGGCGTTCCGCGGCGAGCCGGACTTCCCGGCCTACGGCGCGAGCAAGGCCGCGCTGCACGCCTTCGGGCAGTCGATGGCCGTCGCGCTCGCGCCGCACGGGATCGCCGTCGCGTCGGTGGCCCCGGGCTTCGTCGCCACCGAGCGGCAGGCCGCCGCGCTGGCGGGGGAGGCCGGCGCGGCGGTGCGGGACCAGAGCCCCTTCGGGCGGGTCGGGACGCCGGAGGAGGTGGCCGCCGCCGTCCTCTACCTCGCCTCACCCGAGGCCGTGTGGGCGTCCGGCACGGTACTGGACCTCAACGGCGCGTCCCATCTGCGCACCTGAGCATCCCGGCGAACGCCCGGGGCGGGGCGGCGACCGCTGCCCCGCCCGCTCAGGCGCTCCGGTGGTAGGCCTTGTTGGCGATGCGCCAGGCGCCGTCCACGCGCACCAGCAGGAAGACGTCGGTGAAGGTGTCCGTGCCGTGCCACAGCGTCATGGACGCGGTCGCCACGGTGCCGTGGACGTCGACGGAGTCGATGCGGCGGGAGCGGGCCGACTCGTCCGGCGCCGGCCGGCCGGGGAAGAGAGCGCAGTACTCGTCCAGGCCCCACGAGACGAACGCCCCGTCCCGGATCCCCTCGATGTGGGCGCTGGGCAGGAACGCGTCGCGGAAGTGGGCGGGGTCGCCGGTGGCGTGTCCGCGGACGTAGGCGCGCAGCGGTTCGAGCACGGCGTCGTCCACCGCGGGAACCGTGGCGGCGACGGCGATGTCGGCCTCGGGGCCGGCGGGGGTGCCGGCCAGGTCGGCCGCGGCGCGCACCGGGCTGCCCGACGCGGCGGCCAGCAGCGCCATGTCCTTGGCCAGCGCGCCGATCGTGAACTCGGCCGCGGCGGCGCCGGCCGGCCCGTCGTCGAGGAAGGCGCGCTTGCGGGCGACGAGGCCGCCGAGCTGGCCGAGTTCCAGGACGTCCAGCACTTGGGCGCGGGGCAGGCCCAGGGCGTCGGCCTGCCGCAGTGACTCGCGCAGCGCGAGGACGGCGCCGGCGAGGCTGCTGTTGGCGACCAGTTTGAGCGCGGCCGCGGTGGCGGCGTCCTCGACGCGCCGCACGGTGCCGAGCGCCTCCAGGACCGGCAGGGCCCGGTCGAACGCTTCCTGGTCGGCGGCGGCGAGGATCCCCAGGGCGCCGGCGGCGGCGGCCGGCACGGAGCCCAGGACGGGCGCGTGCACGTAGCGCGGGCCGAGCCGCCGGGCCAGCTCCGCCGCCTCGGCGGGGGCGATGGTGCTGGTGTTCAGCACGATCGCGTCCGGGCGCAGCGAGGCGCGGACGTGGTCGACGACCTGTCGGCAGGCCCGGCCGTCGAACAGCGCGAGCAGCGCGATGTCGGCCTTCGCCACGGCGTCCCCCGGGTCGCCGGTCGTCCCCACGGCGCCCGCCGTGCGCCCGGAGCGGGTCCAGCCGACGACGTCCCAGTCGTGGCCGGCGAGTCGTGTCGCGATCGCGGTGCCCATGCGGCCCAGGCCGAGGACGGCGATCGTGCGCGGTGCGGTCATGCGTCCCAGCTTGGCGGCGGCGCGGCATCTGCGACAAGCGCGGATCAGGCAGAGCATCCATGCGGCCCACGCATATCGGGGCCCATACTTGCCCCATGGAGCTGACAGCGTGGCGGGCGTTCGTGACGGTGTGCCGGCTCGGATCGCTGTCCGCGGCGGCCGCGGAGCTCGGGTACACCCAGTCGGCCGTCTCCCGGCAGATCGCCGGGTTGGAGCGCCGGCTCGGGGCGCCGCTGGTGGAGCGCCACGCGCGCGGCGTGCGCCCGACGCCGGCCGGCGAGGCGTTCCGCCACCACGCCGTGGCCGTGCTCCACGAGGCCGACCGCGCCGAGCGCGCCGTACGGGAGGTCCGTGACGGGGCGCCCGGCCGGCCGCTGGCCATCGGCGCGACACCGTCGCTGGCCGCCGGGATCGTGCCCGCCGCCGTCCGCCGCCTGCTGGACGCGGGCGGTCCCCTGCGGTGGAGCCTGCTCCCCGGAGTGAGCGCGGACCTGCACGACCGCGTGGCCGCCGGCGATCTCGACGCCGCCGTCGTCACCGACGCGCCACCGGGCCTGCCCCATGTCCCGCGGGTCCGACGGCGGTTCCTGGGGATGGACGAGATGGTCGTGGTGCTGCCCCTCGGCCATCCCCGGGCCGGGCGCGGCCCGGTGCCCATCCGGGCGCTGGCCGACGAGACCTGGGTCGAGGACAACGACGGCTCGGCCGCGCTGCTGCGCCGGCACGCCGCCCGCGCCGGAGTCACCGCCCGCATCGACCTGACCGCGGCCGACCTGCCCGGCAAGACGGCCCTGGTCGCCACCGGCCACGCCATCGCCCTGATCCCCGGTGCGCTGATCCGCGCCCTGCGGGCCGACGTCACCACCGTGACCCTGGTCGATCCCCCGACCCGGGGCATCTACGGGATCACACCGCGCCGCGACCCGCACCCGTCCGCGGCGCCCCTGCTGGACGAGCTCGCGGCGGCCTTCGCCCCGCCTGGTCCCGCCCCCGCCGCGCACCGGCCGGCCGACCCGGACGCCCACCCCGCCGACACGTGACCCGCGGACGGCGGCGGGCCCGCCCGGGCGGACCCGCCGCACCCGGCGGCTACTCCTCGATCACCGCCTCGACCCGGACCACCGATCCGGCCGGCGCGGGCGGCAGCAGGGTGCCGGGCACCTCGCGGCCGTCCACCGTCAGGCGGCGGACCCGGCCGCGGGTGCCGGCCGGCTTGGTGACCGTGATCTCGTAGGTGGCGCCCCGGAACCTGCGGGTGGCGGTGAAGCCCTCCCAGGCGGCCGGCAGGACCGGGTCCAGGCGCAGGCCGTCGAAGTCCGGGCGGATGCCCAGGATCCACTGGGTGATCGCCACGTAGTTCCACGCCGCGGTGCCGGTCAGCCAGGAGTTCTTGGCCTCGCCGTGGGTGGGCGCGTCCGGCCCGGCGATCATCTGGGCGTAGACGTAGGGCTCGCAGCGGTGCTGGTCGCTGATCTCCTCGCGGGCCGAGGGGTTGATCCGCTTGTAGTAGTCGAACGCGTCGTCGCCGTTGCCCACCATGGCCTCGGCGATCATGATCCACGGGTTGGTGTGGCAGAAGATGCCCGCGTTCTCCTTGTAGCCCGGCGGGTACGAGGAGATCTCGCCGAGCTCGAGCCGGTACCGCGAGTACGGCGGCTGCTGCAACACGATCCCGTGCCTGCTGGCCAGCCGTTCCCTGACGCTGGCCAGGGCGCGGGCCGCCAGGCCGTCCTCCAGCCCCACGCCGCCGATGACGCACATGCCCTGCGGCTCGATGAAGATCTGCCCCTCGTCGTTCTCGCTGGAGCCGATCACCTCGCCGTGGTAGTCGTACGCCCGCCGGAACCAGTCCCCGTCCCAGCCGTGCTCGGTGATGGTGCCCGCCATCTTCTCCGCCGCCTCGCGGTACCCGGCGACCTCCTCGGACCGGCCGTACAGCTCCGCGATGCCGGCCAGCTCGCGCGCGGCCAGGGTGAAGAGACCGGCGATGAACACGGACTCGGCCACCCCGCCCTCCCGGTTCTCGGTGATCTGGAAGGACTCGCCGGGAGTGTCGGAGAAGCAGTTGAGGTTCAGGCAGTCGTTCCAGTCGGCCCGGCCGATCAGCGGCAGCCCGTGCGGGCCGAGCCGGTCAAGGGTGTAGCGCAGCGAGCGTTGCAGGTGCTCGTACAGCGGCGCGGCGGTGGACTCGTCGTTGTCGTACGGCACCGGCTCGTCCAGGACGGACAGGTCGCCGGTCTCCTTCAGGTACGCGGCCACCCCGGTGATCAGCCACAGTGGGTCGTCGTTGAAGCCGGAGCCGATGTCGTTGTTGCCCCGCTTGGTCATCGGCTGGTACTGGTGGTACGCGCCGCCGGTGGGCAACTGGGTGGCGGCGATGTCGAGGATGCGCTGCCTGGCCCGCTCCGGGACGATGTGGACGAAGCCCAGCAGGTCCTGGTTGGAGTCCCGGAACCCCATCCCGCGGCCGATGCCGGACTCGAACGAGGACGCCGAGCGGCTCATGTTGAACGTCACCATGGACTGGTACGCGTTCCAGACGTTGACCATCCGGTCGGTGTCGGTGTCCGCGGTGGCCACCCGCAGGGTGGACAGCCGCTCCTCCCAGGACGCCCGCAGCCGCTCGAACCCCTCGCTCACCGTCTCCGGGCGGAGCCAGCGCTCGATCAGCGGGCGGACGTACGCCTTGTTGACGGTCTGCGAACCGGGCGGGTCGAACTTCTCGTCGCGAGGGTTCTCCCAGTAGCCCAGCACGAAGACCACCTCGCGGCTCTCGCCGGGGGCCAGGTCCAGTCGCACGTGGTGGCTGCCCATCGGCGCCCAGCCGTTGGCGACCGAGTCGAACGACTCGCCCCGCTCCACGGCGGCCGGCCGGTCCCAGCCCCGGTACGCGCCGAGGAAGGTGTCGCGCTGGGTGTCGTATCCGGCCAGCGGCTCGGAGCAGGCGAAGTACGCGAAGTGGTCGCGGCGCTCCCGGTACTCGGTCTTGTGGTAGATCACCCCGTCCACCACCTCCACCTGGCCGGTGGAGAAGTTGCGCTGGAAGTTGGTGGCGTCGTCCTGGGCGTCCCAGAGGCAGAACTCCACGGAGGAGAAGACGGACAGGTCCAGGGCGGTGTCGCGGGTGTTGGTCACCCGCAGCCGCCACACCTCCAGGTTCTCGCCGAGCGGCACGAAGTACAGCGTCTCGGCCCGCACGCCCGTGCGCGCGGAGGCGATCGCGGTGTACGACAGGCCGTGCCGGCACTCGTAGTCGTCCAGGTCGCTCCCCGTGGGCTGCCAGGACGGCGACCAGTAGTCGCCCGATCCGTTGTCCCGCAGGTAGAGGTAGCGGCCGCCGAGGTCGAGGGGCACGTTGTTGTACCGGTACCGGGTCAGCCGGCGGAGCCGGGCGTCCTGGTAGAACGAGTAGCCGCCCGCGGTGTTGGAGACGATGCCGAAGTAGGACTCGGTGCCCAGGTAGTTGATCCAGGGCAGGGGAGTGTCCGGGCGGGTGATGACGTACTCGCGCCGCTCGTCGTCGAAGTGGCCGTATCTCATGCGGTCCTCCCCAGGACGGGTAAGGGGGACGGTAAAGGCGGACAGGGTTGACCGGCGGTAGCGTGCGCCACCGCCGTGGGAGCGCTCCCATCCTGTCATGTCGGACCGCCGCCCAAAAGCGGTCCGACGTTGTTGGGGCGGGCGTGGTTCGGCGGGGCACCCGGCCGGTGGGCCGGGCGGCGGCGGTGGCGGTGCGTTCGCCGTTCCCAGGCGCGGGGTGGTGGGGGCCGCCCGCGGCCGTCGCGCCGGGCGCGGCGCCCGTCCCCGGGCCCTCGGCGGGCCGTGGACGTTCGGGCGGGGAGTCGGTCCGTGGCGCCCGGGCGGCCCGCACCCCCGTCGGGCCGCCCGGGCTCTTGCCACGGTGCGTCCAGGGTGGCCCGCGGCGGCACGCCCTGTCAGGCACCGGTCCGCTGAACGGAACCGGCGGCCCGGTCCGGCCCGCTCGCCCGGCCCCGCGTCCACCCCGGGCACCAACCCGCCCACCCCCTCCCGAGCCGGGCCCCGCCGTCCGGCGCGCGGCCGGGTGACCGTGCCGCATGGCGTGGGGCGCGCCTGCGCGCGGGGGTGACGCCGTGAGGAGGGCGGACCAAGAGGCCCGGGGCCCGCGTCGGGTCAGCGCGCGGCGTCTGGGGCGGTGCGTCGCAGGATCCCCCGGGTGCTGGGTGTACTCGGGTGATCGGACGACGCGGCGAGGCGCGTGCCAGGCGTCGCGCGCTCGGCGGGGATCGTCAGGCATCCCCTGGGGCCCGTCGTCGAATCCCCGTCGTCGCGCGAGAGGCGGCCCCGTGGCGTCCGGCGCGCGCTCTCGGCGTGCCGGGCCGGGCGCACCCGGGCTTTCGCCCGGTGTGGCGGTGGAGTGCGTGTCGGGTGTCGTTGGGGCGGACGGTGATACGACGCAGGCCCTGGCACGCCGTACGCGGTCGCCGGCGCTGCGGCGGCCGTTCCGCGCCCGAAGGAGCGCGCCACGGCGCTCCACAAGGCGTCGTACCACCTCCGGGCCCGGTGAACCCCGAGAAGACCCTGCCCCCCTACGGGGACGCGTGCGGGCGACCGAAGGGACCGAGCTGGCCCCGTGGTCCGGGCGAACCGCGGCGGAACCCGGAAGTTCGACGTCAACATCGAACCGCGGGCAGCGCCGGAACCCCCGGCCATCGACGGACCACCAGCGTCCTCGCCCCGGTCCCGGCCGCCGGCGACCTCGACACCGCCGACCACCTCGCCTGGACGAAGTGCCCGTGCGGAGAGGCGCCTCGGTGCGGGGACCGTCGGTGGGGGACCGGCGCTGGGGAATCAGCAGTGGGGAATCAGCAGTGAGGAACCACCGGTGGGAACCCCGGTGAGGGATCACCCGTGGGGAACCACCCGTGAGGAATCACCCGGTGAGAACCACCGGTGACGAAGCACCCGTGACGAAGCGCCGTGCGCACGCGCCCCCGAGGCGGCGTCCGCCGCACCACCCGGCTCCCGGGGCGACGGGCCATCCCCTCGCCTCTGCCCGCCGACCCCGGGCGTTCGCTACTCGATGTGGTGGAGGAAGAAGTCGCGGACGTCCTCGGCGAGCAGCTCCGGCACCTCCATCGCGGCGAAGTGGCCGCCGCGGTCGAACTCCGACCAGTGCCTGATGTCGTACAGCCGCTCGGCCAGGGGTCGCACCGACTGGGTGATGTCGTGCGCGAACACCGCGACGCCCAGCGGTACCGGGCACGGCTCGATGCCCCGCGGAGCGTCGCGGTGCAGCCGCGCGGAGGAGGCCGCGGTGGCGGTCAGCCAGTACAGCGAGATGTTGGTGAGCATCCGCTCGTCACTGATGGGCGAGCGCGGGTCGGTCCACTGGGCGAAGCGCTCGGCGATCCAGGCCAGTTGGCCGACCGGCGAGTCGGTCAGCGCGTAGCCGATGGTCTGCGGGGTGAGGGCCTGGAGGGCCTGGTAGGGCGGACGGTTCGCCATGAGCTGCCTGACCTTGTCCAGCCGGGCCTCGTCCGTTGCGGACAGTTCGATGTCGGCGTCCGGGAGCGGCCGGGTCGGCAGGTAGTTGACGTGCACTCCGACGACGTGCTCGGGTGCCACCGCGCCGAGCGACGTGGAGATGCCCGAGCCGAAGTCGCCGCCCTGCGCGCCGTAGCGCTCGTACCCGAGGCGGCGCATGAGCTCGGCCCAGGCCCGCGCGATCCGGACGACATCCCAGCCGCCCTCGTGGGTCGGCCCGGAGAAGCCGTAGCCCGGGATGGACGGGATCACCAGGTGGAAGTCGCGCGACAGCGGCTCGATCACGTCGAGGAACTCCAGGAATGAGCCGGGCCAGCCGTGGGTGAGGACCAGCGCGAGCGCGTCCGGCTTCGGGGACCGGACGTGGACGAAGTGGATGTTCTGGCCCTCGATCTCGGTGGTGAAGTGGGGGAGCTCGTTGAGCCTGGCCTCGTGCGCGCGCCAGTCGTAGCCGGTGCGCCAGTGCTCGGCCAGCTCCTTGAGCCGCGCCAGCGGGAAGCCGTAGTGCCACCCCGCGTCGGCGACCTCGTTGGGCCAGCGGGTGCGGGTGAGCCGGTCGGTCAGGTCGTCGAGGTCGGCCTGGGGGATGTCGATGCGGAACGGCTTGATCAGGGTGGCAGGGGGCATGACGACTCCAGCGATACGATCGGGTTTCGTTGGCGTGGTCAACGATACAGAAAGAGTGTTGGCTGCGCCAACAAATTCTGTCGATCGCCGGGGGAGTGCGGCGCGGGTGTCCTTCGGCGCACAATCGGACGGGAAACGCGTCGGACGGAAGCGAACGATGAGCCTCACCTTGACCCTGCTGCACCCCGGAGCGATGGGCGCCCCGGTCGCCGGGCACGCCGTCAGGGCCGGGCACTGGGTCCTGTGGTGCCCGGACGGGCGCGGCCCGGCCACCGCCCGCAGGGCCGAGGAGGCCGGGCTGACGGCCGCGGAGCTCCCGCGCGCCCTGGCCGCCAGCGACGTCGTCCTGTCCATCTGCCCGCCCGCGGCCGCCGAGGACGTCGCCCGCCTGGTCGCCGCCACCGGGTTCTCCGGCCTGTACGTGGAGGCCAACGCGGTCAGCCCCCGGCGCCTGGAGCGCATCACCGCGATCGTGCGCGACGCCTGCCCGGACGCCTCGGTGCTCGACGCGGCCATCATCGGCGCGCCGCCCGTCGGGGGCAGGCGGACCCGGCTCCACGTCGCCGGGGACCCGCGCGCCGCGAGCACCGTCGCCGGGATCTTCGACGGCACCGACGTGCGGGTGGGCATCCTGGACCGGCCGCACGGGGCCGCTTCCGCGCTGAAGATGGCCTTCGCCCACCACCAGAAGATCTCCAGGGCGCTGGCGGCCGTCTCGCACGCCCTCGCCGACGCCTACGGCGTGCGCGACGCCCTGCTGGAGGAGGGCCGCCGCATGCCGGCGGCGGTGCTGGCCGAGGACGACCACCTGCCGAGCGTCGCCGCGCGGGCGTGGCGGTGGTCGCCGGAGATGCGCGAGATCGCCTCGACGCTGCGTGCGGCGGGCCTGCCCGCCGGGTTCGCCGACGCCGCGGCGGAGGTCATGCGGTGCTGGGACGGCGACAAGGACGCCTTCGACCTGTCGCTGGAGGAGACGCTCGCCCGCCTGCGGCAGCCGCGGCCCCCCGCCCGGTGAGCTCCCGGACGCCCGGCCCCGCCGCCGGTGTGCGGCGGGGCCGGGCGCGGGCCGCCGGGGTCAGCCGCCGCCGGACGGGGGGTGCCCGCCCCCGCCGCGCCCGCGGGCGCAGGGCGGCAGCTCCCTCACGTCCAGGGGCCCTCGGCCGGGCCGGTCAGGGCCTCGACCCAGCGCGGCACGGGAGCGGCTGGCGGTCTGCTCGCTGGTCAGACTGCGGACGCGGGCGCCACAGCCCGAACGGCCCTTCTCATGGACGATGGCTGTTCGCAGTACTCCCGCGTGTCCTCGGGAGTAGCGTTCTGAGTAACACGTCAGAACACAAGGACTCACCATGTCATATCCCGCTGACGGGCCCGCGGAGAGCGTAGGAACGCGCATTCGCGCAATGCGTCTCATCCGTGACTACTCGCTCGCCGAACTGGGACGACGGGCCCACGTCTCCAAAAGTCAACTGTCCCGAGTCGAGAACGGCGAGCAGCCCGCCAGCCCTTCCGTGCTCGCTGCTGTGGCCCGAGCTCTCTCCGTCGACATCTCCGTTCTCCACGGCCAGCCGTACATCAAGATCCTCCAGCAAGAGCAGCTTGACGCCATGGTGTCCCCGATCGGTAGCGCCCTTGAGGCGTGGGACATCGAACTTGACGACGACCCGGAACCGCGTCCCATCGACGTCCTGGAGGCTGAGGTCAACCGCGTCGTCGGTCTGCGCCTCAGAGCGAACTTTTCGGAGACCGCCAAGATTCTTCCGGGGCTGATCACCGAGGTGGCGTCTGCGGTTCGCAGGCAGGACGCACCGGGCCGGGACCGGGAAAGGTCGCATGCGCTTCAGGCGGAAGTCGCGCGAACAGCGGCCAGCATCGCCTATCGCCTCGGTTACTCCGATCTCGCGCGCCTTGCCGTGGCACGCATGGGCGCTGCGGCGCGAGAATCCGGGGACCCGTGCCTTGTGGCGATCGAGCGTTTCGAACGCGCAGCGATCACCCATGGGGCAGCCGGTCGGGCGGATCGGAGCGTTGCCCTTATGCGTCAGGCTCTACAGGACCTGGACGATGACGGGAGTGAGGCAGTGCGCGCAGTGCGCGGCATTCTGGCACTGCGGGCAGCAACGTACGCCCGTCGGTCGAGAGACATCAGTGCGGCCAATAGCTGGATTGAGCAGGCCAGCGAGATCGCGGAGAGCACCGGTGACGTAGAGCTCTACTCGCTGTCCTTCGGGCCGCGCTGGGTCCGGATGAGCAGGGTCTCCGACCTCAACGACACCGATGACCATGATGAGGCGCTGCGCCAGGCCGCCGAGGTGCAACTACCGGTGGGCTGTCCGCCCAACCGTACGGCGCACTTCTGGATCAACCGTGCCCGCGCCGAGGCGTGGACAGCACGTCACGATGACGCGTTGGAGTCTTTGGAGAAGGCACGGGAGATCGCCCCGCAACTGACGTGGTATCACCCGGAGGTGCATGAGACGGTCGGGACGCTGCTGCGGGCGCGTCAGCGAGCGGCGGACCCGTTGCGGGAGTTCGCCCAGTGGAGCGGCGTGTAGCGCCGCGCTCACCTTGTGTCAAGGCTCCGCCGTCCCCACCTTGGGGACGGCGGAGCCTTGCCGCGTCGGCACGATGAGTCGGCACAGGACCCCGGCGACCGCTGACACGGCCCCGGGGCGTGGCCCACCAGCTTCCAAGGAGCTGACGAGCATGACCGACTTTATCGCCCACGCTCTCGAGCGGGTGAAACTGCTGTTCACCCCCCGCACGCACGGACGGCACCGTGCCCGACCCCGCCACGCGGCGGGAGCCGCCCCTGTCACCGTGCCCGCGACCGCGACAGCCCCCGTCGCGCGCCCCGCAGCGCCCGCTCCTGCGGCGGCGCCGGACGGCGGTGAGGTGGCGATGGTCCGCCCGTACCTGGTCGTGGCCGAACGGCAGCGGCGGCGCTCTCGGCGGGTGGTGGTGAAGGTGGCGGTGCGCCCGCCGTTCCTCGGCCCTGTCCCGGCGGCGCGGAGCGCGGCGGCGGGGAGGGCCGGGCGGTGACGGCGGCCCGTAGGCGCAACAGGCAGCGTGAGGCGGTCGTGGCGTTGGCCGAACTGCGGTCGGCGCTGGCAGACGCGGGAGTTCTCCTGCCGGGCCTGAGGACCGGGCCCGTGGTGCTGCGGTCGTCGGCCACGCAGGTGGTGGACCTCGGACGGGTGCTCCCCGCGACGGCCCGGGAGTTGGCGTCGGTGATCCGGGTGGGCGCGGCGGTGCTGAAGTGGCAGCGCGCGGCCGGGCCGGACTCCGGCACCGGGCCCGCCCCGGCGGTGGGCACCATCGTGCGGGACACCTCTCACCCCGCGGACAGCGACGCCCGGCCCGTGATCGGGCGGGTGATGGCGCGCATGGACGGCAGGGTGTGGCTGCGGCCCCTGGGCGGCGGCCGGGAGTGGACCGCCGACCCGTGCACGCTGATCCCGGGGCTCGCCGAAGCCCTGCGCCCGGCGGTGCGCGAGGCGAACCGCACCAGCGTGCGCGGCAGGGGGGCGCTGTGACGCTCCCTGCCGCTGAGGCCGCTCCCGGGACCGTGCTCCGGCGGATCACCAGCAAGGACGCGCCGAGGGCGATCTACTCCGCCGTGTGTCTGATGTGCGGGACGGAGTCGATGCCCGTGGACGACGAACCGCTTCCGGTCCAGGCGTGGACGCTGACCCACACCAAGCTCAACCCCGACCACCGGCACTTCAAGATCATGACGGAGACGTTCTGGCGCGTGGACACGGGACCGGACGGCCCGTCCGGTGAGCGCCAGGACGTGAGGGGGGCGGAGGTGTGAGACGGCGGCTGGCCGCTGCCGTCGGCCCCGCGCTGTTCCTGGCGATCATGGCGTTCCGCGTCGTGTTCGTCATGGCTGCCGCGCTGCGCCACCCCTGATCAACCCCCGTTCCGGCCGGTCCCGGCTTCGTCGTCACCGGACCGGCCGGAACGGCGCACCTGCGCCCCGGGTCGCGATCCACGGCCCGGGGGTCCCTGTCCGTATTCCCAGCCCCAAGGACTCCGCCCGTGCTGCCCATGCCCGCGACCACTCCCGCCCGCACCTACGTCGGCGTGGTGCTGAAGCACTTCCGGCAGCGTGCGAGGCTCACGCAGGGGGAGTTGGGAGACAAACTGCACGTCACCGGCGCGCTGATCCAGATGGCGGAGTACGGGCGGCGGACTCTTGAGCCCCGGCTGTTGGCTCGTGCCGACGACCTGTTGGGCGCTGGCGGGGTGCTGCGCGCGGCGGTGCCGCTGCTGGAGGCCGAACGGGAGGCCCTGCGCGGCACCGGCCCCGCACTGGCCGCCGCACGCGACCACCTTGAGGCCCTGGACGCCGAGCTGCCGCCCCTGACCGACGCCACCCGCCGCCACATCGCCGCACTCGCCCTCTGGGCACTCGGACCTTCGCCCTCCGGTACACAGTGAACGGGCCCTCGGCCGGGCCGGTCATGCTGCCCCCGCCGAGGGCCCTGCCGCGTTCCCTCCGCCCGCCCGTTCACCCCGGGCGGGCGGCACCCGGTGCGGTTCCTCCCGCGTGAGCCGCTGCTGTTCCGTCCACGTCAACTCGCGCATGGGCCGTATGACTGCCGTGATCGGCCGGCCACCTCTTGCTCGCCGCCCGTCTTCGCCGCGCACAACGGCCAACCTGGAGGCGGTCACCAGCGGCAACGGCGGCGGGCCTCCACGGACCGCCGGCGGTCAGGACGTCGGCACGTTGTACGCCATCAGCGACACCCGACCACTCGTCACCCGCAGTTCGGTGAGCGCGCAGTTGCGCAGTCCCGGGAGCACCCGTCGGTACTCGGCGGCGGGGATGCCCAGCAGACGGCACAGCACCAACCGGAACAGGGTGTTGTGCGCGACGACGAGGACCCGGCCGCCCGGGTGCGCCCCGGCCGCGCGGTGCAGGGCGGCGGCGCCGCGCTCCGCGGCTGCCGCCGGGTCCTCGCCGCCGGGCAGGGGGTGGGCGGCCGGGTCGCGGAGGAACGCCGCCACCTCGTCCGGGTGCGACGCCCGGAGCTCGCCCAGGGTGCGGCCCTCGGCGATCCCGAAGTCCAGCTCCCGCAGGTCCGGTTCGACCACGGCGTCCAGGCCGGTCGCGCGGACGGCGGGGGCGGCGGTGCGCCGGGCGCGGGACAGGGGCGAGGTGACGATCGCGCTGAGCCCGGCGCGCGCGGCCCAGGCACCCAGCGCCTCGGCCTGCTCCAGCCCGCGGGGGGTCAGCGCGATGTCGCTGACGCCGACGTAGCGGTTCTCGTCGTGCCAGACGGTCTCGCCGTGGCGGGCGAGGAACAGGGCGGTGGGTGGGATGCTCATCCGTGCTCCCGTGCGTGGCGGGCCGTCTCCCGGGGCAGCCAGCCGCGGCGTTCCAGTTCGTCCACGAGGGTGTGGAAGGGCTCGGTGAAGCGGGCGGTCACCCGCTCGCGCGGCTCCAGGACGGCGCGCACCCGCACCATGCCACGGTGGGCGGCCAGCGGCCACGGGGCGGTGGACCCGGCCCCGTCGGCCCCGTCGGCCCCGTCGGACGCCGCGGCGCGGGTCACGCCGTACGCGGCCAGCACGGCCATGCCCAGGGCGGAGTCGGTGTGCTCGGGGATGGCGGCGGGACGGCCCAGGACGTCCGCGCGCAACTGGTTCCAGTAGGCGCTGCGGGTGGCGCCGCCGGTGAACGCGATCGGGCCCTCCACCGGGGCACCCAGCAGGCGGACGTAGGCCAGGCAGAGCCGTTCCGCCAGGGCGACGCCCTGGAGCAGCGCGGCGTGGTGGTCGGCGTCGCCGTCCGGGCGGCCCAGCACGAACGCCTCGGCGTCGGGCGCCAGGAAGGGGAAGCGCTCCCCGCGCGAGACCAGGGGGTAGGCGACGACGCTCGCCGGCTCCCGGTGCGCGGCCAGGGCGTCGAGCCGCGCCAGGTCGGCCCCGGGGAAGGCGCGGGTGAGCGCTCCGGCGCCGACGCTGGACGCCCCGCCGGGCAGCCAGTGCCCGTCGGGGGAGCGGTGGCTGTAGAGCACCCCCGCCGGGTCGCGCGGCGCGGTGGCGGTGACGCCCTTGAGGACGAGGGTGGTGCCGAGGACGGTGTTCCACTGCCCCACGTCCCAGGCGCCGGAGCCCAGTTGGGCGGCGCACCCGTCGGTCATGCCCGCCACCACCGGGGTGCCCTCGGCGAGGCCCGTGGCGTCGGCGGCCTCGCGGCACACCGCGCCCAGGACGGTGCCGGGGGGCACGACCTCGGGGAAGTCGAGCCCGGACAGGCCGAGGCGGTCGTGGACCTCGGTGGGCCAGGCGCCGGTGTGCGCGTCGTAGCCGGTCTTCAGGGCGTGGCTGGAGTCGGTGGGCACGGACCGGCCCACCAGGCGGGCGGTGACGAAGTCGGGCTGGTGGCACACGCGGGCGCCCTCGAGCGCGGCCCCTCCGTCAAGCCGCCCGGTGAGCCACAGCAGCTTGGCGAGGGCCCAGCTCGGCTGGATGCGGTGGCCGATCGCCGCCCACTGCCGCGCGCCCGCCTCCTGCGCGCGCCGCGCCTCGTCCCGGGCCCGGCTGTCGTCGTACATCAGCGCGGGCGTCAGGGGAGCGCCCGAGGAGTCGGTGAGCAGCACGGTGCCGGAGGTGCCGCACACCGCGAGGCCGCGCACCCGCGCGGGGGACAGGGAGCGCAGGGTCCCGCGGACGGCGGTGGCGACGGCGTCCCACCAGTCGGCGGGGAGCTGCTCGTGGCGGTCGCCTTCGAGCCGCCCGGCCAGCGGGGCGGAGCCGCGGCCGACCACCCGCCCGTCGTCGGTGACGGCCAGGGCGCGCGCGCCCTGCGTCCCCAGGTCGATTCCCAGCCACACGTCCCGGTGGCGTGTGTCCGTCACAGGCGTCCGCCTTCTCGTCATCGGTTGGTGATGTCACGGCGCTTTTCACACCGCGCACCACGGCTGCCACCGGATCCGCCCACAGGCTCCCCAGGGCCCGGTGTCCCGGAGTCCCACCAGGTGAGGAGGGGAGGAGAGCCGCGATCCACGGGTTGACCCGGCAGCCGCCCATGGGGAACACTGCCGAACGGTACATCAACAATCAGTGTTATATCCACAGCCAATGATGTTAGGTTGAGGTGTCCCGGATGAAGGCCCGATGAAGGAGAGCACTCGTCCTGCGCCGTGCCGGGCGTCCGCTCCCACGATCCCCGGACGGCCATCACACTGATCTTCCGGAGGGGCGGCGGCAGGGCCGCCCGTGGAGACGGATCGGAACAGGACCGAGGAATGTCACAGGACAAGAGCCGGCGGGGTCCCGCACAGCGCCGCCGGGAGCTCTCCGAGCTCGTGCTGACGGAGGGGTCGGCGTCGGCGTCGGATCTGGCGGAGCGCTTCGGCGTGAGTCTGATGACGATCTACCGGGACATCGACGAACTCGAACGCGAGGGCGTGCTGCGCAGGTCCCGCGGGGGAGTGACCGCCCAGCCCTCCGGGGTGTTCGAGAGCAACGTCGCCTACCGCAAGAAGTCCATGCGGGCGGAGAAGGAGGCGCTCGCCGCCAAGGCCGTCACCATGATCGAGCCCGGTATGTCCGTCATGATCGACGACTCGACCACCGTGCTGGAGCTGGCCCGGCTGCTGCCGGACGTCGAACCCCTCACCGTCGTCACCAACTTCCTCGAGGCGCTGAACCTGCTCGCGGACAAGCGGGGCATCCACCTGATGGCGCTGGGCGGCGACTACGACCCGCTGCACGACTCCTTCCTCGGGGTGCCCTGCGTGGAGGCGGTGGAGGCCCTGCGGGTGGACCTGTGCTTCGTGTCCACCTCCTCCGTGTACGGGGACTTCGCCTTCCACCAGGAGCAGCGCATCGTCGCGGTGAAGCGCGCGATGCTCAAGGCCGCCGACCGCAAGGTCCTCATGGTGGACCACTCCAAGCTCAGCCGCACCGCCCTGCACCGGCTCGCCCCGCTCAGCACGTTCGACCGCGTCCTGGTGGACGACCGCACCCCGCCGGACGCCCTGCGCTCCCTGGAGGACCGCGGCGTCCGCTGCGAACTGGCCCCGGTCAAGACCTGACACCTCCCGCGCGCCCCGCCCACCCCGGACCCCTCACCCCGGACCTCTCACCCAGGAGACCTCGCCGATGAGAATCCTCGCCGCGGGCGACCACTTCGTGGCCCCCGAACTGTTCACCAGGGAGCTGACGGCCCAGATCGGCACAGGTCACCGCGTCGACGAGCTGCTCCTGCCCTGGCCGCTGACCCCGTTCGGGCCGGTGTCGGAGGTGGACGAGGCGTCCGGCGACGAGGAGACCGTCCTGGCGGCGCTCGGCGAGGCCGAGGTGTGCGTCACCCAGATGGCCCCGGTCACCCGGAAGGTCATCGAGGGCGCCCCCGGCCTGCGCCTGGTGGTCGTCGGCCGGGGCGGGCCCGTCAACGTCAACCTCGAGGCGGCCAGGGAGCGCGGCGTCAGGGTGTGCAACACCCCCGGGCGCAACGCGGCGGCCACCGCCGAGTACACGGTCGGGCTGATGCTGGCCGCGATGCGCCGCATCCCCGAGACCTCGGCCGCGCTGGCCGCGGGCCGCTGGGCCGGCGAGTTCTACACCTACGGCAACTGCGGCCCCGGCCTGGACGGGGCCACGGTCGGCCTGATCGGCTGCGGCGCCGTCGGCAGCCGGGTCGCCAGGGCGCTGGCCGCCCTCGGCGCGGAGGTCCTGGTGTACGACCCGTACGCGGACCAGGACGCGCTGCGCGAGGCGGGCACCCCCGTCGCCGACCTGGACGACCTGCTGCGCCGCTCCGATGTCGTCTCCCTGCACGCGCGGCTCACTCCCGAGACCCGCGGGCTGCTCGGCGCGCGCGAACTCGGCCTGCTGCCCGAGGGCGCCGTCGTCGTCAACTGCGCGCGGGGCGCGCTGCTGGACGAGGACGCGCTCTGCGACGCCCTGGAGTCCGGGCGGCTCGCCGCCGCGGGTCTCGACGTGTTCGCCGTGGAGCCCCCGCCCGCGGACTCCCGGCTGCGCACCGCCCCCCGGCTCGTCATGACGCCCCATCTCGCGGGCGCCAACACCTCGGTGGCGCACAACGCGGCCCGTGTCGCCGCCGCCGAGGTCGGCCGCTTCCTGCGCGGTGAGCCCCTGGCCCACCGCGTCGTCTGACCGGCCCGCGGCGGTCCGCGGGGTCCGGCGGGGCGTGACAGTGATCGGCAAGGATCGGCAAGGCTCGACGAGAAAGCGACGCCGCACCGGAGCGGCCCCCGCGGGGGCGGCGCGCCGCCCGCGGCCGGGGAAGGGAGAGACGGTGTTCGTCGGACTGGACATGGGGACCTCGGTCGCCAAGGCGGTGGCCTTCGCCGAGGACGGCACGGCGCTGCGCGTGGAGTCGAAGTCGATCCCGCTCGGCGGGCACGGCGACCGCGTCGAGCAGGACGTGGAGGAGGTGGTCGCGGCCGCCGCCGGCGTCCTGGCCGCGGTGACCGAGGGGGGCGCCCCCGCCCTCGTCGCCGTCACCGGGCAGGGCGACGGCCTGTGGCTGGTGGACGGGGCGGGACGGCCGGTGCGCCCCGCCCTGTCCTGGATGGACGGCAGGGCCGGCGCGCTGGTGGCCGGGTGGATGCGGGACGGCACCGCGGAGCGGCTGTACCGGCACACCGGGAACGTGCTGTTCCCGGGCTCGCCGGGGCCCCTGATGGCGTGGCTGGACCGCGAGGAGCCGCGGTCCCTCGACGCCGCGGTCACCGCCGCCTCCTGCAAGGACGTCATCCACCTGCGGCTCACCGGGGAGCGCGGCACCGACCTGTCCGACGCCTCCGTCCCGTTCCTCGACCCGACGGCCCGCGCCTGGTCCCCGCGGGTCCTGGCGGCCCTCGGCCTTGAGCACCGCGCCGGGCTGCTGCCGCCCATCGCCGAGACCCTGCCGTACGGCGAGGCGGACGGGAGCACCCCCGGCCTGACCCGCGGCACCCCGGTCAGCTCGGGGCCCTACGACCTGCCCGCGTGCGCCCTCGGCGCGGGCGTCACCGAGCCCGGCGACGGGCTGCTCATCGTCGGCACCACCCTGGCCTGCGAGGTCGTGGCGGAGCGGGTCGCGCTGGACGAGGACCCCGTGGGGTTCCACCTCGCCACGGCCCGGCCCGACCGCCATCTGCGCGCCCTGCCCGCCATGACCGGCACGGCCGCCCTGGACTGGGTGCTGGGCGTCACCGGCACCTCGCACGAGCAGGTCTCCGGGATGCTGGAGGACAGCCCGCGCGGAGCCCGCGGCGTCGCCGCGCTGCCGTACCTGTCGCCTTCGGGGGAGCGGGCGCCGTTCGTGGACCCCGCGGCGCGCGCCGAGTTCACCGGCCTCGACCTGCGGGCGACCCGCGCCGACCTGGTGCGGGGCATGTGCGAGGCCATAGCGTTCGCGGCCCGGCACTGCCTGGAGGCGGCGGGCCTCACCGGAGAGCTGGCCGTGTGCGGCGGCGGCACCCGCAGCCTGCCCTGGCTGCGGCTGTTCGCCGAGGTCCTCGGCCGCCCGCTGCGGGTGGCCCGCGGCCCCGAGCCCGGCGCCCGCGGCGCCGTCCTGGCCGCGGTCGCCGCCCACGGCCGCGACCTCGGCCACGAGCTGGACGCCGCCGCGTGGACCGCCCCGGAAGTCGTGATCGACCCGGATCCGGAGGGCGTGGCGTTCTACGAGGCCGCCTACGCCGACTACCTGTTCCGGGTGACCGCCGCGCGGTCCCGCTGGCTGGGCCCGACGGGAGCCTGAGCCGCCCGGGCGCGCAGCCGCGGGCCCCGATGCGCCGGACCGGCCGCCACTCCCCTGGGGCGGCCGGTCCGGTCTCAGGCGGACGCGACCCGCAGTCGCACCGGCCCCAGCAGTCCGCTGACCCGCTGGCCGGGGAAGACGAAGTGGGTGGGGCTCACCGCGTCCAGGTACGGCGCCAGGGTGCCGAACACAGTCACCTCCACGGTGACGTCGCCCGGCCCGGCCAGGCCCGTCACGTCGAACACGTAGGGCGAGCAGATCCGCACCCCGGCGGGCACGCCGTCCACCCGCGCCTCCGCCGTGCCGCGCACCCGCCCCAGGTCCAGCAGGACCCGCCCGCCCGCGGCCGCGGTGGGCAGCGCCACCACCGTGCGGTACCGCACCCCGCCGCTGTACTCGGCGAGCCCGCGCTCCTCCCAGTCCCCGGTGCGCAGCAGCCCGGGGCCGGTGACGCAGCGCAGCGGCCCGGCCAGGGCGGCGCCGCCCCGGTGCGCGGGGCCGGTCTCCACCCGCAGCTCGGCGACCCGCGGGCCCGTGGGGCCGCCGTCCGGCAGCTCCGCGGTCACGGTGCGCGCCCCGTCCGCGCCGGGGGCCGTCGCCGACGGGCACTCCCCGCCGTCCACGAACACGGTCGTGGGCCCGTGCGTGTCCACCGACAGCCGCCGGGCCCCGGGCGGCAGCGCGCACCGGAACCACTCCACCGCGCCCCCGGCGCCCGGCACGGCGAAGCCCACCGGCACCACGGTGCCGTCGTCGGCGTCCGGGTCCAGCCAGGCGGCGCCGGGCAGCGGGTGCGGCCTGCGGCGCAGGTACAGCGCGGCCGGGTCGCCCACCGGCTCCCGGCGCACCGCGACCGGCACCCGCCCGCCCCCGCGCCGCGCCCACCAGGAGCGGTCGCTGTGCGGCGCCGCGACCGGGGCGCCCGCGGCGTCCTCGAAGAGCGCGTCCACCAGGACGGCGGGGTCGCCGCCGCCGGTCTCCACGGTGATCTCGTTCTCCCCGGCGCGCAGGGCCGCGGTGACGTCGTGCCGCCGCACCCGCGGCACGGCGTGCTCGGCGTACGGGTCGAAGCCGCCCTGCCTGCCCACCACCCGCCCGTTGACCCGCAGCACGCACCGCCCGCGGGAGGCGACCTGGACGACCGCCCGCGCGGGCACCGCCGCCAGCGTGAGGGACGTGCCGAGCACGGCCCCGTCCTCGGGAGTCCCGTCCCCGGGCGTCCCGTCCGCGGGCGTCCCGTCCGCGGGCGTCCCGTCCGCGAGTATCCACTCCGGGCGCCGGTGGCGCTCCGCGTCGCGGACCAGCGCGATGTGCGCCCGCAGGTCCGTGTCCCGGTCCGGTGTCAGGTCCAGCTCAAGTCGGTGCCGTCCCGCGTCCAGTCGCACCCGTCCCAGGGCCAGGTGGCCGCCGTCGTCCAGATGCACGGGCACCCCGCCGACCCTGGCCGACTTGGCGGCCGCGGCCCCGACGGCCAGGTGCCCGTCGAAGGGCGCGTCGAGCAGCAGGTCCGTGCGCAGCCGCGCCACCGCCCCCGCGGGCGTGGGGCCGACGCGGACGAACTCCTCCGGCACATGGCCCTTGGGCCCGAGGACGTCCCGGTGGACCGGGTCCTTGCGGACGCCCCGGCTGCCGGACCACTCCAGCACCGCGAGGACCTCCCCGCCGTCCCCGGCGAGGACCGCGCGCGGCCCGAACGTGGCGTGCACGTCCGGCCCGTACTCCCCGTCCCCGGTCCGGTGGCGGAACGCGCGGCACTCGGTCACCGCGGGCCCGGCGGACGGTACGGCCGCGGGCCGGGCGAAGTCGCCCCAGGTGTTGTCCAGGGTGGGCACGAGCTCCACGTCCCACTCCCGGTCCGCCGGGACCTCCACCACGAGCTCGCCCCGCCCGCCCGCGCGCCCGCCCCCAGGCGCCGCCTCCCCGCCGCCCGGCTCTCCGCCCGGCTCTCCCCCCGGCCCCGGGCCGGGGAACACCAGCACCGCCGCGGGCCCGCCGTCGAACGGCACCTCCACCTCCACCGCCCCGGCCTCGTCCCCCGCCGGCCGCGCCGGCAGGGTGCGGGGCGGCCCGCCGAACGGGTCGAGCAGCACGGCGGGGCGGCCCGCCACCCCGCGCACCCGCACCGTCGCGGATTCCGCGCAGCGGCCGGGGTCGAAGTCGTATCGGACGTCCAGCCAGCCCAGGGCGGCCCCGCGCTCGTCGGGCGCCGCCACGGCCGCCCGGGTGGCCCGGGGCGAGCCCGCGGTGAGGAACACCACGGTGGCGTCGTCCACCCGGCGCGCCAGCGCGGGAACCGGCGCCCGCACCACCGGCCGCACCCCGGCCCGCCGCCCCTCCCGCGCCGTGAGGGCGCTCCCCAGCGCGTGCTCCGGGGCCGCCGCCGTCTCACCGGCCGCGGGGGCGAACACGGCCCGCCCGTCGGCGAAGCACGCGCGCACCTCGCGCAGGACGGCGTCCCCGTCCGGCCCCAGGACCTGCTCCGGCAGGGCGCCGAGCGCGACCACGGTCCCTCCGGCGGAGGCGAACTCCACCAGCCGCAGCGCGGTGTCCTGTTCGAGCACCGCGCACGCCGGCAGCACCACCGCCGCGTACGCCTCGTCCGCCACCCGCAGCCGGACGCCGTCCCCCGCGCGGGAGTCCGGGGAGCCCTCGACGACCGCGCGCGCCACGGACGCGTCGTCGATCACGTCCGCGTCCAGCCCCAGCCGGTCCAGCAGCCCCGGCCGGGTCCGGAACCACGCCATGTCCCCGACCAGCTCCAGGTACGCCGCCTGCGCGGCCTTCGCCCGCACCGACACCCCGTCCAGGGCGGCCCCCGCCTGCGCGGTGGCGGTGGGCAGCAGCACGGCGACGTCGCACAGGTGGCGGCCCAGGCTCAGCACCGCGCACAGCCGCGCCACCGCGTCCGCGAAGACCCGGTGGTGCCGCCAGTAGGGCTGCCGCCAGTCGGTGCCGGGCGGCGCCCACTCCCACCAGCCGCCCTTGGTCGTGTAGTAGACGGCGTGCGGGTTGTACAGGGTGGCCCCGGCGCGCAGCCACGGCAGCAGCCAGTCGAGGGTCTCCTCCAGGGTGCCGCCCCACCCGGTGGAGTGGAACGCCTCGATCCAGGTGCGCGGCCTGCCGTACAGGTGGGCCAGGGAGGAGTGGATCCGGGCGTCGCCGTGGTGGTCGGAGCCGGGCGCGGAGAACCAGCGGTGGGTGCGGGCGTAGTCGGCGTACAGCTCCACCCCGGCGACGGGGTGCCCGGCGCGGGCGGGGTCCTGCTGGTCGCAGCCGACGGTGAGCCCGTGCCGCTCGTGCCAGGCGGCCAGCGGCCGGAAGAACGCCTCCTCGGCGAGTTCGGCGCGGGTGAGGTGGTAGTCGCGCCGGACCCGGCGGGCGTCCGGTCCTTCGCCGCCGGGGCCGTCGAGGTACAGGGCGTCCAGACGGGGGAGCAGGTCGTAGCCGCGCCGCCGCTCGAAGGCGCCGGCGAACTCCCGCGACCACGTGGGCAGGCCGGGCAGCTCGTCCTGGAACGAGCCGACGACCACGCTCCCCAGCCGGTCGCCGAGCCGCCGCTCCACCTCGCCGTGCACCCGGTCCAGCAGGGCCGCGCACGCGTCCGCGCCCAGGTAGTCGAAGCCCAGCGCCGTGTGGTGGTGCAGGGTCAGCCGCCACCGCCCGGGACCGGGCGCGCGCAGCACCCCCGTCCCGGGGTCGAGCGGCACCGCGGGGCCCAGCGGCCGCCCCGCCCCGTCCACCGGCTCCGCGCGGCCCGCGAGCGGCTCCCCGCCCGCCGGGCAGCGCAGCTCCCCGCCGTCCTCCACCACGGCCCGGGTCCGCTCCAGGCGCCGTCCGGCGAAGGAGGGCCGCTCGTCCACCAGCCGTGCCTGGAGGCCGGCGCCGGAGAACCCGAGCTGGTCGTAGAACCACAGCCCGATCCCGAGGGCGCGCGCGTCGTCGCACACGCCTTCGAGCAGGGCCCACCACTCCTCGGACAGGTACGGCGGGTCGTCGGCGTCGGAGCCGAACAGCGGCCCGGACGGGGCGAGGTTGAGCAGCACCAGGTTGTACACCCCGCCGTCGGCGAACCGTTCGAGCTGGTCCCGCAGCCGGGCGCGGTCCAGCCGCTCCCCGCTCCACCACCAGATCGCGGTGGGCGAGAAGGCGCGCGGCGGCTCGCCCATGGCCGCGGCGACGCTCGCGGGCAGGGCCGCTCCCACGCCGCCGGCGGAGGGAGGAGGGTTCATGGCGTGTGCGTCTCCGTCGTTCGGTGCGGGGGGCGGGCTGTACCGGGCGGGGCCGCCGGGGAGGCGGGGGCCTCACCCCTTGAGGCCGCCCGCGAAGCCCTTGATCACATAGCGCTGGAGGAGCAGGAAGACCACGAGCACGGGCAGGGCCGCCAGCACCAGTCCGGCGAACACCAGGCCGTAGTCGGAGACGTATTGCCCCTGGAACGAGAACACCGCGACCGGCACGGTCTCCTTGTCGGAGCCGCCCAGGTACAGCAGCGGCGTGAAGAAGTCGTTCCAGATGAACACCGCGTTCAGGATGACCACGGTGCCGGTGATCGGGCGCAGCAGCGGGAACACCACCCGGGTGAACGCCTGGAGGTGGTTGCAGCCGTCGATCAGCGCGGCGTGGGCGTAGTCCTGCGGCAGGGCGCGGATGAACCCGGTGTACAGGAACACGGTGAAGGGCAGTTGGATGCCCGTGTAGAACAGCACCATGCCGTGGTACGTGCCGAGCCAGCCCAGGTCGTCCACGAGCTTGTACAGCGGGATCATCCCGAGCTGAAACGGCAGCACGATGCCCAGCAGGAACAGGATGTACAGCCCGTACCCGAGCCCGCGGGCGCGCCGCGCCAGGTAGTAGGCGCCGGTGGAGCCCAGCACGATCAGCACCAGCAGGCTGGCCACGGTGATGATCGTGCTGTTCAGCAGGGCGGAGCCCAGGGACGCCGAGGACCAGGCGTCGCCGAAGTTGGCGAACGTCGGCGGCGACGGCGGGGCCAGCGGGGACTCGGAGATCTGCCGCGAGTCCTTCATCGACAGGGTGATCAGGGCGTACACCGGGAACAGGAACACCGCCGCGACGGCGATCATGACGAGTTCCAGGGCGTAGCGCCCGTAGCCGGGGCGGCGCCGCCGGGCCGGGCGCGGTCCGCCCGGCCGGGGCGGGGCGCCCCCGGCGGGCGCCTGGGGCGTGGCGGTGCTCACGCGGTGACCTCCCGGGAGCGCAGGTAGTGGAGTTGGACCAGGGAGACGGCGGCGACGAACAGCGCGAGGACCAGGGCCACGGCGGTGCTGTACCCGAACTTGCCGTAGACGAAGGCCTCCTTGTACAGCACGGTCGAGAGCGTCTCGCTCGACGTGCCGGGGCCGCCGTTGGTGGCGGCGTAGACCTGGTCGAAGAGCTTGAGGCCGCCGATGGTCGACAGCATGAGGTTGACGGTCAGGGCGGGGGCCAGCAGCGGCCAGGTGACGTGGCGGAAGCGCTGCCAGGTGCCGGCGCCGTCGATCCTGGCGGCCTCGTGCAGCTCGGGCGGCACCCCCTGGAGGCCCGCCAGGAAGATGACCATCGAGTACCCGGCGTACTGCCAGACCACCATGGCAGCGACCGACCACAGGGCGAGCGACGGGTCGCCCAGCCAGTCCTGGCGCAGACCGCCCAGGCCGATCGCGCCGAGGACGCCGTTGAGGCCCTCGCCGTCGTCGGGGTTGTAGACGTACTTCCACAGGAACGCGACCATCACCGGGCTCACCACGGCGGGCGCGAAGAACACCACCCGCAGCAGTTGGCGCGACTTGATGTTCGCGTGGACGCCCAGGGCGAGCAGCAGGCCGACGCCGTTCTGGACCACCACGATGGCCACGGTGAGCAGCAGGGTGTTGCCCACGGAGTCCAGGGCGCGGTCGTCGTCCAGCAGGTTCTGGAAGTTCTCCAGCCCCGTGAAGGAGTAGTCGCCCACGCCCGACCAGTCGGTGAACGCGTAGACCACCCCGGCGAGGCTGGGGTAGAGCACCACGGCCGCGTAGACCGCGAGCGCGGGCACGACGAACACCCACGGCGGGAGGGTGGCGTCCCGGCGGAGCCGGGAGCGCGGCCCCGGGCGGCGCCCGGCGGCCCCGGCGGCCGTCTTCACCGCGGCCGCGCCGGTCCCGGCCGCGCCGGTCCCGCCGGGGCCGGTCCCGGCGGCGTGCCCGGTGCCGGCGGTGTGCGAGGTCATGACTTCTTCCCGTAGGCCTTGTCCATCTGTCCCAGCGCCCCCTTGACGTCGGTCTTGCCCGCGAGCAGGTTCTGCACGGCCGCGAAGTGCGCGGGCTGGACCTCGGCGTTCGGCCAGCGCTGGTCCATGAAGGGCACGGCGCGGTCGCCGTCGATGGCGGGCAGGAAGCTCTCCAGGACGGGGTCGATGGTGGACGACTTGTCGCGGGTGACCGGGATCGCGGAGACGGCGGCGGCCCAGCGGTTGATGTTCTCCTGCTTGCCGAGGAACTCCACGAACGCGGCGGCCTTCTCCTGGTTCTCGGCCCTCCTGGCGACGCCGAGGCCCACGACGATGCCCGCGGGTATCCACTGCTCCTTGGCGTCGTCGCCGCCGGGGAAGGGGAACATGCCCAGGTCGTCGGGGTTCTTCGCGGCCGAGCGGAAGGCGGAGAGCACCGCGGAGACCTGCACGGCCATGGCGGCCTTCCCGCCCGCGACCATCGAGGTCTGCTGCTCGTAGGTGGTGCCGTTGGGGTTGTCGTTGAAGAAGCCGCGCTTCTTCAGCTCCATGTACTGGTCCATGGCGTCGGCCCAGCCGGAGCCGGCGAAGGTGGCGGTGCCCGCGGCCATCTTCTCGTCGAAGTCCGGGTCCTTCGCGTAGACGGCGTTGGGCACCAGCGCGTACGTGATGAGCTGGGTGACCCACGGCGTCTGCGCGCCAAGCGCGATCGGGGTGACGCCCTTCGCCTTCAGCCTGGCGCAGACGTCGAGCAGCTCCTCCCAGGTGGTGGGCGGCTCGACCCCGGCGTCGGCGAAGACCCGCTTGTTGTAGACGGCGCCGATGACGCTGCTGCCCGCCGAGTACAGGTAGGTCTTGCCGTCGACGCGGTAGGCGCCGTCGAAGTTCGACGGGATGGTCCTGGTCCACGCCTGGGAGCTGAGGTCGGTGAGCAGGTCGGCCTTGGCCAGCTCGGCCATGGACATGGCGCTGCCGCTGCCCGGGTACAGCACGTGCACGTCGGGGGCGTTGCCGCCGGCGAGCTGGGTGCGCACCGAGGTCTGCACCTGGTCGGTGG
Organism: Streptomyces capparidis; assembly: GCF_054782095.1. Lineage (NCBI taxonomy): Bacteria > Bacillati > Actinomycetota > Actinomycetes > Kitasatosporales > Streptomycetaceae > Streptomyces > Streptomyces capparidis. Next base: position 10,944 of record NZ_BAAGTD010000028.1, on the reverse strand, counting down.
GCGCGAAGGAGGTGCTGAAGTCGTCGTCCGGGTGGGCCTTGCGGTACAGCTTCAGCAGCTCCTCGATGGGCTTCTGCTGGTCGGTGACGCCGACGATGCGCACCTTGCCCGAACCGCCGCCCGAACCCGAGCACGCGGTGAGGGCCCCGGGCAGCGCGGCGGCGGCCGCGACCCCGCCGCCGATGCGGAGGAAGCCGCGGCGGCTGAACGCGCCCCGGTCGGACAGGCTGCCGAATCGCGTGGTCATGGTGTGTCCTCCTGGTGAGTGCCGGCGAGGGGAGCGGCCGGGCTCGTCGTGCGCGGGCGGTGGGCCGGGGACGGCAGGGGCGTGCCCGCCGGAGGCGTGTCGGCGTGCTTGCTCGCGTGGGGCCGTGCGTCGTGCCGGTGCGGGTCGTGCCGGTTCGGGTCGTGGTGGTGCGGGTCGCCCGGGAGCCGCGCGTGTCGGGTCCCGGGCTCGCCGGGCGAGGGACAGGCGGCGGTGAAGTGGTAGGCGCCGGAGGCCACGCGGTACACCGCGTACCCGGGCAGGACCGCCGCGGGCGTCACCTGGCCGCCGTCCGGCACCGCGCCCGACTCGCGGACCGAGTCCGGGTCGGCGGTGGGCACGTGCACCTCGGCGGTGGCCCCGGGGGGCACCCGCACGCGCAGGTCGATCCGGCCGTTCTCGCGCCGCCAGCGCACCGCGGCGGTGCCCCGCACCGTCTCGTACCCGGCGCTCGCGTGGCCGAGGTCGCCGGGGACGGGGCGGATGCGCAGACGGCGGTAGCCGACGGAGTCCGGGCTCTGGTCGAGTCCGGCGACGCCGCGGTGGAGCCACTCGCCGATCGAGCCGAGCGCGTAGTGGTTGAACGAGTTCATCGCCGCCGCCCGGAAGCCGCCCTCCGGGGTCCACCCGTCCCAGCGCTCCCAGATGGTGGTGGCGCCGTGCCGCAGCGGGAACAGCCAGGACGGGACCTCGGTGCGGCGCAGCAGGGCGTGCGCGAGGTCGTCGCGCCCGTGCGCGTCCAGGACGGGCGCGGCGAGCGCCACCCCGAGGAAGCCGGTCTGGAGGGCGGGGCCCGCGGCCTCCACCAGCTCGGCGAGGCGGTGCGCCGCCGCCGCGGTGTGCTCCGGCGGCAGCAGGTCGAAGGCCAGGGCCACCAGGTAGCCGGTCTGGGTGTCGCCGTCGAGGCGCACCGCGGGGCGGCCGCCCCTGGTGACGGTGACGGCGAGGAACCGCCGGGTGAACGCGGCGCGGATGTCCGCGGCCAGCCGGCCGTAGGCGTCCGCGGTGCCCGGTTCGCCCAGCTCGGCGGCCGCCCGGGCGGTGAGCCGGGCGCTGTGCGCGAAGTAGGCGGTGGCGATGAGCTCGCGCGGGGTCGGGCGGCCCGGGGCGAGCCAGTCGGAGAAGTGGGGGCCGACGCGACGCCGCCAGATCAGGTCGGGGTTGTGCCGGCGGATCAGGTCCACCCAGGCACGCATGCCGGGCAGGGCGCGGGACAGGAACCGCGGGTCGCCGTAGACCCGGTACAGGTGCCAGGGGACGATCACCCCGGCGTCGCCCCAGCCGGGCGCGCCCTCGTCCGCGACGCCGGCCAGCCGGGGGGCCACGTTGGTGAACCCCCCGTCGGCGTCGCGGGCGTCGTCCACGTCCCGCAGCCACTTGGTGAAGAACGCGGCGACGTCGGCGTTGAGCGCGGCCGTGGGCAGGAAGACCTGGGCGTCGGCGAGCCAGCCGAGCCGCTCGTCGCGCTGCGGGCAGTCCGTGGGCACGCTCACGAAGTTGGAGCGCTGGCCCCACTCCACGCACTCCTTGAGCCGCCGCACGTCCGGGTCCGAGCAGTCGAAGGTGCCGGCCCACGGGGTGTCGCTGTGCAGGACCACGGCGGCGACGTCCGCCTCCCGGAGCCGGGGCAGCCCGCTGATCTCCGCGTAGCGGAAGCCGTGGTAGGTGAAGCGCGGCTCGAACACCACCTCCCGGCGCCCGTCGCCGATGAGCGTGTCGGTGGCCGCCGCGGTGCGCAGGTTGGCCGTGTACAGCCGCCCCGTCCCGTCCAGCACCTCGGCGTGGCGGACGACCACCCGGGAGCCGTGCGGGAGGTGGCCGACGCGCAGGCGCACCCGCCCGGCGAGGTTCTGCCCGAAGTCCACGATGTGCGTGTCGTCGGCGACCCGGGTGATCGAGGCGGGGCGCAGCTCGGCCGTCGCCCGCACCGGCTCGTCCACGGACGCCACCAGCCGGTCGTGGTCGTCGTCCGTGACCAGCGCGGGACGCCACCCGGAGGCGTCGAAGCCGGGCAGGTCCCAGCCGTCCCGCGCGTGCCGCAGGTCGTGGCACTCGCCCATGAGCAGGTCGGCGTGGCGGACTGGGCCCGTGTTCGTGCGCCAGGTGCCGTCGGTGACCACCGAGGTGGTGGTTCCGTCGTCGTGGGTGAGGTGCAGCTCGGCCAGGAACTGGGGGAACGTGCCGTAGTGGGCCCCGGCCCGGCGCGGGTCGAAGCCGACGAACCCGCTCCACCAGCCGTCGGCGACGGTGGCCGCGAGCACGTTCTCGCCGTCCCGGACCAGGCCGGTGACGTCGTAGGTCTGGTACTGCACCCGGTGGCGGTAGTCGGTCCAGCCGGGCGCGAGCTCCGCGTCGCCGACCCGGGTGCCGTTGAGCCGCACCTCGTACAGTCCGCGCGCGCTCACGTACAGGCGGGCGCGGGCGGCGGCGCGGCCGGTGAAGGAGCGGCGCAGGACGGGGCAGGGGGCGAGCCCGTGGTGGTCGAGGGCGCGCTCGCCCTCGGTGGGGGCGTCCACCACGTCCACCGGGTTCGGGTCGTGGGTGATCCACGAGGCCCGCCACGCGGAGCGGTCGTACCGGGCGGTCTCGAACCAGGACGTGTCCTCGGCGGGGGCGCCGGGCGCGGCGGGCCACACGGTGACCCGCCAGTGGTAGCGGGTGCGGTCCCGCAGGGCGGGCCCGGCGTAGACGACGCCGGTCGCGGCGGGGTCCGCCACCCGCCCGGTGTCCCACAGCGGCCGCCCGCCCTCGTCCAGGTCCTCCGGCGCCTCGGCGACGCGGACGCGGTAGGCGGCGGGGTCGTCGCCGCGGCGGTCCGAGGCCAGGCGCCAGGACAGCAGGGGAGCGGGCTCGTCGATGCCGAGCGGGGCGGCCCGGTGGTCGCACCGGAGCGCGTGCGGCCGCAGGGGCCGCTCTCCGGCGGGAGCGGGCACGTCCGCCGCCGAGGGACCGGACACGAGCACGTCCTTCCTTCGCGCCCGGAAGGCGCGTCAGCGCATCACCATCGGCTGCCGACCGCCTTCACCCGTCCGACGTGAAGACGACCATGCTTGAATGTGAAATCTAACGTCAGTTCTGTGGCTCGGAGACTAGGAGCCCCTCGCGAGAGGTGTCAAGGGTGTTGCCGGGAGGTGGGGACCCGATGGCGCGCCGCAGCATGTTTGTCCTGTACAGAGACTTGTTGCGGGCGCTGGGGCTCGGGTGGCGGTGGCGTGGGGCGGGCGATGGCCACGTGATACCTGCCCTGTGATTACAACATGGTAAAGCGTTAAATCACGAGTGCGAGCCCGTGGGTACGCCGCCCCGGTCCCGGCCGCTCCCGGTCGGTGGCCCCGCCGCGATGAGTTCCGGCCGGGCCGCGAGTCTTCCCTGGTGACCGTCGCAGGGCGCCGCCCGGCACGAGACACCACCGACACCGCGAACACCACGGAGGACACCGTGACCACCACACCGGACAACCCCGCCACCGCGCTGCCCGGCCGCCCGCCCGTCGTCGACCTGGCCACCTGGCAGGCCGCCCGCGACGAGCTGCTGGTCCGCGAGAAGGCCCACACCCGCGAGGGCGACGCCCTCGCCGCGGCCCGCCGCCGACTGCCGATGGTGGAGTTCGACGGAACGGTGGAGGTCGTCGGACCCGACGGCCCGGTCCCGTTCCTCGACCTGTTCCAGGGCCGCGACGAGCTCGTCGTCTACCAGCACATGTGGTGGGACGGCGCCCCGCACCAGGGGCAGTGCGAAGGCTGCACCACCACGGCCTGGCATCTGAAGGACGCCGTCTACCTCAACGCCCGCGGCGTCTCGTTCGCCGTCCTGACCACGGGCCGGTGGGAGGAGGTGGCCCCCTACGTCGAGTTCATGGGCTACACCCAGCCCTGGTACTCGGTGCGCGGCCTGGATGCGCCGGTCGGCGGGGAGATGGGCTACCTCACCTGCTTCCTGCGCGACGGCGACCGCACCTTCCTCACCTACTCCACCACCGGCCGCGGCAACGAGCGGGTCAACGGTTCCCTCGCCCTGCTCGACATGACCCCCTACGGCCGCGGGGAGGCATGGGAGGACACCCCCGAGGGCTGGCCCGAGGGACGCGACTCGTGCTGGTCCTGGCGCTCGGACGCCGACGGCAACGCCACCTGGGGCCCCACCAGCCGCCCCGTCCCCCAGTGGACCCGCCCCGGCGCAACCCCTGAGGAAACCCTGGGCCGCCCCGCCCACCACCACTGACGCCCCACCACCGCCGACCCGGCGCAGACCCGCCGCCCGCGACCCGGAACGACGCGAGAGCGGGCCCTCGCCCGGAACACGGGGAACTCCCGGTGGCACCGGCGTGCCCAAGGCATGCCGGTGCCACCGGGAGTCCGGGTGCGCGCGTCGTCCGGGCCGGTGATGGTCCGTCGCCGCGGCGCTTCCACCTCGGCTCGACGACGCCCGACGGGCAGCGGGCGCCGCTGACGCCGCCGCCCCGGCGGGGGCACCGGTGGCCGCGTGGGGCGGGCCCGGGAAGCGGACCCGGCGCCCGGTCCCGCACTCGACCGCCCGCGAGCCCCACGCCGCCCGGCACCTCCGGTCGTCCGTCGTGCGGCGGCGGTCAACGAGTGGCCGTGGCGGGCCGCCCCGTCGCCGCTGTGGCAGCGGTCACCCGCCGGCCGTGTCGAAGGCCTGGGCGACGGCCAGGCTGTCCTCGTAGACATGGTGCCGGGTGACCAGGCCGTTCTCGATCGTCAGGTGCAGGGCGAACCGGGCCCGGTAGGCGCGTCCGGTGGGGCGGGCGGTTTGGCGGATCTCGCCGAGGACCACCGCGTGGTCGCCGTCGACGAGGATGCGCTCGATCTCGGTCGCCACCTGCTCGGGCACGTGGTGCTCGGCGAGCTCCCGATAGTGGGCCGCCGCGTCGGCCCGGGTGGACCGGTGGCGGATCCACGGTGTGGCCGTCCGGCCGTGCTCCGCCTCCGGCCAGCTCAGCTTCCAGTCGCCCGGCTCGGCGTACAGCTCGGCGATGCGCTCCGGGTCGCCCTCACCGATCCTGCGCAGCAGCTCCTCGACGACGGTGCGCGTGTCCTGAGGTGCGGCTGTGGACATGACTGGCCTCTTCCCTTCCCGGTCCCCGTCCCACTGACGCGGAGGTGCCCCCATACTGCGCCGCGCGGCCGGGCGAGGACGATTACCTCCGAGGTAAGGACGAGCGACTCCTCGCCCGCCCGGAGCGCCCGGCCCGCCCGTTCAGCCGTCGTGGCGGACGACGACGAAGTCCGGGTAGGGGTGCCGCCCCGGCCGGTCGCCGATCTCCTCGATGGCGCGGCGGATGGCGCGGAGCCGTTCGGGTGCCATCTCCAGGGGCGGCTCGTCGGGCTGGTGGACGGTGCCCGCGGGGTAGTCCACGCCGGGCGTCGTGCTCATCTCGATGTGGCAGCCGAGCAGGTGGGTGACCCGGCGGGTGTCGCAGAAGGCGATGAGGCGGTCCACGGTCCTGGTGAACGCCGCCCAGTCCTCCACGTACAGCCGCCCCGGGTAGACGGTGTCCCCGGTGAGGAGGAACCCGGTGCGCGGATCGTGGTAGGTGACGGCGGCCCGGTGGTGGCCGGGCGTGGCGAGGTACTCGATCACCCGGCCGCCGAGGTCGAGCCTGCCCGTGCCGTCCGGGTCGCGGTCCAGGCCGAGGAACGCCCACGCCGCGTCCCGCTCGGCGGGCACCACGGTGGTGAGCGGCCGGTCCGCGAACTGCCCGTCCCCCGCCACGTGGTCCCCGTGCGGATGCGTGTGCAGGACGAGCAGGGGCAGCCCGCCGCGGTCGGCGAGCAGCCCGTCCACCGTGCGCCGCAGCGGGAACAGCTCCGGGGACTCGGTGGCCCCGGTGTCCACGAGCAGCGCCCGCTCGCTCCCCACCAGGAGGAAGAGGAACGGCGCCTCCCAGTGCACCGCCTTGCTCTGCCGGAGGATGAACGTGTCCTCGTCGTGGGCGTACACCTGGACGGCCGGGTCGGTGTCGGGCCCGTCCGGGGGCGAGCCGTGGATCCAGCGGACGTCCAGCGGCGGAACGGTGTGCGGCACGACGACTCCCGTGTGCGTCGTCTTCGCCGGCCGGGTACGGCGCACATCTCGTCCGGGGCAGGCCCGAACGGGCCTCCGCGCCGGAATGTAGCAGACCGCCCGCCGCGGTGACGCCGCCGGCCCGCGGCCGCCGCTCACCGCTGGACGAACCGCACCATGTTCCGGGAAGGGTCGAGGAACGCGCAGTCGCGGACGCCGTCGGGCCGGCTGATCGGTTCCTGCATCACCTCCGCGCCCGCGGCCTCGATCCGCTCGAAGGCGGCGTCGCAGTCGTCGGTCCCCAGGACGACACGGCCCAGCAGACCCTTGGACATCAGCTCCTCGACCGCCCGCCGGTCGGCCGGCGGGACACCCGGGGCCGCGCCGGGCGCTTCGAGGAGGATGTGCACCTCCGGCTGCGACGGCGGGCCGACGCCCACCCGCCGCGCCCCCTCGGCTCGGCCGTCGGCGCGTATCTCGAAGCCGAGCACGTCGACGTAGAAGCCGAGCGCCTCGTCGAGGTCGTGGACGGCGAGAGCGTAGGACGAGAGCCTGAGATCGGTACCGGTCGCACCGCGCGCCGGCCGGGGCGTACGGCTCGTCACCGCTCCTTGCCGCTGTGGGGGAAGAAGGACGATGTCCAGGTCGCGCAGCCGGTCCGGGTCGGTGTCGATGGCGATGCGGGTGATCCTCCCGCCGCTGACGCCGAACGTGAGGACGGCCTTCGCCCGGCCGCGGTGCGACCAGACGGCCGCCGGAACGCCGTCGACCAGAGCGAGCCGCGCGGCCTGGGCCCGTCCGGTGAAGAAGGCCGCCACCGCGTCGGCGCCACGGATCTCGCCGACCACGGCGTCCGGATCGAGCAGTTCGAGCAGGGCGGCGAAGTCCCCGCTCCGGGCGGCGGCGAGGAAGGCGGCGACGACGTCCCGCTTCGCGGATCGCGCGGCGTCCGACGCCCCGGCCGCCCCCTGCAACCGACGCCGGGCCCGGCTGGCGAGTTGCCGGGCCGCCGCCGGGGAGCGGTCGATGACGGCGCCGATCTCGCCGAACGACACGGCGAAGACGTCGTGCAGCACGAACGCGAGCCGCTCGGCGGGAGTCAGCGTGTCCAGCACCACCATCAGCGCGACACCGACCGAGTCGGCCAGCAGCGCCTCCTCCTCAGGACCGGCCCGGCCGCCCGGGTGGATGCCCGTCCGCGGCACGGCGGGCTCGGGCGGCAGCGCCCCGGCCGGCTCCTCGTACCGGGTGCGGCGCGCCTCGAGCATGTTCAGGCAGACCCGGGCGACGACCGTGGTCAGCCACCCGGCCGGATTCTCCACCCGGCCGGTGTCGGCGCGGCTGACCCGCAGCCACGCCTCCTGCACCGCGTCCTCGGCCTCGCCGGGCGAGCCCAGCATCCGCTGGGCCACCGCCCGCAGGCGGTCCTGGTGCTCGGCGAACCGCTCGCTCAGCCAGTCGTGTTCGACCATCGGTCACATTCCTCCGTCCGCGCCTGTCATACCCAATGACCGGCGAACCCGCGCCGATGTGACAGCCGGGCCCGGCCCGGACGTCCGGACCGCGAGCGCGGGCGGCGAACACACCGAGACCATCAGGAGAAATACCGTGCCACTACGGATGAGCGCCATCATGCTCGGCGTCGAGGACCTGGCCCGCGCCAAGAGGTTCTACACCGAGGGCCTGGGCTGCGGGATCGACAGGGACACCCCCCATTTCGTCTCGCTCAGCCTGGGCGACGGATCCCCGCAACTGGCCCTGTACGAATGGGGGGCGGCGGCACAGGACGCCGGCGTCTCCGCGGAGGGCTCCGGGTTCCGCGGTGCCTCGTTCCACGTCAACCCCGACTCCAGGGAAGCGGTGGACGAGCTGATCCGCGACGCGGTGGCCGCCGGGGGCACCGTGGTGAAGGAGCCGGGTCCCGCCGAGTGGGGCGGGTACTTCGGCTACTTCAGCGACCCGGACGGCCATCTGTGGAAGGTCACCACCTACGCCTCCTGACCCGCACCCCGCACACGAGCGTCCCCGGGCACGCCGCGCCCGGCGAGCCCGGGGACGCGGTTGTCGTCGCGCGGTGCCGTGGAGCCCTCGGCAGGCGGCGTCCACCAGGGCCTGGAGGAGGCGCTGGGGGTCCTCGGCGATCCGGCTGCACACGTAGAGCCACCACTCGGTTCGGTGCCGAAGACGACGTACTCGCGGGTGGGGTGGCCCCGCCGGGCCATGGCGCGGAGGCGGTCGGGGCCGAGGCCGAGCGGCGTCTCGAACTCCCAGGGAGCGGCCGGGTGGCCTGCTCCTCCGAGACCGTCCCACGCCCCACCCCGCCCTGTGACCCACGCCACACACGGTTCCTGTCAGCAATCGGGCCGCCGTCCCGCTCAACCACCGGGAACGAGCGAAACGACAGGAGCAGCCCATGAAGCACCGCATCGTCGTCCTCGGCGCCGGCTACGCCGGGGCCCATGTGGCCGGGAACCTGGCCCGCCGGCTGTCCCCGGCGGACACCGAGATCACCGTGGTCAACGCCGAGCCGGACTTCGTCCAGCGGCTGCGACTGCACCGGCTCGCGGCCGGCCAGGAGATCGAGGCCCCCAAGCTCGCCGACGTCTTCGCGGGCACGGGGATACGGCTGCGCCTGGCCCGTGTCACCGCCGTGGACCCCGAGCGCCGGGTCGTCGCCGTGGCCGACGCCGACGGCGGCGGCGAACTCGGCTACGACACGCTCGTCCACGCGCTCGGCAGCCACGTCGCCGACCACGGCGTCCCGGGCGTGGCCGAGCACGCCTTCGACGTCGCCGGCCGGCCCTCGGCGCTGCGCCTGCGCGAGCGCCTGGACAGCCTGGACGGGCGGGGCGGGCGGGGCGGGGGCGGGAGCGTGCTGGTCGTCGGCGACGGGCTGACCGGCATCGAGACCGCCACCGAGATCGCCGAGTCCCGGCCCGGCCTCTCGGTGGCGCTGATCGCCCGCGGGGAGCTGGGCGCCCGGCTCTCCGCCGGGGCCCGCGGCCACCTGCGCCGGGCCTGCGACCGGCTGGGCGTCACCGTCCTGGAGCACACCGGCGTCGTGGCCGTCGAGGCGACGCGGGTGCTGTGCGCCGACGGCACCGCCCTGGCGTCCGACGCGACCGTGTGGGCGGCCGGGTTCGCGGTCGACCCCATCGCCGCCGCCGCCGGGCTTGAGGTCACCGAGAGCGGTCGGATCGTCGTCGACCGCACCATGCGGTCGGTCTCCCACCCGGACGTCCACGCCGTCGGCGACAGCGCTCACGCCATCGGCGACAACGGCCGGCCGCTGCCGATGTCCTGCGGCTCGGCCGGCTACACCGGCCGGCAGGCCATCGAGGCGATCGTGGGACGCCTGACCGGCCGCGAGATCGCGAACGTCAAGCTGGTCCACCGGTACAACGCCATCAGTCTCGGGCGGCGGGACGGGATCTGGCAGTCGTTCGACGACGAGGCGCGGGCGAAGCCCGGGTACATGGGCGGGCGGAGGGTCGCGCGGATCAAGGCGGCCATCGAGAAGGGGGCGCTGTGGGCCACCTGGCACCCGACCTTCGGCATGCCGAGGCGCAGGCGTCGCCTGGCCGCCGCGCCGGACGCGACCGCCGGGAAGGCGGCCGCCCACCGGGGAGGCGGTCGCGTTGCCGCCTAGGGTGATCCGAGTGGACAGCACCCCCGCTGATCGCTTCGACACCGGCCGGTTCGAGGCCAGCCGGAACCGGCTGGCCTCGCTGGCCTACCGGCTGCTCGGCTCCGCCACCGACGCCGAGGACGCCGTGCAGGACGCGTTCCTGCACTGGCAGGCCGCCGACCGGCAGCGGATCGAGGTGCCGGAGGCATGGCTGACCAAGGTCGTCACCAATCTGTGCCTCGACCGGCTCCGCTCGGCGCGGGCCCGCCGCGAACGCGCCGTAGGCGCCTGGCTGCCCGAACCGCTCCTCGACGGCGACCCGATGCTCGGCCCGGCCGACACCTTCGAGCAGCGCGAATCGGTCTCCCTGGCCGTGCTGACCCTCATGGAGCGCCTGACCCCCCTGGAGCGGGCCGTCTACCTCCTGCGCGAGGCGTTCTCCTACAGCCACGCCGAGATCGCCGGGATCCTCGACATCACCGAGTCCGCCAGCCAGCAGCACCTCCACCGGGCCCGGCGCCGCGTCACCGCGGCGCGCCGCCGCGGCGGCGAAGCCGACCCGGCGTCCGCCCGCAGGATCGTCGAGGAGTTCCTCGCCGCTGCCTCCTCGGGCCGCACCGAACGGCTGGTGGCGCTGCTCACCGACGACGCGATCGCGGTCTCCGACGGCGCCGGCCTGACCGGGACGCTGCTGCGGTACGACACTCCGCGGCGCATCGCCGCCGTCGCACGGGCCGGCTTCACACCCACCGCCGCGAAACGGCGCTTCGCCGGCGGCACGCTCGCCGTCCACCACGCGCGCGTCAACGACGCTCCCGCCGTCCTCTTCGTGCTCGGCGATCGGGTCGTCGGCGCCGTGACGTTCGACATCGCGGGCGGCAGGATCGCGACCGTGCGCGGCATCGCCGCCCCCGCCCGCCTCGTCCGTCTCACCGAGGCCTGGCGACGGCACGAACCGGACACGCCGCCGCTCATCACCCGGTGGTGACCCGGCGCGGCGGGGCGGCGGTCGGCACCGGCGCCGACC
>NZ_BAAGTD010000027.1:0-120333 GCF_054782095.1 Streptomyces capparidis | reverse complement strand
AGGGACTGCCTCCGCTGACGCTCCGGCAGCCCGCCCGCGCAAGCGCGGGCGGCGCATTCCGCAAGCGGAATGCGAACGATGGCGATTCCGCGCAGGCGCGGAATTGCACGGATTCCCGCAAGCGGGAATCCGAAAAGCAGGCAGCAAGGGCAGGGGGCGGTCCCCGCGCCCGTGATGCACGCGTAGAGTTGCGAACTCCCAACTACTACCCCTAACGGACGCGACGTCACCGCCCGCACAGGTGCCCCCGCACCCACCCCGCGACGCGGCCCCCGCCACAGCCCAATTCACACACCGTCAAGTCCGGACAGACCTCGGATGGAGACCCCCAACCACCCGAAGCACCACCCGCACGCATCCTGAAATACTCCGCCTACCAAGACGGCGTAAGCGCACGATCAAAGGATGGAGCGAACCAGATGCATCGCGTAGGGTTGTGCTCCGAGCGCCACTCCCTCCCTCATGCCCTGGAAACACCACCGAGGGAGACCGGGAAACCCCCGCCGGACAGGCCATAACAGGAGGTCAGGAATGCCGAGGAACGCGGCAACCGTACAACTCCGCCCTCACCAGGCGGAAGCCGTGGAAGCCATCGTGAAGGGTCTCGACATTCCCCCCGGCCGCCGCATCCCCAGGGAGGGCCTGCGGGCGACGGCGGTGGCGCCGTGCGGAAGCGGCAAGACCTACATCGCCGCGGCCGCCGCGCACCGGCTCGCACCCCGCGGCCGCGTCCTAGGGCCTGTTTGGAATGTTGATCAAGGCCGTGGAACGATCTTGGTGTGGCGCGTGGAGATCTGACGGATGAACAGTGGCAGCGGCTGGAGCCGTTGCTGCCGCCCGTACCGAGGATGGGCCGCAGGCCCCGGGACCGCCGTCAGGTCTTCGACGGCATCTGGTGGCGGGCCCGGACCGGCTCTCCCTGGCGGGACATCCCGGAGCGGTACGGGCCGTGGGAGACGGCGTACTCCCTCTTCCGGCGCTGGCAGATCGACGGCACCTGGGCCCGCATGCTCAAGGAACTGCAGGTCAGGGCCGACGCCGAGGGCATCATCGAGTGGGAGGTGCCGGTGGACTCCACGATCTGCCGGGCCCACCAGCACGCCGCCGGAGCGAGGAAAAGGGGGCTGATCATCAGGGCCGGAAGGACGCGGACGGCCTGGCGGCCGAGCCGGACGACCACGCACTCGGCCGCTCGCGCGGGGGCCTGACCACCAAGCTCCACCTGGCCGCGGACGCCTCCGGGCACGTCCTGGCCGTGGTGGTCACCGGCGGGCAGCGCGGCGACGCACCCCGGTTCACCGAGGTCGTGGAACGCATCCGTGTCGCGCGCGTCGGAGGCGGGCACCCGCGCACCCGCCCCGCGCACGTGATCGCCGACCGGGCGTACTCATCGCGGAAGATCCGCGCCTACCTGCGCAGGCGGCAGATCCCGCACACGATCCCGGAAAAGCGTGACCAGGCCGGACACCGGCTCCGCCGGGGTTCGGCCGGAGGACGCCCGCCCGGCTTCGACCCGGAGCGGTACAAGCGCCGCCACAAGATCGAGTGCCGGATCGGGCGCCTCAAACAAGCACGGGGCGTCGCCACCCGGTACGACAAGCTCGCCGTCCGCTACGAAGCGACCGTCCACCTCGCCTTGATACGCCAGTCGCTGTGACACTTCGATCAACATTTCAAACGCTGCCTAGTCCTCCTCCCCACCCTCGACCTCCTCACCCAGACCGTCCGCGAATGGCGCAAGGCCGGCCACACCGGCCCCGCGGTGGCCGTCTGCTCCCTCGCCGAAGACGTCTCCCTCTGGGCGGCCGACGTCCGGGTCACCACCATCCCGCCCCAGCTCGCCCTGTGGCACGGCACGGGCCCGGTGACCGTCTACGCCACCTACGCCTCCCTGCCCGTCCTGGAAGAAGCCTGCGCCGGCACCTACGGACAGCAGATGGCCCCCTTCGACCTGGTGGTCGTCGACGAAGCACACCGCACCTCGGGCAGCCTGGGCAAGGCATGGGCCGCCGTCCACGACAACCGCCTCATCCCGGCCGTACGGCGCCTGTACATGACCGCCACACCCCGCATCTGGCAAGACCGGCCACCCTCGTGGCAGGTGCGGGAAGGCTCCCGGGACCCGCTGCCGCAGGAACTGGCCGCCTCCATGGACGACGAAACCATCTTCGGACCCCGCGTATACGAAATGTCCCTCGCACAAGGAATCTCCCTCGGGCTGCTCGCGCGGTACCAGATCATCGTCGTCGAACTGGAGGACCCGGACATCACACCGGAAATCCTGCGCAGCGAGGAAGGAAAAGAAGAACGCGTCCGGGGACTGCGGATGGGTGCGCTCCAGGCGGCGATCCTGCGCACAGCCGTGGAACACCAGTTGCAGACGATGATCACCTTCCACCACCGGGTCATCGAGGCGCAGGCCTTCTCCGAGGCCCCGACCGGTACCCAGCCAAGGTGTGGGCAGGCTGGCTGAAAGGCGACCACGAAACCGACAAGCGCCGCAGGGTACTGGGCGAGTTCGCCACCCGCGCCGGACTCGCCGTCCTCTCGAATTGCCGGGTACTGGGCGAGGGGGTCGACATCCGGGCGGTGGACTCCGTCGCCCTGATCGACCCCAAGGGATCGGCAGTCGACATCGTCCAGGCCATCGGCCGGGCACTGCGGCAAAAACCCGGCCAAGGCAAGCTGGCGTCCCTGATCGTGCCGGTGTTCTTGAAGAAGGGTGAGCGGTCGCAGGACATGATCACCTCCGCCAGCTACCAGCCGCTGGTGAAGGTGCTGCGCGGGCTTCGCGCGCATGATGAGCGGGCGGTGGAACTCCTCGCCGTCCCGGAGACGAACACCCCCAAGAACCCCAGCGAAACGATCGGCACCCCGCCAGAGGAAGGCGAGGAGGAATCACGGCTCCTGCTGCGGTTCTCCACGAAACGGGACCCGGTGACGGTCGCGGACTGGATCAGCTTCAACATCATCGACGTGGAGCGGACCGACTGGCGGCGCGGGTACGCCGCCGCACGCCGCTACCGGCAGCGCACCGGGAACCTCTTGGTGCCGTACGGGTTCACCGACCCGCAGACCCAGTACCCGCTGGGCCGGTGGATCCACGACCAGCGCACCGCATACGCGGCCGGAACCATGACCGGACTGCGCATCCGCCGCCTCGAGGCCCTCGGCATGATCTGGTCCGCCGAAGAACTCGCGTGGGAAGAGAACCTCGCGGCCCTGGCCGCCTACGCCGACCAGCACGGCACCCTCGCCGCACCCCGCGACGCTGCCGCGCTGGGCAAGCAGGTCGGGGTACTGCTGTCGAACCTGCGGCGCGAGGGCGGGCTGGGCAAGGATCCCGAACGGGCGGCGCACCGGGCGGCGCAGCTCGCGGCGCTGGACCCGGACTGGAGGCCGGCCTGGCCCATCGACTGGCAACGCCACTACGCCATGCTGCGGCAATGCCTGGACAGCGGCGCCACACTCGCCGAAATCCTCCCCGGGGTGACAGTCGGCGGGATCGACGTCGGACGGTGGCTGGAACGGCAGCGGCAGCCGACCGTGTGGACCAAACTCCAACCCGGACAACGCGAACGCCTGGAAAAGCTCGGCATCCGGCCCGCTGCCGTGCAGCGGCCCGGCACCGCCGACGAGACGGCGGCAGCGAACGGCGGAAAGGGCCGCGGGGCGAGGGGCGGGAAGGGCCGCGGCGGCGGCACCGACGCCTTCCAGCGAGGCGTAGAAGCCCTACGGCGATACCGCGACCGGGAAGGACACGTACGCGTCCCACGCGGACATGTGGAGGCATGGATAACCGACGCGGACGAGGAAGGAGGCGGGGGCGGGCAGGAAGTAGCGGTGCGGCTCGGGGTATGGCGCAGCAACATGCGCACCCGACGCGAACGCCTCACGGCTGAGCAGTTCCAGCTCCTGGACCAGCTCGGACTCTTCGACTGAGCCCGGGGCACCACCGAAATGGTGAACACCACCGCCCGCCGCGCTTCTTCGTGCCCCCGCCCGGCCTCTTCCCGGCCGGGCGTCCCGGGCCCCGCACGGGGCCACGAGCCGGCCCAGCGCAGCGCCGCCGGATCCCCCGCCACGCCGCCCGCCGTACCCTCGCCCACCCCCTTCCTTCCACCACTTCCAGGGGCAGCGAGAGGCGTACAGGGGGATGTCAGCACCAACGGGCCACTCACCACGGGGTCTGACCAGCCGAAACGGCTGTCGTCACGCTGAGTGGCGCAAGTAATGGTGCAAGTAATGATGAAAGCGATGGTGCAAGGAATGGTGCAAGTGATGTTGCCACGGAGCCGCGGCCGGACCGGGCTCTGCGGTCACCGTCCGTAACCCGGCGGGTCGGAGGCCACCAGGGTAGACGGCGCCCTCCCGGCACGGGCACGCGCCGCGCCGGGCGTGACCCCGGCGGGGGTGGGTCGTTGGGCAGGGCGTGACCCGCTGCTCCGTGTACGCCCGAGCGCTGCGCCGTGACGCCGCCGCGCTGCTGGAGGACCTCGAGGCGGATAGGTGGGCGCCCAGCGAGGCGGAACGGAACTTCGCCCAGGGCTTGGCCCGCCTGCCCTGGGACGGCCCGCACTTCCGCGCCACCCTTAGCCAGATCCCGGACGCGGTCCGCGGCGGGCGGCTGCTGGACGTCCTAGACCCGGTCGTCGACGTCCTGGACCAAGCGGCGGCCGCCGACATCGACCAGGCGCTCGTGGTGGGCCTGCGCCTGCTCGTCGACGCACTCGCCCCCACACCCTGACCGCCCGCCCGGTGCCCGGCTGCGGGCGGCGGGCGGGCCGGGCCCGCAGACGCCCTCAGCCGAGAGCAGGGTCGCCCGGGAGGGTCCGTAGCGAAGTTGTCGGCGCTCCAGGACCCCGTCGGCGACCCCTTGACCCCGCAGGTCACAGGCCCTTTCGTGTCCGCTCCGCCGAACTGTGTGAGAAGACTTCGCAGAAGACCCCCGGAGAAGACCTTTCAGGACTGCTGTTCGCCCTGCGTGGCTCGGTGGATCTCAGCCCTTCGGGGGGTGCTGGGTCTGGCGTTGGGTGAGTGCCTGCTCAGGGCGCGATGCTACGGGCCGGGGTGTCCGTTTTGGCCCTTGACCGCCCCTTGTCCGAACGGTGTGTCCGCAGCCGAACGCCACAGCGACGCTGGGCGGCCAAGACCTGCTTGTACCGGCGCAGTTGCCGGGCGGTCAGCGGCGGCTCGATGGTGGACCGGCGCAGTCACCGGGTGGGGGCTGCGGGGTCGTCACACGGTCCTTCCCGTGGGCGGAGTGGGCGGGGCGGGGTAAGTGGGCGGCTGCTCGCCGCGGCCCGGCGCGGCGGGCGGGGTGGGCGCGGTAGGCGGGTTCCGGGCAGCGTGGTGTTGCCGGATGCGGCGGTTGGTGTCGGTGGTGAGGGCGGCGAGGCGTTGCCGGGTGTCCTCCACGGCGGCCAGATCGCTGTCTTCACCCCGGTCGTAGTCGTCGTGCGGCTGCCGGGCAGGGCCCGAGGGCGGTCGGCCGGCCGGGGCGTGCTCGGTCGCTTCGCCCGGGACGACGGGGGTGGTGGGGCGGCGGGCGCGCCGTGCGAGGCCCAGGCGGACCTTCAGCACGGCGGCGGCCAGTACGGCGCGCTGGTAGCGGGTGCCGGCCCCGGGCAGGAGGCGGGTCACGGCGGCGTCAGTGTCGTGGCCGGGTGGGTGCAGGGTGGTGAAGTCCGCGGTCCACCAGCCACTGCCGCGCTCGGTCGGAGCGCAGTGCTCGGCGACCGCCCGGTCCACAATGCGCTCATCGAGGCCGGGGTCGGGGGGTCGGCCGCGGCGGGTCTGGGCGAGGTGGCGGCGGGCCTCGGCGAGCAGGTGCCGACGGGTGAAGCCCCCGCGCATCACGTAGACGGTGGCGGCAACGTCCACCGCCGCCAAAGCCACGTCCACGGTCGGCCGGACGCGGGCCCACACGGCAGCGGCCGCAGCGCGGGCGCGGGCCAGCAGGCCGTCCACGAGCGCGGCGCCGAAGGCCCGGACCGCGGAGTCCCGCCACCGCGCGCAGCTCCGGCAGCGGCTCAGGGGTGGCTTTGGCGGGGCGGGTGGCCTGCGCCGCCCAGCGGGAGAACCTGTGCCGGGTGCGCCCCCCGGGAGGATGGCCGTGCTCGGTCTCATAGCGGGCGGCCAGGTCCTGGTAGGCGGCCTTGATCCGGTGGCGGCGGGTGCCCTGCCAGGCGATCGTCTCCGGCGGGATCCCGGCAATCTCGACGACGGGGCGCAGGCCCTCGGTGACCTGGCGCGGCTCCCACGCCACGCCGAGCCGCTCGGAGACCTCCTCCATCAACCGGAGGGTGTACAGGGTGCCGGCGGCGACGACGTGCCGGTAGACGACAGCGGAGTCGAGGTTGCCCCAGGTGCCGTCGGGGCGGCGGACCTTCACCGACACCAGGGCATGGTCGTCCAGGAGCGGGGCGCCGTCGCGGTTGGTGTGGTGCCGGGACACGGCGACGCTCAGGCCGCCCAGGACGGGGGCCCGGTGGCGGCCGTTGCGGCCCCAGCACACCTCGGCAGCCTCGTCCCCCAGCCACGCCAACGCCGCGCCCCTCGCCCGCGTATGGCACTCCTCGCGCACCTCCCGCGTGGCCTCGTCGCCCAGCGCCCACAGGACCTGGAGGGTGGAAGGCGGCCGGAAGACCAGGTCCAGGACGAGCAGGGGGCGGTAGATCTCGCCGGGCGGCCGCCCGAGCACCGTCGCCCGCCACGCCACCTGCTGGCTTAGGCATTTCCAGGGCCCACCATCCCGAATCCCGGGCGCGTTCATCCTGCCTGACCTGCCATCACGATTCATCGACGTCTGCGGAGGACGAGCGGTGATCCTCTTGTTCGGGCCCATGGTCCGAGTGGGGACGACGTACTTCAACCACGATGCGACGCCATGACCGAATCACATCAGGGACCTGGTCAAGCAGGCCCTTCAAGGCGAACAAGAAGATGGACACGGCGCCAGCCGCTGCCAGAATCCCTAAGACGATCTGTGCATCCATATTTGGGCCTCTCCTCCGAGTGGAGGGCGGCCGAGCTGAGCGCAAAACTGCATGCATAGTGGCAGGTGTCTCAGGTCGACCCCCCAAAAGACGAGTGATCAACTGAGGCCCTGCCGACGCACAGGCCGTGTCTTAAGTTGTCGCGATTGACGCGGTGCCACCTTGGTGACACACGCGCCCGAAAGGGACGTCGGACCCATTCCCGTCGCAGCCAGCTCCGCTGGCCGTGCCTTACGAACTCTAGTTGCAAGTCGCGCTGTTGTCGTCGATTACGGCATCAGACGGTGATTCTCATCTGAGACGACGTCCTCGATGGGGTGATTGTCTCCGTGCGTTCGCGGAGACAGACTCGCTGGTGAGACGGGCATCTGCCCGGATAACGACGTCCAGCACCACGACGTCCGGGTCGGCCAGCGCGGCCGCAGCCCAGGCGCGGCGCTCCTCGGCCTCCCGCTGCTCGGCCTCCCGGCGCTCCCGCACCTCGCGCTCGTACCGCTCCTGCATCTCCGCCTGCCGCCGGGCCTGCTCCTGCTGGTACGACTCGGTGCACGGCGGGCATCGGCGTTTCACCCGCGGAGAATGTGAACGCCTTCCCGCCCGGCGGGATCCGCAGGGCGTCAGGGACGGCACCACTGAGCCGGAGCCGGGCCGGGGAGGGCGCTGGGCGACAGGGGGATCCCAATTCTGTGCCCCCACGGCACACCACCACCTCACCGGCACGTCACCACATCACTCCAGGCGGCACCCACGACATGTCCCAGGCACACGTCACGGCCCACCACGACCACCGCCTCGGCATCGTCCCGGGCCTTGCGCCCGCCACCGCCCGCACCTCCGCTCAGCCAGTTCCAACACCCCGGCCGCGCAGACCATCAGGACGCTAGGTGTCCAGGTCGACGCTGGCCAGGGCGACCGCAAGCGCGAAGTGGGGCACGGCGCTCAGACACAACTCCGCCGCCGTGCTCGGATCGGACACGGCGCGCGCCTCTTGCAGCGCCAGCAGACCGGTGAGCACCGCGGAGTCGACCGCCTCGTCGAGGACCTCATCCGGGGCAAGCTCGCCGCCGGCCACCAGCTCACGCACCAGGGCGACCGCTTCCTCCGGGTCACGCCGCCACAGCGCGGCGACCTCGTCGCCGGCGCTCACCAGGTCCATCGCGGCGGACTGGTGCACCGTCGGCAGCGGCACACCGTGCGCACCCGACGGGCCGACCTGTTCCGCGAGTCCCTGGGCCTCCGCCACGACGCACCGGGCGGCGTAGGTGCGCCGGGCCTCGGTCCGCTCCCGGGCCACGGCGGCCAGCCAGCGGGCATCGTCCTCAGCGCGGGCCCGGTCCAGCAGCACAGCGGCGGCGCCGCTGACCTGGATGCACGGCCGGACGGCGACCTCCACGGCCTCCTGGTCGGGCAGGGCGGCGGCGATCGGCCGATACACCGCCCCCGCCGCGTCGGCGCAGGCGCCGATCAGCTCGGCCAGGGCAGCGATCAGCCGCGCGTGGCGACGGCGGCGGGCAGGCAGATCCAGGTCAAAGTGGCGGTCCGGTGCGGTCACCCCCCGCACTATGCCGTGCGAAGGCCACCCGGCAGGCCCGAATCGGTTCACCGGCCCGCGCTCGCGTCACCTCGATCCGGAGCGCACGGGCGTAGCCGACGCCCAGACGGCGACAAAGGGGACCCGCCCCAGCGCGGACCTGCCCAAGTCGCTGTCGCGAGCCCCCGGCAGATCGAACATATGATCGAAGCGTGGAAGGGGAGCAGTGGCCGGAGGAAGTGCCGGATCGGCAGGTCGGTGTCGCGCCGGTGGTCTTGGTGCGCCTGCACGACGGGCAGCTCGTCGACGCCGCCGTGCTCGCCCGGATCCTCCAGGACGACGGCACTTGGTGGTACCGCCTGGCGATCGACCTGCCCATGCGCGTCCAGGGCTCCGACGGGCGGCTGACATGTGAGCCGTGCCCGTGGGAGTTCGAGGCCCCCGCGGACCGTGTCACCGCCCGACCCGGGCAGGACTACAGCACCGTCCCGACCCACCGCTCCCCCGCCGCGCTGCGCCAGGCCCGCCCACGCCGCCACCGCCGCGGCACCCGACCCGCGGCCGGGAACAGTGCCCGACCCGCGCCACCACCGCCGACCGCCGTCACCGCGGCCGCGGCCGGGAACGCGCCGCCACCGCCTCCCGCGCTGAGGCCCGCGCCGCCGCGCGCCCGTGCCGCCGAGGCACCCTGGCGACTGGAGACCCTGCACCGGCCCGCCGACTACCCCGGGGTGCGGCAACTGCTGCACCGCGCCGGCTGCTGGGCCGCCGCCCGCACCACCACCCCCCTCACCGAGGACGAGCAGGCCCGACTCCGCGGCCAGGCCCACGTGGGGCTGTGCGACACCTGCACGGCGGGCAGCGCCACGCCGGCCGGTCGGGCCTGACGGTCCCGGGCGCGGTGGTGGCCGCTACCTCGGGGGCTCGGGGAAGTGCTCGAGGAGGATCTCGGTCCATCGCGGCAGGGTGAGGAACCCCCCGTCGGGGCCCTGCTGTGCACCGGCGCGGGCCCGGACGCGGTGACTCCCTGGTGCGGGGGAGGCCGTTTCCTCGGTCACACCCTGTCTAGTCGCAGGTCAGGGCACCCACAACGTGGGAGATGGCCAGCGCTGATGGAATCAGCGCTGATGAAATCAGCGGTCCGGGGACACGACGTCGGCGGGCTCGTCGGCGGGGGTGGGGAGTTGGTCCAGCCACAGCCAGGTCACCCGCCGCACCCCCGGGACCTCGCGCCACCGCTCGGGCACCTCCGAGATCATCTCCAGCCGCCGCACGCCGTGCCGCGGGTCCCGCACCGCGCGGATGGTGCCTTCCGGGTGCCACACCCGGGCCTCCTCGCGCCGCGCCCACACCGCGCGCACCGATTCCCGCGTGGCCCCGGCCAGCTCCGCCACCAGGGCACGCAACTGCGGGTCGCGCGGTGCCGCCTGGTACTGCGACCACACCACCGCGACCGCGGGGACCGCCCAGTCGTCGGCCCAGCCGACCAGGACCTCCTCGGCGCGCGGGTGCAGCACGGCCATCCTCGGCAGGCTCATTGTGGGCGCCTGCGACCACGGGGCGGCCCACTCGAACACCTTCCAGAACAAGTCGTTGACCACCAGGAGCGTGAAAGCAGGGTCGGTGATGTAGCAGGGGCCACGATCCTCGGTGCGCACCAGGTGGGCCAGGGACTCCGGCACCGTGGGGATGGCGCCCGGCACCGGGTCCGGAGCGCGCCGCTGGGACAGCCACCACAGCCACGCGCGCTCGCCGGAGGTCATGCCCAGCACGACCGCCAACGGGTCGCACACCTCATGGCTGATCCGCTGCCGCCCGGCCTCCATGTCCCGGTAGTGACTGTGGGACAGGTGCAGCAGCCGGGCCACCTGCTCCTGCGTGACCCCCACCTCGGGCTGCCGCCTGCCGAGCAGGCTCACCACCGGCGGCGGACTCAGTCCCGCCTCCTGCGCGGCCTGGTGCGCCTCGGGCAACCGGCGGCGGCCGCGGCAGGCCCGCAGCAGATGCCGCAGCGATGCCGCCGGATCCGGCTCCGGCAGGCCACCGGACGGCGCCATGGCCACCTCCACCGCCAGGACTACCGCACCCCCTCACCAGGGCGGGCAAGCGGGCATGGTGCGCCAGGGTGACGGACGGCCAGCCGCTGGCGCATTCTCAGTCGGGCGCCGGCGCTCTCCCGGGCACGTGGGGCAATGGCCCGTCCCCGGGGCCCGCCGCCCCCGGCCGCCGGTTACGCCGCCGGTCCGCGTTGCCGGATGTGCGGCTTGCTTCCTGACCTCAAGCGAACCTCCGAAGTGCCCAGTTCCGCCTCCCCGCGGCAGTTCCCCGGCCACGCTGACGCCCATGAACAACACGAGATGGCAGAAACGCGTGGCGGTGATCGCCGGTGCGGCGGTGGGCGGGGCTGCGGTGGCCGGGGTGCTCCTGGTGGTGTTCACCCCCGTCATCCGCTCCCTGGTGGCGTGGATATCCGGGCCGGACTGGGAGGGCATGGACGAGGCCAGCCGGGCCACCGCGGTCGGCCAGTTCCGCCTGGCCGTCGTCCAAGTCGGCGCTGCCCTCGGCGCCGGCGTCGCGGTGGTGTTCACCGCGTTCACCTACCGGCTCAACCGCCGCGGCCAGACCAACGAGCGCTTCGTCAAAGCTCTTGAGCGCCTGGACTCCCCCTCCCTGCACGTGCGCATCGGCGGGATCCTCGCTCTGCAACGCATCGTCGCTGACGCCCCCGACTACGCCCTGGACACCGCCCGCGTCCTCAACGAGTACATCCGCCAGCACACACCCCGGCGCCCCACCGCTTCGACCGCCAGTACCCCGCCGGGGCGCTCACGTGTTGCCGCAGCCCGCCGCACCGCCCAACGCGGCGCACCTCCGCAGATACCCACCGTCACCGAGTTGCCTGACGCGCCAGCCGCTGACGTGCAACACGCCCTGACCACCCTCACGGGCGCCGCCTTCCGCCGTCCCCTGTTATCCGGCACCCCACCCACCAACCTCGCCCATCTCCACCTCCATGAGGCCCACCTCGAGTGTGCACACCTCGCCACCGCCGAGATGCAGAACGCGGACCTGGCGCGAGCCCGCCTCGTCAGCGCGAATTTGGCCTGGGCCAGGCTCAGCGGCGCGAACCTGACCCGCGCCGACCTCCGGCAGGCGAGTTTGCCCTGGGCCGACCTCGTTTCCGCAGACCTGACCGAGGCCGTCCTTGAGCGCGCGGACCTGCACCGGGTCGCCCTCGAGCGCGCGGACCTGACCCGGGCCTACCTCGTGTACGCGGACCTGACCCGGGCCAACCTCGAGGACGCGGACCTGACCCGGGCCATCCTCCTGCACGCGCACTTGACCCGGGCCAACCTCAAGGACGCGGACATGACCCAGGCCTACCTCCAGGGCGCGATTTTGACCGGGGCCGACCTCGAGCACGCAGACCTGACCGGGGCTCGGCTCAAGATGACAGGCCTGCTGGATACGCAGGGGCTCACCTGGGAGCAGGTCGTCTCAGCCTTCCCGCGGCGCAGCACGCTGTTGCCGCCTCACATCGCTGCTCACCCAGCGGTTGTGGCGCGTATCGCTCAGATCGAAGCCGAGTACCCCGAGGCGTGACCTGGCCGTTTGGCGCCTCACGGGAGCGGTGGCCGCTTCACGAACGACGGCTCAGCTCGAGTCTGAGCCGTCGGGACGACGGCCGGCGGCGCGGGCCCGGCGGCCACGCACAACCGCGGCGGCCCGGCTCCCCGCGGCCAGGGCGAGCGCGGCGGTGAAGCTGCCGAGGAACTCCGGCAGCGCCGACAGGATCAGGTTCACCGCGCCGTCCTCCGCGCGGTGGCGGCGGCGGCCGTGGCGCGGTGGGCGCAGCGGGCGCCGAGCCGCTTGAGCTTGCGACGCACCCGCTCGCCGTACGCCGCCGGCAACCCGGTAACCATCGCAGCTTCCGCCCAGGGCAGCCCTTGTTCCGCCCACGTGAGGGCGAGGGCCCTCTCGCTCGGGGACAGGCCACGCAGTACCTGGGCGACCCGCCGGCCGGCGAAGCCATCCTCGGCGCTCTCGGGCCGGCAGCCCGGCCGGGAGGCGCGGTCGGAGGGTAACGGTGCAGGCATGAGAGAGCTCCTTTCGTCGGCATGGACGTGTCGCACGTGTAGATGTCGTCGGCAGGCAGGACCGGCAATGAATCTGCGCCGGTGGCGTGTGAGGCAGGTCACTGCGTGGGTCGGGCCCGGCAACCGGCTTTGTGGTGAACAGCGGGCGGCGCGGGCGCGCGGCGGCCACGATGGGGCCGTGACCGGTTGTCTCACGGATGCGGCGCAGCGCCTCGTATATGCGCAACGGGCCCCTGCCTGCGCGCTTCCCAGGCGGGCCCTGTCCCCGGCACTCCCGCCGTTGCCCTGTCCTTGGCTCTGGCGCGGCCGCGCGGGTTGCCGGCGCCGGTGGGAGTGGGGGTGGGTGCAGGTGAGCGAGAGCCCGCGCGCGTACGACGGCGAGAAGTTCGGCGAGTACGAGTTCGTCGACTTCGACGCCGTCTTCGACCCGGTGTCGGATCCCGTGGAGGATCCGGAGCTGCGGGAGCTGCTCCACCTGGTCGACGCCGACCAGGACCAGGACCAGGGGCCGTTGGAGCCGCCGGTGGTGACCTTCCGCGGCGGTCCGATGGACGGGCACCGCATCTCCGTGGCCGGCTGGACCCCCGCCCAGCGCCGCGAGGGCGTGGCGCACATCTGCGACGAGGGCACCGAGTACGGGCTCGGCGGCCGCGCCTGGTACTCCCCGCCCGAGGACCATCCCCGTCCGGAGCAGGCGGAGGTGTGGACCTGGGAGGGCAACAGCGCCTGACGCGCACGCGCCGGGTGGGGCGGGCGGGAGGGGCAGCGGCGCGCCTGCCCGGGGGTCTCCCGGTGGGGCGCGCCGCTCGGTGTGTCCGCCGCTGTCAGGGGTTGGTGGGGCCGGTCAGAGGGTGGCCAGGTGCTGCGGCAGGTCGGGGGTGGGCAGCAGGGGGTTGGGGGTGACCTCGGGCGGGGTGTCGGGTTCGGGGTTGGCGCGGGCGTGGGCGCGTAGGCAGGCGGTGAGCCGGTTGGGGTCGGGGGCTTTGTCGCGGCTGGGTTGCGGCCAGTGCTGTTCGGGGTTGAAGCGCAGGTCGCAGGCCGCGGTGCTCCAGGCTTTCATCTGGTGGGTGTCGCCGATGGCGCGGGAGTGCAGGGTCAGGCAGTAGGCGGCCAGGCCGTCCTCGCCGCCGCAGGCGAACCTCCACCAGAACAGGGCGTGCTCGGCGCGGTCGGCGAGGTAGAGCATGCAGGCGAAGATCCGGGCTCCGTGGGGGTTGAAGGTGGCGATGAACTGCTCCAGGAGGTCCGTTCCCTCCTGCACGGCGATGGCGTCCTGGCACAGGCGGTGCAGTTGCTCGTCGTCGCTGAGCCGCACGGCCACGGCGCGGTGCGCGACAGCACGCAGCACGCGGTGGCGGCGGGCCTCGCCGGTGCGGGGCCGGGGCCGGGCGGGCGTCGGCGCCCGCCCGTCCGGGTTCGGGTGCCGGGCGGGCTCGCCGATCTCGGCGGCGGGCGGCTCCTCGCAGGCGGGGGCCTCGGCGATGATGCGTTCCTCCAGGCGATGCAGGAACGCCTCCATGTCCCAGCCGGCCATCCTCCTTTGTAGGGCCTGGCCCTGTTGATTGAGTGCGTCCTCGAAGCTCATCGCGTTCCTCCCTCTCCCCGCTTCCCCGTGGCGGGTGTGGTGGTGTGGTCGCGGCACAGGCGTTGCTTCCCCCGGGACGCGCTGGACTTGACCGCAGCCACGGTGGTGTCCAGCCGCACGGCGACTTCCTCGAGCGACAGGCCCAGGATGTGGTGCAGCCGCACGCACTCGGCCTGCCGGGGCGCGGTCCGCTCCAGCTCCGCCATCGCCTGTTCGAAATCGGCCCGCGTCTCGAACTCGGCGATCGCGTCGCGCCCGTCGATCGGCTCCCAGTCCTCCAGCGGGAGCGTCTGCACCCGGGGGCGCAGCCGCTCCCGCTGACGGCTGCGCAGCACGTCCAGGAAGATCTTGAAGGACAGCGCGTAGGGGTTCTGGGCCAGCAGCACCTTGCCCCAGCGCCGGTGCATCTCCATGCACGCGTCCGAGACGACCTCCTCCGCGTCCTCGCGGGAGCCCAACGCCCGCAGTGCGTAGCCGAACCAGATGCGGCCTTCGCTGCGCACCATGGCCTCGAAGGCCAGCGGCATCGCGGAATGGGGCTTGTGCCGCTGGTCGGGGCTGTCGGGCTGCGTCATCGAACCCCCGCTCCACGCGGAGGCACAGCAGCCACCCGACCCGCCGAGCCGTAAACGAACATTTGATGGCCGTCGCACCCGCAGTACGCGACCGGCGCTCCCGCGCGGTCGGGCCATGTCGCCAGAGCGTCGAAGACGACCACCGTCAACCGCGCTATGCCGGCCACCGTCGCCACATCCACGGGAATGGTGTCCATCACCGGGGCGCTCCCTTCGAAGCGTTGAAGAGCCTCCGGAGGCCCTCCGGAGTGAGCACGCCGTCGTACCCACCCCTTATGCCGTCCCGCGCACCCCCGGAGTTGCACGCAGTCCGCAATCAATCACTCAGAGCACATAATCGACCCGCCGCCCAACAGGCGTGACAGATCCCGACCACACCCGCCCGAAAACGACCACCCCACCCGCCAGGCACGCCAAGGTCCCCGACGGTGGGGAGACGGCGGGCTCTGCCGCTAGAGAGCCTTGGGGGCCCACACGAGATGGCACGCCTCGAGTGCCTCGGCGATCAGTGGTTCGAGGTCCGTCATGGCCTCGTGAATGCAGCTCAGGGCCTCGACGCAAATTCGGTGGACTGCGGCTTCGTCCCGGCGGGCGTCTTCGTTCGCCCCGACCACCACGGTTCGCGAGACGCCGGTCGTCTCGTCGCGGGACCAGATGCCGACACGCGGTGAAGTGTGCTTGACGGATTGGGGTCGGTGGCGGTGGTAGTCCGTGCCCCGCCGGTCATCGAGCGCTTCGAACCGGACGTCGCGCCGCAGCACGAGCAGCCGCTCCACCAGCTTGCTCATCGCCTGGAGTCCGGACTCAGCGGCCGCCTGCGGCAGCGTCTTGGCCCACACCTCTCCGGCGGGGGAGAAGGTCAGCCAGGCGGCCTTGAGATCGCTACCGGGAGGGAACCCCTGGGCTCTGCTGTTCCTCTTGTCGGTGTTGACCACGGCGGCTGCGGCCGGGTCACACAGCACCACGCGCAGGACCAGGTTGGCGAGGCTGTGCGCGGCGCCGAGCAGGAAGTGGGTGCTCATCTCGCACAGCGCCCGGATCGCCATACACGTGGCGTAGGCCAAGCTCTCCAGGTGCTCCGGATCCCGGTAGACGTCCGGTGACTGCCAGCGCTGGGCATCCTGCTCAGCGGCCCAGGCCAAGGTGAGCTGCTCGCCGATGCTTCCCGCCAGCCCGTGGATTTCCACCACCCGGTTCATCAGCGGCCCATATGGCCCCGGCGCTCCGGCCTCCCTCAAGGAGGTCCCTGAGGCTATGCCGGCCATGCCTCCCCGGCTGCTGTACGACTGCCAGCGTATGGCGGTGTCCTGAACGCTGCTGCGGAGGTCCGTGGAAGCCGGATGCCCCTCCGCTGTCACGGGAGGCTGGAAGGAAGAGAAGCTGAGGGCTGAGATCCACTGCTCTGTCATGAACGGATGGTACGCAGCGCAACCTTCCTATACAGCTCGAATAGCTGATTACTCTTGAAAGCCGCAATGCGCGGCGTAGGTCACGCGTACTAGCAGGACTGGTCAGGACGGACAGACAGCGCAACGCGCAGACGGCCCGTCCGGTCCCGGGACCGGACGGGCCGCTTGTTCGAGTCATTGAACAGTCCCTTCCGGATTTGGAAGCGCTGCGCCGCCCCCATCCACCGCTATGGACGCAACAGCGCCATGGTCTGTCCCCGGTGCAGGGTCATCCTCAACCAGCCCTGAACCACTGCGTGCGCTCGTGGCGTGCACGCCGCCCGCGCGGCCGTCCGCTCTGTGGGTGTAGTCAGGTCAGTTGTGCGGGCGTCGCTGGTGGCGCACTGGTGCGGCCCGAACATCTGCGACGTGCATGCCCGTGAGCTCGGCGATCTGGGTGTCCGTGTGTTTCAAGCGTCGCAGGATGTCGATGTCGTCGTCCAGGTCCCGGCGCCGGCACAGCGCGGAGTGACTCGGCGGCGGTGCCGAGCGGCCCGGGCGGCGCAGGAACAGGCGGCGCCGCTGTGGCGTGTGGGCGCGGTCTCGTACGTGTCGTGTGAAGACGGCCCACGCGTGAGCGGAGGGGCTGGGGGTGCTCAGCACGTAGTCCCACGCCAGGGCGAGCTCGCCGAAGGTCTCGCGGAGCGTTTGCACTGCGGCTTCATGGGAGCCGAGCCGCAACCGCGCGTACTCGAGGTAATGGCGGTGGTAGAGGACGTAGAAGGCGACGAAGGTGTCAGGCAGGGACAGGTCGAGCGGTGGGGTGGTGGAAGGTTCGGCGGGCACGGGCATGGGCGTCTTCTCCGGGAGTTCGGCCGTGACGGTGGTGTCCCCGGTGGGTGGCTGGCCTACAGGTGGGGGAGTCCGGGCGGCTCTCCCCCGCGCGGTCCGGCGCTGCCGGGGGGCGTGAGGCGGATGCCGGGAGCGTGGAAGTACTGGAAGTAGCGCCAAGGCCCGTCCTTGGGCGGGTGGGCCTGGGAGGTACTGGTGTCGGGCCAGTACTCCAGTGGGTCTGGGAAGTAGCAGTGTCGGTAGGTGATGGGCCCGGTGGACGGTTGCGGCAGGTACAAGCCCAGGGGGTGTGCGGCGAAATCGTTCTTCGGGGCGGCAGGCCTGGGTGGGTCGTTGGACGGCTGCGGAGGTCTGGGAGCCGGGGGCCCTGGCGGGGTGTGCCCCGAACCGTCGGGTGCGTGGTCGCCCGAGAGGTTGGACAGGTCCCTCCTGAAGCGGGCCGAGGCGGTCGTGCGACTGAGGCCGTACAGCGTGCCGATGTAGGTCCAGGTCGCCTGGTTGCTCCGATCGCGCGTCCTGGCGGTCGCCAGCGCGCTCAGAATGAGTGCTTCCTTCTCGAGAGCGGCGGCGTACTGGAGCACTGAGCGGGGGTCGGCCGCGGCGTTCGCCAGGGCTTGCTCCAGCGCGGCGCCGTGCTGCCTGATCTTGCGCAGTGAGCGGCGCAGGTCGTCGTCGCGCACCTCCGGCACCGGCTTGGCGGCGCGCTTGGACCGCTTGGCCCGCCGGCACTTGTCACTGCAGCACTGCGGCGGGCGGCCCAGCATGGGCAGATCGAACGTCGTCTTACAGTAGGCGCACTTCGCGGTGCGCTCGCGCTTCCCCATGGGTGTTCCTCTGCTGCTGCCCTCCCACTTTCGAGGGAACGTAGGTGGGAGGGGCTGCCCAACACGGCGGACTTCGCTCCGCGCTCGTGTCGGGGGTTGATGAGTGTTGGCGCCCGGGCTGGGCGAGTGGCCGGGGGATACGGGGCCCGGTGTTGAGTCGCCGGGCCCCGTGTCCGGCGTGTGTCAGGCGACGCGAACGCGCCGGTCGTGGCACCAGAAGCGGCCACCGATGACGGCAAGGCACATCACCGGAGCGAGGAGCGCGGGACCTGGTGGGGGCTGCGTAATGAGCACCAGCGGGAGCACGAGGAGCGCGACGAACGTGCTGAGGCGGAAGCTGAGGTGAAAGTCAATGCCCCGCCACGTTTCAACAGCGACTGTTGGCGGGATGCTACGGTCGAAGGCAGTGGGCGGCTTCTGCGGTCGCCCCGCCGACTGGTCAAGCACGGGCCTAGCCCTTTCTTGGTCGGAGACATCACGGGATGGGCCCTGGCTTCGGTTTGGCAGACCCGCCAGGGTCCTCCTTCTCTCCGGACCGTACCGGACCGCTCACGCGCGACGCCAACGAGATCGTCGATATGTCGTGGGTTTGACCAGGCAAGTTCCCGAAATAGCGATCCCCTGCCGCAGCGGCTGCCTTTCGTGCTGATCATCCCTGTCCAGAATCCTGGGCCCTGCCCGAATAACAAGCTGCCTCCGTGCATTTTGCCGTGCATTTTCACGTGCATCTGCAAGGAGCAGCAGCACCGTCGCGCAAGCAGCGGCAAGCCCTCAGCCCGCGCCCCACATGCCCGCTGAACAGGTCATCCATGAGCGCAGCAAGGCAACGAGACCTGGAGTAGACACGGTCACGAGCTGGAGGGCGCGCGCGGGCGGAACCGATTGCCCATCGAAGCACCGGTCGGATCAAGGCGCCTCCGGTGGTACGCCGCTCCACTATCCGCGCCCCTTTACACGACACGAACAAGCCGGGGTTACGCGCATACAACCGCAGGAGCCGCGCCCCCTCTCGCTGCCCCAACCACAAAGCACAAGTGTGGGCGTCATCCTTTCGAGCGAATATCGGCCCCGCACTACTGCACAGTTACTTGTGTGCTAAATGCGTCGAGTCTCGCAGCTGCTCCCGCAGCGACCGCAAACGTGCTGCTGGGCGACCCACCGCCTGCACTCAAGCAAGGCTCGACCGGAGTGCATAATTCCGCCTGTGTTCGAATAATCACCCCGCATCCACCTGCGGACAACCTGCCCGGCCCAAGGACCTCTCCACCACGCCGAGATCACCACCTCCCTTCAGGCACACCCTCGAAGGCCCGGCCCGGGTGGAGACGCGAGTGCCCTGAACCACACCGACATGACGGCGGCAGGGACACAGCCGGCCGGTCCTCCCCTACGTGGTCGAGTACGCCGCGCTCAACGCCGAGGGCGTGTGTGTTCACCCAGTGGGGTGTAGCCAGCTCCAGCCGTCGGCACATCGGCCGAGGCGAGGTCCGGACGCAGCCGCAGCGCACGTACCGGGTGCCGCCAGCGCCCGGCGTCGACGGCTGTGTCACCGGAGAACTCCACCACCGCGGCGGGCTCCACGCAGGTGAACGCCAGCGGCTCACGGCTGCCCCACCGCGCGGTGATCCGCATCCCCCGCCAGGGATGAGAGGGCCCGGCCGGGACGAGCACGCGGGCGACGTCGTCGGCGGCCGTATCGGTGAGCGGGGTGGTGCGGGCGATCAGGCGCAGCAGGCCGTCGGTGTCATAGCGGCCCAGCAGCAGGGTGTCGGCGTGTGCGCGGTGGCCGGTGACGGCGCCGATGAGGGTTTCGGCAGTGTGCCGGGAGCGGATCTTCAGCCAACCGCGGCGGCCAGGCTGGTAGGTCCGGGCGGGCGCCCTTGGCCACAACACGCCCTCGACGCCCACCGCCGCCCACTGCTCGATCCACTCCCGCGCCCGGGCCGGGTCGGCATCGGCAGGAGACAGCGCCCACGGCGCCGTCAGGCCGCAGGAGGCGAACAGCTCCTCCAGGGCGGCGCGGCGCCGCCGGTAGGGGGAGCGCAGCAGCACGGTGCCTTGGCGCGAGGAGGTCGAAGACGACTAGGTGGGCGGGCTCGGTGCGGGCCAACCGGGCGGCGGCGGGGCCAGCAGTCAGGCGGCGCTGGAGCGCGGAGAACTCCAGCCGGCCGCTCGCACCGTAGATGACGGCCTCGCCGTCCACAACGGCGTCCTCGCCGAGCTCCGCCAGGTCGACGGCCGCGGCGGCGATCTCGGGGAACGCTGCGGTGAAGTCGGCCCCGCGCCGAGACTGCACCAGCACCCGGTCCCGGCGAGCGAACACGACCACCCGGAACCCGTCCCACTTCGGCTCGAACACCACCCCACCCGGCAACACACCCGGGCCCGGCAGGGCCGCCACGGGCCGGGCGAGCATCGGCTCCACCGGAGGCTGCAACACCGCATCCACACCGCGATCCTCAACCACCTGCACCACCACCGCACCCGCACGAAGCCGCTCTCCTGGCACCCAGGCCGCGCTCCGCGGCGCCCGGCCGCGCCGCGCTCCCCCACGACGGACCCGCACGCCACCCGAGCGAGTGACCGGTGGTGCCCGCGCGCATACCGAAAGGCGCGACGGCCCATGCATCAGGGATGAAGACCACACGCCGCGCCGCAGTGGCGGCCACCTTGGCCGCAGCCTGCCTCACCGCCCTGCCCGCAGCGCCGGCCCGCGCCGAGCAGATCTCCCTGCCCCTGCGCGCCGCCATCGACGAGTTGCCCGTCGCCGAGGAGAACCGGGCCGGGTACCAGCGCTCCTCCTTCCGGCACTGGGTCGACGCCGACCGCGACGGCTGCACCACCCGCGCCGAAGTCCTCCTCGAGGAAGCCGTCGACCCGCCACACGTCACTGGCCGCTGCACCCTCAGCGGGGGCGCCTGGTTCTCCTGGTACGACGACACCGAGGTCACCGACGCCCGCGGCCTGGACATCGACCACCTGGTTCCCCTCGCCGAGGCCTGGGACAGCGGCGCCAGTGGCTGGTCCGCCGCCCGCCGCGAGGCCTACGCCAACGACCTCGGCGACGCGCGGGCGCTGGTGGCGGTCACCGCCCGGTCCAACAGGTCCAAAGCCGACCAGGACCCCACCACCTGGCTACCACCGGAGCAGGCGGTGATCTGCCACTACATCACCGACTGGACCGCCATCAAGCACCGCTGGCAGCTGACCGTCGACCCCGCCGAACACGAAACACTCGCCACCCTCGCCGCGGACTGCCCCAACGTGCCCGTCACCGTCACCGCCACCTAGCCAAGACGCCTGCCCCAGCCCACCCATCCTTCGAACAGCCGACATGGCCGCAATGGCGGCCACCGACCACCTCACCGTGAACGGACACAACAGCGTGACCATCTCCGCAAGCGGGCCAAGCTGCGAGCCCTCCAGCCCTCCAGGGCTGATCACGACCCCGGGACGTGGCCCGCGCCGTGGAGCGCACCAGGATGTTGCGAGCCCTCCAGGGCTGATCACGACAATGTCACCACGGTAAATCTGCACACCCCCAGTCGTTGCGAGCCCTCCAGGGCTGATTACGACGAGTCTGGCGAGTCGTCCTTGTGCGTGACCGGCTCGCGTTGCGAGCCCTCCAGGGCTGATCACGACGGTGGACGAGACGGCGCGCTACGCGGCGGAGTACGTCTTGCGAGCCCTCCAGGGCTGATCACGACCTCGAGCAGGCGCTTCAGATCTGCTTCGAGATGGAGTTGCGAGCCCTCCAGGGCTGATCACGACGTGTTGCCGCTGCCGTTGGTGACGTTGATCCCGCGTTGCGAGCCCTCCAGGGCTGATCACGACTGGTGACGTCCTCGCAGGGGGTGTTGTCGTGCGGCCGTTGCGAGCCCTCCAGGGCTGATCACGACCAGGCCACCACGGGCGGGCGCGGGGCCCATCTCCTGTTGCGAGCCCTCCAGGGCTGATCACGACCCGGTCCGGGCGGGGCCCACCTGGCAGCCCTATGGGGGTTGCGAGCCCTCCAGGGCTGATCACGACACGCGGACCGGATGCGGGCCATGGCCCAAGACTGGCTGTTGCGAGCCCTCCAGGCTGATCACGACCTGAGCGAGCGCCTGCACGCCCAGGCTCGGTTCGCCGCGTTGCGAGCCCTCCAGGGCTGATCACGACCGGCCTCTTCGAGCGGCGGCGGCCCGCGTGGTCCGGGTTGCGAGCCCTCCAGGGCTGATCACGACCGGAGATCGCGGCCGACGTGGCGCTGTGGCGCGAGTAGTTGCGAGCCCTCCAGGGCTGATCACGACGGAAGACCGCGGTCTGCCCGGCGTTGATGGCGTGGGGTTGCGAGCCCTCCAGGGCTGATCACGACCCGGAGCGGATGGTGCGCCGCGCCGCGCCCTCCGGTTGCGAGCCCTCCAGGGCTGATCACGACACGAGGGGCCGTTCACCACGCTCAGTGAGGATGCGTTGCGAGCCCTCCAGGGCTGATCACGACCCAACTCGCAGTATCCCGCCCCCGACCGCCAGGTCGTTGCGAGCCCTCCAGGGCTGATCACGACAGGACCAAATCCGGACGCGGGCCTTGGTACTACCGGTTGCGAGCCCTCCAGGGCTGATCACGACGTACTCCGGTGAGGGCGGTGATGGGGTCCCACCAGCGTTGCGAGCCCTCCAGGGCTGATCACGACCGGCGCGTTCCCGGGCGTGGCGGGCCGCCCGGCCAGGTTGCGAGCCCTCCAGGGCTGATCACGACGTACGAGCCGGGCCGGAGGCGTGGCCGTACAAGCGGGTTGCGAGCCCTCCAGGGCTGATCACGACGGGAGGGGGAGCGGATGCGCGACCCCCGGCGGCTCGGTTGCGAGCCCTCCAGGGCTGATCACGACGGGCCCCGCGCCGCTGGAACTCCAACTTCCAGATGCGTTGCGAGCCCTCCAGGGCTGATCACGACCCGCCCCCAGGCGATGGAGCTGGCCGCCTTCGACACGTTGCGAGCCCTCCAGGGCTGATCACGACGAACGCCGTCAACACCGGCGACACCGACCGCGCCGCGTTGCGAGCCCTCCAGGGCTGATCACGACCCGAGACGGACGCGCCGTCCCTGGACGAGCAGGTGTTGCGAGCCCTCCAGGGCTGATCACGACGACCGACGATCACGTCATCGACGCCACCGAGATGCTGTTGCGAGCCCTCCAGGGCTGATCACGACCAGGTACTCCCGTGCCGCCGGGCGGGCCCCGAACGCGTTGCGAGCCCTCCAGGGCTGATCACGACCCACCATGACGATGAACATCACCAGGTGGATCAGGTGTTGCGAGCCCTCCAGGGCTGATCACGACCCCTCTTTCAGCGACAGGAGTCCCCATCATGACGATGTTGCGAGCCCTCCAGGGCTGATCACGACCATCCCGGGCGGCACCGTGGGCGCCGTCCGCGAGGGTTGCGAGCCCTCCAGGGCTGATCACGACTTGCCCGCGAAGCCGAGCGCCCCGCCCCCGAAGCGTTGCGAGCCCTCCAGGGCTGATCACGACAGGTGCAGGTGAGGAGCCCCACGCCGCTGAAATTGTTGCGAGCCCTCCAGGGCTGATCACGACCCGAGGGTAAAGTCCCAGGTCATAGCGTGCGTCTCACTGTCGGTGGCGTGGGACTTTGCAGCGATCCGGCAGTAGTGCATCTGTGCTGGTCAGAGGCTTGTGGCGCGAGGGGCGAGGGGCGAGTCTGCGGCTTGGTGCTGGTTGCTGTTCTACAGCACGTCGCCGGGACCGCCGAGCTGCCGGCCGAGGGTATGGGTGGTGATGAGGTCGGGGGCCCGGGCGGTGTAGGTCATGATGCTGTCGTGGTCAGGGTTGATCACGGTGCCGAGTTCGGCGATGAGAGCGCGGTACTGGGCGGTGGTGAGTTCACCTTGGAAGACGCTGCGCTGGACCCAGTGGAGGTATCTGCGGCAGGTCTTCAGCACACGGGGATTGCGTTCGACGGCGGTGTCGTAGACGAGGACGGTGAACACCCGCGTCACCACCAAGGGCGGAAAGGCTTGTAAGGGCGGTCCTCCAGGCACAGGCGGACCAGCTTCAGGGCTTCGAGGTGGAGGATCTCCTCGTAGCTGACCTTCCGTTTCAGGGAGCGGTGGTGGACGGTGGTGGCCAGTTCGTCCCTGATGAGGGTGGAGACCTTCTTGCGGCCGTCCTTGCTGAGGGAGGCGCGGCCGATGTCGGTTTCGAAGTCGCTGGGCTTGAGGGACTTCTGGGCGGCGGCGCGGCGCAGGAGGCGTTCGGCGAACAGGGGTTTGAAGGGTTCGGCGAGGTCGAGGGCGAGGGTGTTGCGGCGGCGGTCGGTGTCGGAGTGGAGGAAGCCGACGGCCGGGTGGAGCGGGGTGGTGCGCAAGGTGGTCAGGACGCGGGCGTAGACGATGGCGTTGGCGTAGCTGATGAAGGCGTTGCCGGCGTTGGTGGGTGGGCGGCGGGTACGTCCGTTCAGGCGGAGCCAGGGGGGTAGGAGGGTGTCGAGGATTTCCCAGGCGGTGCGGCGGAAGTTGCCTTCTTGGCCCATGATCTCTTCGCTGGTGTGGCAGTCGGGCAGGGCCGTGCGCAGGGTGTCCAGGGCGGGGTCGAGCAGGTGGGTGTCCAGGGACCAGCGGATGTTGTCGGCGGCGGCGTGGACGAGGGCGCGGGCGGTGGGCAGGCGGGTGTCGGGGTGGGAGGTGAGGTGGACTTGGCGGCGCAGGACGGTGGCGGAGGACATGGACTCGGCCGGGGTGACGCTGCCGGCGTAGTTGCCGTAGTGGTCCAGGACGTGGACGGTGACGCCGTTGCGGGACAGCAGGGAGATCGCCGAGGTGTTGATGTCCAGGTGGTCGAAGGCGACCAGGTCGCGGATGTCGGTGATGGGGATGCGCACCGGGGTGGTGTCGGCGCGTTCGATGCGGATGCTGTTGTCCTCGCGGCGGATGCGGCACGGTTCGGTGAGCCAGTAGGTGCGGCCGATGGCGGCCATCAGTCCCCCCAGCAGTAGTCGGTGTAGGAGCAGCCCCGGCAGTCGCGGCGCGGCAGGCGCGCGGGTGGGGTGACGGCGTCGATGACGCCTTGGGCGCGGGCTTCGGCGGCTTCGGCTTCGGCGCGGGCCTGGGCGTCCCAGGGGACGTCGGTGGTGCGGCGGATGAGCGGGTAGTGGACGACGCCGCTGCGCACGGTGATGCCGCGGCGTTCCAGCAGCAGGCAGTAGTGGCGCACCTGGGCGGCGTGGGCGGGCGCCGGTGCGCGTGAGGACTTGGTTTCGTGGACGATGGCGCCGGTGGTGACCCAGTCGATCCTGGCTTCGCCGAGGTCGATGTCGCGGCGGCGGGTGTAGGTGGTGGCGTCGACGACCTCGCCGAAGGCGACCAGGTCGCTGGCGTGCTCGGGGCGGTATCCGCGGGTGTACAGCCACAGTTGGCGGGGGCAGTGGTGCAGGTACTTGATGTGCACGCCGCCCAGGGAGGCGGAGTCGTCGGCGGGGTGGGGCCGGTGTGCGGTCACAGGACGGTCTCCTGCACGGCGGGCGGCGGCGTTGTGGCGCTGGTGGGGATGTGCAGGCCGGTGGCGGGGTCGTAGTCGGCGCTGGTGGTGTGCACGTTCAGGCTCTTGTCGAAGCCGGCGTGCAGTTGGCGGAGTTGGCCGTAGCGGACGGGGATGAGCAGCCCGGCGGCCCGCAGCGGGTTTCCGTCCGGGCCCTTGGCCAGCCTGTGGAACTCCTCGATGTCGTCGGTGTGGAGCACTTCTGCGCCGTCGAACGCCTCATCGAGTCGCTTGGCGAACTCGCTGCGGTCGCGGAAGGGCTCGTCGAAGGTGAGGAACGCGGTGGCGAAGTCGTCCCGGGCCTTGCGGGCCTGCTGCGCCCAGGAGCGGCCCCAGTCGGTGTCGTAGGCCAGGTGCAGCAGGTGGTCGATGTCCTGTTCGGACAGGGTGTCGGTGCCCGCGGTGGTGAGGGCGGTCAACGCCTGCCAGGCGGCGTCGACCGCGGGCGCGGGGTAGGGGGCGGGGGACTCGCCGCGGTGCACGCGGAAGGCGACGGGGCCTTCGGGGTGCAGACCGCGGCGGTTGACGCGTCCGGCGCGCTGCGCGACGGGCTCGATGGGAGCGGCTTCCACGGCGCTGCGGTCGAAGTCCAGGCGCAAGGACACCTCCACCGCCTGGGTCGCCACGACGAGCCCTCCGCGGTGCGCCGGCTCGTGTCCGGTGCGTTCGTGGTGGCGTGCATGCAGGCGCCTTTCGATGCCGGCGCGGTCGCGGTGCCGGAAGCGTGAGTGCAGCAGCAGGGCCGCGTCCTCCTCGCCCGGGTGGCGTTCCCGGGCGATGGGCGCGAGGGTGTCGAACAGGTGCTGGGCGATGGCGACGGTGTTGGTCACGGCCAGGACGCTGTACCCGGCCAGGATCCACTCCTCGAGCACCTGGCGGCTGGCGGGGTCGGTGAGGGGAGTGTCGTCCAGGACGAGGCGGTGCCGGTCGGGGCTGGTTCCGGCGGGTGCGCGGTGGAGGGTGACCGGCCGGGTCAGGCTGTCGCGGATGAGGTTGGTCATGGGGGGTGCGAGGGTGGCGGACAGGACGGCGACGCGGCTGCCGAGGCGTTCCCACAGGTTCATGGCGGCGCACAGGCGGCCGAAGGTGACCGGGTCGTAGGCGTGCAGCTCGTCCAGCACGAACAGGGAGTTGGCCTGTTCCAGCAGGACCGAGGAGTGGGTGGGGCCGGCGATGGCAGCGCGCAGCAGTTGGTGCGGGGTGGACACGCGCACGCGTTGGGTGAACAAGCGCATCGCGTTCTCCCGGGCGCGGGCTTGGCGGGCCATCGCCGCCGTCGGCTCGGAGCCGGTGGCCGGCTTGGGGCCGCTCGGGGTGGCGGCGGCCGGTGCGGAACGGGGAGCCGGGGTGCCTCCGACGGCGGGAGCAGTGCCGCTGGTGTCGTCGGTGGGGCAGTCGTCGTCGGCTGCCTGGGTGAGCAGGGTCTGGGCGACCGTGCTGTGCAGGATGCCGATGTCCGCCTCCTCGGCTCCGGCAGGAGGATCCAGTTTCTCCGCGAACCAGCGGGCGGTGGCGTTGATGGAGGCGCGGTAGGGCAGCACCCACACCAGGCGGGGCTGCCCGGGCATGGAGGTGACCTGGCGGCCTGCCCAGGCCAGGCCGCCTTCGGTCTTCCCGCTGCCCGTGGGCGCGATCAGGATCAGATGGTCGTTGGTATCGGCCGCCTGCCGCTGGTGCAGGTAGGGGCGCGCCAGGCGGGTGAGGTAGTCCAGCGGCAGGGGCAGGTGGGTCTGGAGGCGGACGTGGGCCGAGCCGGTGTGGTCGGCCAGGGTGAGTGCCCCTTGCGCAAGCACCGCCACCAGCCCCTGCTCGGGGTCAACGGGCTCACGCCAGGCTTGGGTGAGTTCCACGAACAGCGCCCGGGCCCGGTGCGCGAGCTTGGGTCCCCCGACCGGGGGCAGGTCGGCGGCGAGGGCTCCGCAGAACCACGCCAGCAACTCGCGGTGCAGCTCCGGGGTGACTTGAATCTGTAAGCCGCCCAGGTGGGGCCGCTTGGTGAACGCCTCCTCCCACACCGTGTGCTCGTTGTACTGCTCGGTCAGGGTCCGCTTGCCCTGCCCGCCGCCCGGGAAGAGAGCGCGGTGGTGGGTGGCCACCAGTGTGGCGACCATCAGTCGGTCCCGGCCGCTCCAGCGGCAGGCCTCAGCGAGCAGATCGACGTAGGCCAAGGACAGCACCTCGTGACGCTCCCCCCAGGGCTCACCCGCGGTAACCGAACGCTGGAAGCCTTCCGCGACTTTGCCGGCGTCGTGCAGCAGCCCGGCACGAGGGATCCAATCCCAAAAGCCGGGCACCTGGGCCAGGACACCTGGGGAACCGATGCGGTCGCGGATCTGGCCGACGGTGTCGTGGACGGTGCGGGAATGGGCGGTGAGCCGCTCCGGGTCCTGCTTGGGCTTGGACTTGGCCCGGGTGTCGGCCAGAGACCGACGGGATGGGTGTCCGTTCGCCGAAGTCACGCGGGAAGCAGCCATACCGCCTGCCCTTCGTCGTCGGCGTAGGCGCCGCGTACGGGCTGCTCGCCTTCGGCGACGTCGCACCACAGGTAGTCCTGCCACACCGTGTGCAGGCGGTCGGTGGAGACGCTGGCGGCCAGGCGGAGCACCATCGCGGCCGGGGCTTGGTGACCGTCCGAGGGGGCGAGCGCATACCCGACACTCGCCCGGTCGCGCGGCCGCAGCGTGACACGGCGGGCCTCGAGAGGGTGGACCAAGTCCTGGGAGCGGCCCAGCCGCAGGGCATGTACCGGGCGACGCAGGGCGCGTGCGATGCGTTCGCCGTCCGGGTGTGGCAGCCACACGGTCAGGTGGACGCCGGTCAGGAACGGGCGGTCACGGATGGTGGTGCCGCCCTTGCCCGCACGGACCCGGCCGGCCGCGGCCGGGTTGCCGCCATCGGCCGCGATCGGATGGTAGGTCTCGGTGTCCACCCCCGCTCCCTGCGACCAAGCAGCCATGCCCAGCGGCATGTTCTCGGCCTGACGGCCGGTGGCGGCGGCGAGCATGCCGCGCACCGTCGACGGCGGCGGCACGGGAAGGCCACGGGTGACGCCGGGGAACAGCGGGTCGCGGAAGGACGCCACCGGCGCATGAAAGTCCAGCCGCCACACGGTCAGCGGCTCAGCACTGTCGGGCACGGGCGCGCTCACCGCTGCGGGTCGTCGAACCAGGCGTCCATCTCCCCGGCCCGGATCTGTCCGGCCAAGGACCGCAGGATCGTGCGGGGATGGTCGATCACCACCCGGCCGTCCGCGATCTCCCCCCGCAAGGCCTCCTCGAACGCCTTGCGCTGTTCTTCGCGGAACCCGGGCCGCCAGCCGACGCGCACCGGAGCTTCCCACTCGCCCTCCCAGGCGGCCAACTCCGCCCGCAACACCTCCCCACGCACCCGCAGACCGCCGCCGTCCTCGTCCCCGGCGATGCAGTACGCCAGCGGGTTCACCCCGCCCTTGAACGGCACCAGCATCAGCAAGGTGGGCACCCGGTCGCCGTAGTGCAAGGCCTTCTTCGCGCCACCGCTGAGATGCGCCAACGCCTCCAGCAGCAGCGCCGCCCGGCTGCGGCGCTCCTCGATCGGCAACCGCACCGCACCCTGCCCGCGGAAC
This sequence comes from Streptomyces capparidis, assembly GCF_054782095.1. Lineage (NCBI taxonomy): Bacteria > Bacillati > Actinomycetota > Actinomycetes > Kitasatosporales > Streptomycetaceae > Streptomyces > Streptomyces capparidis. The sequence continues at coordinate 91,341 of NZ_BAAGTD010000027.1, read as the reverse complement.
TGCACACTCGCGGCCCCGAGCGACATCGCCTGGGCCACCGCCAACGCCCCCTCCTGTGACAGGTAGTTCGGCCGACCCGAGCCGTTCGCCGACGGCAGGGTGAACGTGCCGATCCTCGGCAAGTCCAGCAGGAACGGGGACGCCAGGTCCGCGGTGTAGAACTCGTGCCCGTGCAGCACCGGCTCACTGACCCCGCGCGCCATCACCCCCCAGTCATGCGTCGGCCTGGCCGGCTCCACCGACATGAACGTCCCCACCATGAACGGGCTGTCCCGCAACGCGGTCGCCGCGTCGTCCTTCTTCGCCCCCGTGCGCATGTACCCGAACAAGTCGTCGTCCGCATACCGCACCGGATCCGCGGCCGTGTTCGCCTTCTGCGCCTTGCCCTGCGCCTTACCCACCCGCTCCACCGGCGACGGCAGCGCACCCAACTCGATCATGCCCTCGCGGATCCAGCGACGGCCCGCCTGCGCCGAGATGTACGGGTAGGTCCGACCACGCACCCGCGCCGTCTTCACCCGGGCGGTCGTCTCCTCGCCCTTGGCGTTGTTCGGCGCCCCCGCCTCGATCGACAGCACCATCTTCCCCGCCAGAAATGTCATCAGGCCGCGTCCTCTCCGCCCTCGTCCTCGATCTCGTCCGGTGCCAGGATCGGCTGCTCCACCAGCTGCTCGATCCGCTCCTCGTGCTCGCCGTCGGCCTTCTCGCCCAGCGCGACGCCGCGCTGCGCGAGGAGCTCGGTGACGGCGAAGAACAGCAGCATCCGCGTCTCCCAACCCCGGGAGCGCCGCGTGAGCACCGGCTCACACTCCTTCGGGCCGGCGGGCGCGGCGCGCCCGTCCAGCAGCAGCCGTGCCTGCGCCTGCATCAGCAACTGCCCGAGCTGGAATGGCTTGAGCGCCACCGCCCGGTACTGCGCGAACTTTCCTCGTGAGCTGGAACTGCCGTGCGCGATCCAGTCGGCCAGCAGCGCCGCGACCGCGTCCAGCTTCGGCTCCATACCGAACATCTCCTTGGCATACGTGACACCCAGCCGCGCCAGCACCTGCCGCCCATACGGCGACCACGACCGGTCCTGGTCGGCCAGCGACTGAAAGACCTGCGACAACAGCGACCTGCTGCGGCCGTCCTCGGCCTCGAACAGCAACCGAGGCACCTCATGGCGGCCGTCCCGAATGATGTGACCGGCCTTGTCCCGCATGGTCAGGGCCTTCACCAGCAGGTGCCAGCCCGCGCGCAGCGGCCCCTGCCCGTCCACCACGGACAGCAACCGGGCGGTACCGCGGCGGGTGTGCGTCACCCGCAGCCACGGCTCCTGGTTGTCGTTGCGGAACGACCACAACACCGCAGCCGACGGCAGATCCGGCCCCAGCCGCCGCAACGCCTCCGCCACCACGCGCTCCGGGCGCGCCGTGGCCGGCAACCCGTCGAACCCGACCTGCATGACCTGCCGCGCCCGCCGCACGTTCCGCGCCACGAATGCCCGTTCTGCGGCCGGCTCCTCGCACGTCAGCACCGTCGCCGACCCGGCGGTCACCCACGCCCCGTACGGCAGCGCCCACATCGCCACCCGGCAACCGCGGCACACCGGCCAGCCCGACACCCCCGGCGGCAGGGTGTTCACCGCCTTGTCCGAATCGAACATCGGCAGCAGCATCTTCGTCCACGCCACACCGGCCGAGGCTCCGCAGAACACACACGGCCACACCCGGCCACCACCGACGTCGTCGGGACGGAACAACTCCGCGATCGCCGGTTCCAGAACCGCCGGGTCCTTGGGCCTTTTACTGTGCGTCGCCTTCGAATTCGGGTAGAGCGACAGCAGCACCTTCCACCAGTCGTACGCTGCCTTGTCCCGCTCCTTGTCGGCCGACGCCGCCGCGCACACGTCCTCCACCAGGAGCGCGACCACTCCGTCCACGTCCGCCGCGGACACCTCTCGCGGCGACGTGCGCCCCGCAAGGACGGCGACCGACCAGGCGCCGCAGCGCTGCAGCGGGTGACTCGTCAGCCTCAATGGATCGGCAGCCGCCGTGGTCACCGCACCCACCCGAAGCCCTGCACCGTGCACAGCCCCAACCCCCAGGAGCGGATCGCCGCCACGAAATCCGCCTCGGCCCGCATCCGCACCCGCACCGTCGCCCCGATCCGCGGCGCCCCCTGCACCAGGAACCGCCGACGCGGCCCCGCCTCCACCACCTGCACATCCTCCGGCGCCGCGAGCCCCAGCACATCAGCCTTGTGCGCCAGGTTCGCCAGCAACCGGTCCACGTACAGCTCGTCCTCCGGCAGCAGGTACCGGCTCTCGTGCTTCAGCAACACTGGCGTGAGCGTGGACAACTCCACCTCGTCCCCCGCCGCCGCGGGCCCATCCGCATCGATGCAGAACCCCCGCACCTCCAAAACCGCCCGCCCCCACCGAAGCTGCGAACGGCCCGCCAACGCCCCCACCAACGCACCAGCGATCTCGGGCACCGGCGACCCGAACCACACCGCCCCGTCATCAGACGTCGTGTACAAACCCGCCCGGCGCGGAGCCCCCCGGAACAACGGACTCGTCACCCCCACCGGCTTCAACGGCGACCCCGCCCACCCCTCATCGTGAAGCCGCTCCGCCAACTGCGGCTGCTGACTCCCGATGAGCTCGTACACCACACCCCGCGCCGGCCCGTGCACGTCCTCCCACGACAAAGCCGACACACCCGCCGCCACATCCACCCTCACCCGCACAGACCCCACCACTCCCCTTAACGGCAAGCACACGTCACCCAGGGACATCGACAACCACCCGGAGACAGCACCGCACGCTACACACGGCCCAGCGTTAAGACATGATTTGCGAGAAATTCCATGATTCGTCCCACTGGCTGTGCTATACAGCGCCACACGCACCCGGCACCCGTTGACCAGCGCCGACGAAGGCAGAGGACCTTAGGCTTGAACGCTACCGAGCACCACCGACAACGGATCCTCAACAACCCGGGCACAAGCCAGCACCCTGCGGCAGTCTGCCGACAGCATGCCTCTGACCAGCGGTGATGCACTACCGCCAGAGTGCTACAAAAACGCCCATTCCCCCCAGCCGGACAAACAGCCACTGGCCTGCGGCTTGCCATCGGTCGTTATCCGCCCTTGGAGGGCTCGCAACATGCCTCAGAAGGCGTAGTTCTGCTGGGCGTTTCGCGTCGTTATCAGCCCTGGAGGACTCGCAACAACGCAACCCGCTCCATTGAGAGCGCAGTAGCGTTCGTCGTCATTAGCCTTGGAGGGCTCGCAACGCGTCCAGGCCGTACGTAGCTCTCACGTGTGCCGCCCGTCGTCATCAGCCCTGGAGGGCTCGCAACTACCCACCCCTTATGCCGTCACGCAGGTCCCATAGGGTCGTCATCAGCCCTGGAGGGCTCGCAACACCTGGAGAACCGCGTCTCCGAGGCCACGGTTCTCGGCCGTCATCAGCCCGGGAGGGCTCGCAACCGCAGCCGGTGACGCATGTCCCGCCCGGCCGTGTGCCGTTATCAGCCCGGGAGGGCTCGCAACATTCGCACGCTCAGCAGCGGGTCGGGGGCGCCGACGAGCCGTCATTAGCCCGGGAGAACTGGCAACATGATGGGCAGTCGAGGAACCGGTCGCGGGTGGTCGGCCGTCATCAGCCCGGGAGGGCTTGCAACTCTGCTGGAAGCAGCCCGCCCCTGCGTAGGCGGCCTGCCGTCATCAGCCCGGGAGGGCCCGCAACTTGCACGGTCCACCGCCGCCGGCCTGCGCGCGGCGCCGTCATCAGCCCGGGAGGGCTCGCAACGTCTCACTGGAGACCCGCGAGGGTCAGGGGGTGGGGGTCGTCATCAGCCCTGGAGGGCTCGCAACAACCTACGGCCTCCCGCTCCCAAGGTGGGCGCTCTCGCGTCGCCATCAGCCCTGGAGGGCTCGCAACGCTGCCACTGCCCCACCCCCGTGCCCGGCCTCCGTCGTCGTCATCAGCCCAGGAGGGCTCGCAACGCCTGGGCGGCGCGTGCGTCCCGCTGCGCCCGCACCAGTCGTCATCAGCCCAGGAGGGCTCGCAACCCGACCGTGGCCGCCGCGGAGGCCGCGATCCTGCGGGTCGTCATCAGCCCAGGAGTTCTCGCAACGTGACCTCGGTGGTGTCCTTGCCGCCCTTGCTCCAGTCGTCATCAGCCCAGGAGGGCTCGCAACCACCCGACGCACACCGTCAAGTCGAGCCGCGGATCCGGTTGTCATCAGCCCAGGAGGGCTCGCAACACCGAACAGGCGTCCACCCGCGCGCCGCCGCCCTCGTCGTCATCAGCCCAGGAGGGCTCGCAACGCTTCGGGCGCGCGGCGCTCGGCTTCGGGTTCGGGACGTCGTCATCAGCCCTGGAGGGCTCGCAACTTCAGCGCCTGGATCGCCTGCCGCAGCCCGTCCGCGGTCGTCATCAGCCCTGGAGGGCTTCAAACGTCGGCCGGGGTGCGCGTCAACACCCCCGCGTAGAAGGTGTCTCTGCCCTGAAGGGCTCGCAAGGCAGGCCCAGGTTCCTGCGGCTGTTGGTCAGCCCTCAGCGGGGACATCTGCGATGTGCCGGTGGACAAGGTCCAGGGCGGTATGCCGTACAGGGCTGGTCCAAGCGCCAGCCCTGTGGGTGCTGCAGTAGTCGCTCGGCCAAGGGCCAGGTCAGGCGGGGCTTCGTGTCTCGTCCAAGAGCAGGTCGATCAGCTGCTCCCTCTGCGTTGGTGACAGATTCTCCCGGATGAGATGCGCAATCGCGGGCACGTCGTGCCACGGGACACCGGCATGGCCGTCCGTTGATCGTGACGTGCCCCAGGCTGCCTGCTGAGGTACGGCCCGGGCCCGCTGTGGCTCTGGGCGGGTGGCCGGTGAGGCTGGGGCTTCAGCGTCGCCGCTTATCACGCCGTGATAAGCGGCGCTCGCCGTCGGTTCGTGCTCGGGAGCAGGTTCGGGAGGCGTCTTCTGGCTGTCCGGGCGGTTCTGCTGGGATCGCCGTTTGGCCTCGGCGGCGCGGGCGTCGGCTGCCGCGCGTTGTTCTTCGGGGCTCAGCTTGCCGAGGTTGCGTACGTGCTCGACCTGCCGCTTGCCGCTGGCGAGGTCGGCTTGCAGTTCGGGGGAGAGTTTGAGCAGGGACAGCTTCGAGGAGATGGTGGCTTGGGAGATGCCCAGGCGGCGGGCGGCCTTGGTCTGGCTGCCGTAGAGCTTGACCAGCGCTTCGAGGGCATGGGCCTGCTCGAGGTCGGTCATGTCGTCGCGGTGGAAGTTCGCGACGAATGCAGCCTCGAGGAGGGCTTCGTCGGTGGCCACGCGGGCGTCGTCGACCATCACCTTGATGGTGGTCTTCCCGGCCCGGCGTGATCCTTCGAGGCGGCGGTGGCCGTCGACGACGACGTACTTGGCGCCCGGGTCGAGGTCGCCGGCCCGGTCGGGCCGCTCGCGCAGGTAGGCGTCGACGCGGGCGACGGTGATGGCGTTGATGACCCCGAGCTCTTCGATGCTCTGGGTGATGTCCTGGAGGTCGCGGAGGTGGTCGCGGGGGTTGTCGGGGTTCTGGCTGATGATCGCGACGGGCAGTTCGGTGGGGTCGGGGACGCCTTCGGTGCGGACGCCGGTCGCGGCGCCGATCGCAGCCCGGCGGGCACTGACAGGTCGCGCCTGGCCGAAGGAGCCGGCGCCGAGTTGTGCGGCCTTGTTGCTCATGAGATCTCCCGCGCGAGGGCGCGCATGCCGACGGCCTGGTCGGACTTGGGGGCGTAGGCGAGCAGGGGCCGCTTGAGGCGGACTGCTTCCTTCTGCTCCTTCAGGTCGCCGATCACGCCGACGACGCGGGGGTCCTTTATGTCCATCCAGGCTTGGAGGGAGGAGGTGGCGATGTAGCCGCGGCGGGCGTCGTAGTGGTTGACGACGATGCCGAGGTAGTCGATCTCAAGGTTGAGGTCTGTGCGGAGGTCCTCGATCTGGGAGGTCAGCAGGTCGTAGGCGTCGGCGGAGCTGTCTTCGGCCTGGACGACCGTCAGGGCGCCGGAGGAGCCGGCGGGCTCGTTGTTGCGGCGTCGGCCGTAGTAGACGGCGGCGTCCATGCTCAGGCCGAGGCTGGGCGGGCAGTCCACGAGGATGACGTCGAAGAGCGGCTCGACGGGGGCCAGGGCCCGCTCCAGGGCTGCTTCGCGGGCGCGTACTCCTGCGAGTTTCACGTCGAGCAGGAAGGCGTCGTTGCAACTGGGCAGGAGGTGCAGGCGGTCACCGAAGCGCTCGTCCTCGATGGGGACGATCAGGTCGCGCAGGTCGCCGGCGGGCTCGCCGGCCATGTGCTTGGTGAGGCTGTCGCCGTCCATGGGCAGCGGACTGTAGCCGAGCTGCTTGGTGAGGTGGCACTGGGGGTCGAAGTCGACCAGCAGGACACGAAGGCCGAGTCCCGGCAGGTCCTCGATCTCCAGCGGGTCCTCGGCGTGCCGGTCGCCTTCGTGCTCGAGCAGGGCGGCGAAGTGCTTGGAGATCCGCACCGGGTAGAGCTTGTGCGGGTCCTCGGCCATGGCTTCACCGGTCCCGGCGGTGATGGCCGTCTTGCCGACGCCGCCCTTCTGGTTGCACACGATGATGCGGCGCGGGGTCTCCAGGCGCTTCACGGAGGGCGCCGGGTTCTTCTGCAGCCACAACTGCACGGCTTGGGCGAGGCCCTGGGTGAGCGACACGCTGCGGTTGCCGGCCGTGGCCTTGAACGTGGCCCACTGTCCCGGCGGCAGCCAGGTGGAAAACGAGTCGGCCCCGGAGGTGTCGACAGCCGCGGGGGTCGAGGCGAGACCGCACCAGTCGGCGAGGCCTTGCTCGACAGCGGCCTGAATCTCGATGCCCAGCTGCGCGGTCCGGACCTTGAGGTCTTGTCGTAGCCACGCAGGCAGCTTGGAGACGACCTTCTCGCGGTCGCCCGTAGGAGCAGTAGAAGCCATGGAGACACCTTACTAACGCCACCCGCCGACTCAAGATCCAACACGTTAGCTAGGTAGAACCATCGGCTGCACGGACTATCACGGCGTGATAGCCGCTCCCCCTGCAACGGCACCGGCCGCAAGCCCGATGAGCGCTATCACGCCGTGATAACCCCTCAACCACCTGCCAGGACACGGACAGCGCCCGAGAACTCGACGCAACGCCGGGTCCGAACGCCAGCCGGGTGAGCACCTGGAAGAGCTCCAGGAACGCAAAAGGCCCCGCACTCCCGGATGATTCGGGAGTGCGAGGCCGTGAGGTCAGTCGCCGACGAAGCGATCGGCACAGGCAGACGCAGTGCCAACCGACGTCCCCGCGCCCGCAAGAAGCACCGGTTGAGAGGATCCAACGGCGGTCACCGGCCGCGGTTCAGCGGTCCCGCAGCGGCTTCCGCTCTGAGCAGATGGGATGGCGCAGTTCGCGACGAGGTGTCGTAGTGGATCAGGGCGACCGGCAATGAGGCCGGACCTGCGGGTCGTTGCTGTGCCTGATCTGGTCGGGCCCGACAAACCGCCAACCCGGACGGCGACGTCCTGGTTGCGGGCCCGGAGTCCAGGACACCGGGCCGTGCAGGGTGGCGAGCATGATGCGAAACACCGACGACGGCCTGGTGCGTGAGAAGAGAAGGCCGGGCGCATAACCACAGCGGCGGAGCAGGCGCTTGCGGCTCAGGAGCGACAGCCGGGCAGGCGGCCGGGCAGCAGCCTGCCCGGAGCCGGTCGGGGCGGGTCGCTTCAGTCGCTGAGGCGGATCGGCATCAGCAGGTAGCGCATCGCTTGGTCGTCGGTGTCGCTGGAGCCACGGAGGAGGGCGGGTTTGGTGGGGGTGGTGAGGCTGAGGCGGGTGGTGTCGGAGTCGATCGCGTGGAGGCCGTCGGTCAGGTAGGTGGGGTTGAAGGCGAGGTCCATCGGGTCGCCGTCGATGTCGGCGTCGACGCGGTCGCTGGCCTCGGCGTGGTCGGCGACGCCGGCGCGGATGGTGATGGCGCCGGGAGCGAGGGACAGATGGACGGGGGCGGAGCGCTCGGCGACCAGGGCGACGCGCTTGACGGCCTGGAGCAGCGGGGCGGTGGGGACGGTGGCCTGGGTGGCGAACTCGGTCGGAAACAGTTCCTTGTACTTGGGCAGGTTGCCGTCGAGGGGGCGCAGGGTGGTGCGGCAGTGCTCGCCGAGGAGGCCGAAGGGGCCGCTGTTGCCGGGCAGGGTGATGGCCACATGGTCGTCGGCGAGGTCCTTGGTGGTGTCGGCCAGTGCCTTGGCCGGGATGACCGCGTGGGTGGTGTCGGGGATGTCGGTGAGGCAGTCCCAGGGCAGGGTGCGCAGGGCGAAGCGGTAGCGGTCGGTGGCGGCCAGGGTGAGGGTGTCGGCGGTCGCGGCGAGGTGGATGCCGGTCAGGACGGGCAGGGCCTGTTCGCGGCTGGCGGCGATGGCGACTTGGGCGACGGCCGCGGCGAGGGCTTTGCCGGAGACGGTGCCGGCGGCGGCCGGGAGGTCGGGCAGGGTCGGGTACTCCTGAAGCGGCAGGGTGTGGAGGGTGAAGCTGGCGACGCCGGCGGTGATGAGCAGGTGGTTGCCCTTTGTCTCCAGGTGCACCTCGCCCTTCAGGGCGCGGGTGATGTCGGCGAGGAGGCGGCCGGAGACCAGCACGCTGCCGGGGGCGGCGATGCGTGCGGTCGCGGTGGCGTAGGCGGAGACCTCGTGGTCGAAGGCGGCCACGGTGAGCTGGCCGTCGGCGGCGGTGAGCTTGAGGCCGGCGAGGACCGGCACGGGCGGGCGGTGGGGCAGGGCGCGGGCGGCGTAGCCGACGGCCGTGGCCAGGTCGGCGTGACCGACGAAGATCTTCACGATCGAAGTCCTTGTCTGTGAGTGGGATGTCGAAGGTTGGGTCTCTTGGGTCACTGCTGGGGGATGACGACGGCGAACACGTCCGCGTCGGGCACGACGTGGACGTGCGCGCCGGGCCCGGCCTCGGCGGCGCGGCGGTCGGCGTGGGTCAGGCCGCGGGGGTCGCCCGCGTTGTAGGAGGCGATGCAGCGGGCGGGGCGTCCGGCGCACGCGGTGCAGCGCGGAGCGGCCACGGCCTCGGCGGGGAGTGCGATCACGGTCATGGGTCCTCGCATGGCAAGGCCCGCGCGAGCGCGGAGCTCAGCGCGGGCGGGGGTGATGGAAGGGCAGCTGGGGCGAAGCGGCGGGCGGCTGGCGGTCCCGGTGCGGGACCCGTCCGGCGTCCGGGTGCGCTGTCCGGCTCTCCGCCCCTCTCGGCCGGGCCGGGAGGGGCAGGCAGCCGTCAGTGCACCCGGGTAGCCGCGTGCTCGCTGCGGTGCTGGGTCTGGGCGGATTCGGCCAGGACGCGCAGGCCGTGCGGGTCGCCAACGGCCTGTGTTGGCTGCACTGCACCTGGTAGGCGCGGCGGCCGGTGCAGCCGGAGGCGGGGTCGCGGGGGGCGCCGGACGGGCCGATCTTGTGGGTGCACGCGGTGCCGTCGGCGTGGCAGGGGTCGATCCAGGTGCGGATGCGGGCCATCAGGGCGGGTCCTTTCAGGGGTTGTCCCACAGCGGTGGGGTCTGGGTGGGTGGGTGCGCCTGCCGGGGCGGCGGGCGTGGCGGGGTGGGCGGAGCGGCGTGGGCGAGGTCGGCCTGGTTGAGGAGGCTGAGCTGTCCGGGGGCCCCGCGCGGGCGGCGAAGGTGGGCGCGCGGGTGACGCGGTGGTGTCCGCAGTCGATGCGCAGGTGGCACAGTTGGCAGGCCGCGAGGAGGTTGCGGTCGCGCACGTCCTCAGGTGTGTGGTTGAGGTGGGCGGTGGTCAGGACGACGCGGGCGCCGGTGTCCGGGTGGAGCCGGCCGTGGGCGGCCGCGCAGCGGCCGCCGGAGTGGTGCAGGCCGCACTGGCCGGTGCACTCGCAGCGGCCGCCGGCACGCTCGAACCGGATGCGGGTGCTGATCTCGGGCCGGTCGGGCGGGCGGATCGGCATGGCTGCCTACCTTGTCAACCGGGGGCGCAGGCTCGGGTCGGCGGCGATCCGGGCCAGCAGTTCGCGTGCGGGCATCCACAGGAGCTGGGCGCAGCGGGCCGGGACCGGGGCGGGCAGGTGCGTGCCCCGTCGTCCTTGGCGTCTTTCGGCTTGGCAGTAGAACTTGGTATCGGTCTGCGTGGAGTAGTCCGTGTTGCTTACGGTCGGCCTGCGGGATGCGATGAGCAGGTGGCTAGGAAACTGAGCGTCGCTGAGCTTCGTCGTAGCGCTCGTCGCCGTCGCGGCATCCGGCGTCGACGCCACGGCCGATCGGCGGCGCCCAGGTTCGGGAACCAGGACCGGATGCAGTGGGTCACTGTGCTTGCGGCCAGCCTGCCGGGGCTCGCCGCTTTGGGCGCGCTGTTGTTCACCTGGATGCAGGTCGGACAGGCCAGCAAGGAACTACGGATCTCCGAACACGGACAGATCACCAGCCGGTTCAACGCCGCGATCGGCAATCTGGGATCGCAGTCCCTGGATGTCCGACTGGGGGGTGTCTACGCTCTGCAACGCATCATGCAGGACTCCGCCCGGGACCACCCGACAGTCGTCACCGTACTCGCCGCCTTCGCACAGCGGCATGCCGGATCGAGCACGAAGAGCCTGAAGGAACCGCTCGAGAGCGCCGAGACGCGCGAACCAGGGGCTGATGTCCGGGCCGCGATCGCCACGCTGGCCAGACGTCGCCCCGACCGCGACAGGGGAACAGTCATCGACTTGAGCAAGACCGATCTGCGTGGCCTCGAGCTCACCGGCAAGGCACCTATCAGGCTCCCCGAGGTGGACCTGTCCGAAGCAGACCTCCGCTCGGCTGTGCTGAGCGGCGCTGATCTACGCAAGGCGTCGATGAACCACGCCAACCTGGAAGGCGCCGATTTCACCGAGGTCGACCTCCGCGGTGCGCAACTGACGGGGGCACGCCTAGACAGCAGCCGCTTTGACAACGCGGACCTTCGCGGAGCAGACATGAGCTGCGCGGGGTTTCGCATGGACGCAACAACCGGTGAGGTGCTGGAGCACCTGGAATGCGCTGAGCTGCAGTACGCATCCCTTGACGGCGCGGACCTGCGAAACGTCCAGATGAGTCATGCGGACCTTCGCGACGCCTCTTTGGTCGGCGCGGATCTTCGTGGCGCAGACCTGGCTCGCGCGAACCTGACCAACGCGGACCTGACGAACGCAGACTTTCGTGGCGCCAAGCTGACCGGTGTGGAACTGGAGGGCGCCAGGCGGAACGGCGCGCGTGGGCTCCCGCGGGAGGGCTAGGCAGTCTCCGTCTGGACCAGCCAGTCATCACTCGGGATCCATCCCGACACCGAGTTGCCGCCGGCCTTGGAGACAGTCCGGGTCCGTCGATGGGAGACCCGCACGGCCGGATGCGCCGCGCCTGGGGCATGCACGGCCTGGAGGTGAGCGGCGCGCCGGTTGCCTTTGGCAGCGCGTGGGGGTCGCCCGCGGTGTAGGGAGCGATCCACGGGGCTGGGCGTCCCGCGCAGAGGCGGTGCAGCGCGGAGCAGTCACGGCCTCCACAGGGGAACGCGGCACGGTCACGGACCCCTCGCAAGGCCTGCGCAGGCGCTGATGTTCTGCGCGGGCGACAGTGCTGGAGACAGCCGAGGAGGAGCGCACGACTGGCGGTGGTCCCGGGACAGAAGCGCAGAGCCACGAGTGCGCTGTCCGGCCCTCCGCCCCTCCCGGCCGGGCCGGGAGGGACAGGCAGCCGTCAGCGCACCCGGGCAGCCGCATGCTCGCGACGGTGCTCGGCCTGCGCAGGCTCGGCCAGGACACGCAGGCCGTGCGGGCCGCCGACCGGCCCGTGCTCACTGCACTGCACCTGGTAGGCGCGGCGGCCGGTGCAGCCGGAGGCGGGATCGCGGGGGGCGCCGGACGGCTTGACCTGGTGGGTGCACACGGTTCCGTCGGCGTGGAGGGGGTCGATCCAGATGCGGATGCGGGCCATCAGTGGTGGTCCTCCTGTTCGTCGTGGTCGAGGAAAGGGAGCGGATCGCCCGCCAGCGCTGCGTGTTGCCGGACGGGATAGCGGGGGCGGGGTGGGCAGTTCGACACGGACCAGGTCCGCGTCGGCGAACAGCCCCAGCTGCCCGGTGGCCGCCGCGCGGGCAGCGAGGGTGAAGGAGCGGGTGACGCGGTGGTGCCCGTAGTCGATGCGCAGGTGGCACAGTTGGCAGGCCGCGAGGAGGTTGCTGTCGCGCACGTCCTCGGGTGTGTGGTTGAGGTGGGCGGTGGTGAGGACCACGGCAGGCCGCACTGGCCGATGCACTCGCGGCGCCCGCCTGCCCGCTCGAACCGGATGCGGGTGCTGATCTTGGGCCAGTCGGGCGGGTAGCGGCCGCGGTTCTCCGGGCGGATCGGCATGCCCCGCCTACCCGGGCAGCCGGGTACGCAGGCCCGGGTCGGCGGCGGCGATCCGGGCCAGCAGTTCGCGGGCGGGGATCCACAGGCGCTGGGCGCCGCGGGCCGGGACCGGGACGGGCAGGCGGTGGACGCGGGCCAGTTGCCAGTGGAACTGGCCGCGAGCCGACCAGAGCGTGCACGCGCCGTCGTCCGGGTGGCAGCCGACCAGGGCGGCTGGATGGTCAGGGCGCGGACCAAGCCGTCCTCCTTCCTTCCGTGGTGGCGCTGCGGGCCGGGGGAAGCCGCGCGGCTTCCCCCGGCCCGCAGCGCCGAAGTGGGTGGGGAGCGGGGTCAGGTGCGGCGCGGCCGCCAGCGCCGCACGCGGCGCAGGCCGGCCAGCCTCCGCAGGGGCGAGCCCGGCGACGGCGGGGTGTGGTGCGCGTGGCGGTTGATCATCTCGCCCAGGGCGCGGGGGTCGTCGGTGTCGCCGACCCACTGGCCCGAGGTGTGCCACACGCTGCTGCGGCCGGTGTCGGGGTCGTGCCACATCTGGTAGTCGGCGCACCGCTCGATCAGCCCGCACTCGGGCAGCTCGGCGGGGCCCAGGTCGTCGTCGGCGGCGGTGTGCGCGAGGTCGACGCCGGGCTCGAGGACCTCGATGGCGGTGACGTGCAGCAGCAGCCCGTCGCCGGGGGTGCGGGGGAGCTGGAGGTAGCCGGTGACCCGCAGCAGGTCGCTGCCGACCAGGTCGTGCAGCACCGCGTGCGCGACCTCGTAGTCCACCACCCGGCAGGGGATCACCAGCTCGTCGACGCGGTCCTCGGTGGGCGAGACGACCAACTGGAACCGGGCGATCGTCCCGTGCTCATCGCCGGGCAGGGTCTGGTCGTCCAGGTAGCCGTCCAGGACGATCTCGTGCGGGTCCGAGGCGGGAACGGCGGTCATCAGCCCGCCTCCCTCATCTGCGCGGCCGGGTGGGCGGCGTCGTAGGCGGCCTGGATGTGCCGGGGGATCTGGCCGCGGTCGGACACGGTGTGGCCGTTGCGGCGGGCCCAGGCGCGGATACGGGCGAGGTCCTCGCGGCTGCGCCGGTGCAGCGCCGCCGGCTGCGCCACCGCGGCCAGGGTCGCCGCAGCGGCCGGGGTCGCCGCAGCGGCGGCGGGCTGGCCTCCCTTCACCCGTCGCAGGTGGGCCTGCGCGGCCTCCAGCTCGGCGCGGGCCTGGGCGACGCGCTGCTCCGCCTCGCGCTGCGCGGCGTCCAGGGCCCGGCGCTCGGTCAGCTCGGCGAGGTCGGCGCGGATGCGGGCCGCCCGGTTGCGGATGGCGGCGGCGGAGTGGCGGTCGGCCCAGGCAAGCAGGCGCTCCAGGTCGTCGGCGCTCTGCTGCGGGGCCGGGTCGGCAGCCGGGTCGGCGGGGTCGGTGTCGGTGCCGGTGGGGTCCTGGGCGGCGGCAAGGAGGGCGGTGAGGTCGTCCTCGGACACCCCGGTGACGGCGGTGATCTCGTCGGCGGGCGTGCCGCTGTTGTGCATCGTCAACGCCATCGCCTGCTCGGCGGTCAGTTTGCGCATGGCAGGGTCCCTCGCGGTGAGTTTTTCGGTGAGGATTTCGGTGAGTTCTTCGGGGATCGGCAGCGCGAGCGTGGCCAGGAGCTGACCCAGTTCGCGGAAGCTGCGGGCGTGGGCCAGGGTGGTGTGCGCGGCTGCGACCAGTTGCTCGCTCGTGCTGGGAGTGAGGCTCCAGTCGGTGAACACGAGCCCCGCCTACGCGGTCTTGCCGGTGACGGCGAGCACCAGCATCTGCCGGTTGTGCTCCTGCTGAGCGGGAGTGAGCGGCACCTGCGCGGGCGGGGTGCGCGGCAGCGGCCGCACGGGGACGGCCTCCCCGGCCAGCAGCACCAAGTCCCGCACCGGCGGCCGCAGACGGCCGGGGGTGGGGGTGCGCTGGCGGGCCGCCTGGTCGCGGGCGGAGACGACACCGACCCAGTCCTCGCCGAGCCGGTCCACCAGGCGCCTGCGCAGCGCGGCGCGGTCGCGGGGCGTGGTGGCCGCCCATACCCCGACCCGGGTCAGGTCCGGGTTCGCCAGCGCCCACTTCAGGCAGTCCGCGACAACCGGGCAGGCCGCACAGGCCCGCTTCGCCCGGGCGATCTCGCGCGCCCGGGCCTTCTCCGTGGTGCCCTCGATGGCGAACACGTTCGGGGTGGTGACGCAGGCGGTGCGCTGGTCGGTGCGGGGCCACGGGATCCGCGGGTCGGGGGTGGGGATGGTCGGGGGGTTGGGGATGCCGGTCCGGTCGCTCACCGCTGCACCGCCTCGGCGGTGGGCCCGGTGTGGTGCAGGAGGATCTGGAGCGCCGCGCCGCGGTGCCCGTGCTCGGTGCTGGCGGGTCGACCGCAGCTCCAGCAGTCGGCCTCCGGCCCGGCCCAGGCAACAGCACAAGGCGAGCAGGTGAAATGCGCGGCGCGGCCGGCGGGCCGATGCCTGCGGTGGCCGATGCGGCGGATGGCGGCGGCCGCCGCGCGGGCCGCGGGCGAACCGGGGCGCGGCCGGGTGCTCTTGGCCGCGGACGGGGTGATGGCGGTCATACTGGTGATTCCCTCTCGTCATGTGCGGGATGGGTGGCCCGGGGCAGCCGACGTAGCCGCCAAGCAAGCGGCTGTCCCGGGGTTGGATCTCGTGGTGCCAGGCGGGCTGCCCGGCTCCCCACCCCCGCCCGCCCCCGAGGTGCGGGGGCGGGCGGGGTCTGGGCAGCCGTCAGTCGTCGCTGCGGTTGACGAGGATCTGGTCGCCGTCGCCGGTGTGCAGCGGCGCGTTGGCGACCCCGATGAACGTGCCGATGCTCATGCCGCCGTGCACGGTGCCGATGGTCGGGGCGGTCTTGACGGCCCCGACGGTGCGGGCCTGCACCACGGCCTGCGCCTCGCCGCTGTAGCGGTTCGCGGTGCTCTTGTCCTTGCGGCCCATGGAGGGCTCCTCTCGTGATCGTGGAGGGCGGTCTGCCCAGGCCCCCTCTGACGCGCCCACCCGGCTTCGCCGGGTGGGCGGACTGCCGTCAGAGCTGGTTGTGGATCGGAGTGCGCGGGTCGCCCGTGCTGGTGCGGCGGTGCGCGGCAAGGCCTGCGGCGCCGCCTTGGACCGGGGGGTGGCAGCGGGGGCAGCCGTTCCACCACCGATCCCCGGCCGGGGTCAGCGGGTGCGGATGCGGCCCGGGAGCAGCACGGCTCACCGGCTGCCGCCTCCTGGCTGACGCAGCCGGTCGGCGAGGGCCAGGAGTTCGGCGGCGAGGTCCCATGCGGACAGGACGGTGCGCAGGATTGAGGTCAGGCCGTCGCGCTCGATGGGGTTGAGCCGGTCCCACACCGCGTGCGCGTCGCCGTGGACGGTGACCGCCTCGAGGTAGTCGTCCTCGGTGGTGGCGGTGTGCTCGATGCCGCAGCGGCCGCACCGGTAGACCGCCTGGTCCCAGCCGCACCCAGGGACCGGAGCGGGGTCGGGGTGGGGTCGGGGTGGGGTTCGGGGGTCATCCGGCGACCGTCACCAGCTCGCGCTCCCCGGGCCCGGCGTCCTCGAGGTCGTCGTCCGGGGCGTCGGCCTCCTGGTCGTCGTAGCTGCCGTGGAGGGTGCAGGTGATGTCCGGGTCGCTGTTCATTGCGCCGGTCAGTGCCCGGTGCAGGTCGGTGACGCAGTAGACCGGGGCCCATGCCTGGCCGGTGCACTCCGGGTCGAAGGGGCAGGGCAGCAGGACGTCGAAGCCGACGTCGCCCTCGCCGTCGGCGTCGTCGCGGTAGGCGAGGGTGAGGCACCGCGAGCCGAGGCGGATCTGGGCGAGGCGGTCCGGGTCGGTGACCAGGTCGGAGCCGGGCTTCCACCGCCACAGCGGCAGGATCTCGGGTCCGAAGAAGCGGCGGACCAGGAGCAGGTCGCCCAGGCCCTCGCTGCCGTCCCGCCCGAGGTCGGCCTCGCGGGCCGCGGACAGCCGCCGCAGCAGCGGCTCCAGGCGGTCCAGGTTGTCCGCGAAGACGACCTCGTTGAAGCCCTCGCTGAGCAGCATCGGGTGGGAGTGGAGCATCGCCTTGTACTGCCGGCGGACCGTGTCCTGCGGCACGGCCCGGTTGGCCGGCCGCGGGCCCTGGCGCGCCACGCACACCGAGACGGGGGTGGCGACCAGGACCGCGACGGCGGGCATGCGGTGCCGCTTGGCGGCGGCGACCAGCGGCGCCCTGGCCTCGCGGGTGACGTTCGTGGCGTCGACGACGGTGAACAGGCGCCTGGCCATGCGGCGCTCCAGGACCAGGTGCAGGGCGTCGACCGCGTCGGCGGTCGCCTCCTGGTCGCCGGGGTCGTCGCTGACCGCGCCGCGCATGGCGTCCAGGGACAACACCTGCGAGGCGGGCCAGGTGCGGGCCAGCGTGCTCTTCCCGGAGCCGGACGGCCCGACGAGGACCACCAGGCAGCGCTCCGGCAGTTGCGGGTGCAGCGGCGTGGGCGAGGTCATGCGGACTCCCCTTCGGGGTGGAGGGAGCGGGCCGCCCAGTTCAGGCGCTGGCCCGCGTGGTCGGTGATCAGGGCAGCGGCCTCGTGCAGCGGGCACGAGGCGTCGCCGTCGCGGTCGGGCTCGAGCTGCTCCGCCCGCCGCGCCGCGCTGCTGATCAGTTGCGTGAGGGCGGGGAGCAGACCGCCGGGAGCGTCGGTGTCGTCCTGGAGCTCGCGCAGGACCGCAGCGAGCTCTTCGCGGTCGAGGTCGTCGGCGTTCAGGTCGTCCTCGATCTGCTGGAGGGCGAGCAGCGTGATGCCGACCGAGGCGCGGACGCGGTCGATGCGGGTGCGGGTCATCGGCGGCTGCCGGTGCGAGTGGCGAGCCAGGTGGTGACGGCGGCCGCGCCGACGCCGATGGCTCGGTGTGCGGCCGCGTCCAGCTCCATCCACGCGGAGCCGGGTCCGGTGATCTGCGCCGTCACCGTGCCCTCGGCGTCGAGCCTCAGGGCCTGGCAGTGCTCGATGTAGCCGGTCTGGCCCGTCTTGCGGGCCAGCCACAGCAGCGCGGCACCGCGGTCCAAGGCGGCGTGGGTGCCGGCGTTGATGGCGGCGCCCGCCAGCAGCGCCTTGAGCGGAACGCGGTAGCCGAACGCACGGGTGACGCCCGCGGCGGCCGCGACCTGAACGGCACTGTAGGACGCGACGTGGACAGCGGCGGCCCGGCGACCCAGAGCGCTGGCGGTCATCACCGGCCGGTTCGACTCCGGCGCGGCCAGGGTGCCGTCGTCGTGGACCAGGTGGTCGCCGTACAGGCGTTTCAGGGAGGCGGTCTTCGAGCTTTGCAGCCAGTGGTCGCAGACCGGGTGCAGGGCGTCGAAGACGGCGGTGAGGGTGCCCATCAGGCCCAAGGCCTCGATGGTGCGCGGTCGGTTGATCATGCGGAAGCTGCTCCTCCGGGTGGTCAGGCGGCCAGCCGGTGGCCGGCCGCGGGCGGGGTGTAGGTGCGCGGGTCGGCGGGTGTGCCGTCGTGGCACTCCAGGCACATGCCGAGCGTCTTGAGCGGGATGCAGTGGATGTAGCGGCGGCCGCACTTCGGGCAGGTCTGCCGAGCGGCCATCGCCCGGTCCAGCGCCTCTTCCTTCGCGAGGGTCATCGGCCGCACGGGCAGGGCGTCGGCGATCCGGTACAGGTAGGCGCGGCGCTTCCCGCGTCGGCACACGATCTGCGCGGCGGGTTCCTGGCCGCCGGGCCGCAGGCCCATCGCGCGAAGCTGCCGGCGGGTGGCCAGTCCTTCGTCGGCCGGGGCCGCGCGCCAGGGGTAGGTGGGCAGCCCGCCGTGCCGCTCGCCGCTCGGATCGAGGTCACGTGCGCGCCCCATCGGGCTCAGGCCCAGGCGGTGATGGCGGCGGCCGCGGTGAGCAGCAGCACGGCGGCGAGCGACAGGTCGATCGCCTGCCGCAGCAGCTCGAACTTGCTCCTCGCGAGGCGGGAGAGCACGGTGATCTGCTCGGGCCGGTGGTCGCGGCGCAGCGCGGTGGCGAGCTGCTCGGGCTCGAGGTCGGCCCAGTGCACCAGTCCGGTGCGGTGTCGCCCGGCCAGGCGGGGACGGACGGAGATCAGCAGCAGCACGACGGAGGCGACCAGGGCCGCGGCGCCGAGGGCCGCGGTGGCCCGGGCCGGGGCGGGCAGATCGAGCGCGGCGGCGCCACCGGTGTTGCTGCGGAGGGCTGCGAACACGGCGAGCAGCCCGCCGTCCAGCGCGAGCAGTAACCCGGCCTTCTGGTCGGTGCGCCCCAGCTCACTCGTGACGGAGACGAGGGCCTGGTCGAGTGCGGCGTCGGTGCGGTCGGTGGTGGGCGTGGCCATGTGTGTTCCCTTGGTCGGTGGGTTCGGCAGCAGCCGCGGCGCGTGGTGTGCGTCTGCGTGGCTGGTGGCCGGGCGGCCTGTACCGCACCCGACACGACGCCCCGGCGTGGCCGGAGCGGGGTTCGGGTGCGAGGCAGGTGGCCCGTCAGCGCCTGTTGAGCGGGTGGACGTTGTCCGGGGCGTCACCGGGCGGGGTGGGGGCCGGGATGTGGATCTCCGGCCGGATCTCCGGGCCCGCGTTGTGGATGTGCGCGAAGACCCGCGGCCGCAGGTTCAGCCCGCGCAGCGCGAAGGTGGAGGCGGCGGTCCAGGCGAGGACGGCGATGCCGGTGGCGATGGTGCGGCCGGGGGCCGAGGTGGAGGACCACACCATCGCGACGCCTGCCGCGCCCCACGCGGTCCAGGTCAGGCGCACGCCGTTGCTGCGGGTGAGGCAGCCCAGGATCAGGCAGGCCCAGCCGGTGGCCGCCCACAGGGTGTAGACGGTGGAGGCGCTGATCGGCAGGCCGGTGCTGTGGGTGGTGATGTAGGAGCGGACGGGCTGGTCGATGACGGCCCACACGCCGGTGGAGGTGTCGTCGCCGACGCCCATGTCGGGGACGGCATCCAGGACACGGACGGCGGCGGCCGCGAGCAGCACGGTCGCGGATGCGCCGGCCACGCTGATCAGCGCTTTGATCCAGTGGGCCATGCCGTGCCAGCCCGTCTCCGGGGCGGTACGCAGCTCCTCCCAGCGGCGGTGCAGTGTGCCGCCGTCGCTCCAGGCGCGGTTCCACCAGGCGGTGATGCGGCGGGCGCGGGACGGGGGCGTCGTCTTGCGGGGCTGGCCGGTGCCGGGGGCGCTGTTGCCGGTGTTCGCGGTGGGGTTCACAGCGACGGACTCCTTGTCGGTGTCGACGTGTCAAGTGTGGTGGTGCTGGGCCGGGCGGCCTGTCCCGCAGCCGACCCCCCGCAGCCCCGACGCAGTGCGGGGTGGGGGTTCGGCTGCGGGGCGGGTGGCCCGGGTCAGTGCCGGACGCTGCTGGAGGACCGGCCCCACCAGCGGTTGTGGTTGATCACCGTGGTCTCGTGGTGGACCGTGACCCTGTCCCCGCCGCGGCTGGTGAGCTTGGTGAGCAGCAGCAGGGCGAGGACGACGACCAGGGCGCTGCTGCCGCTGACCGCGGCGATCCCGGCGGCGGCCTGGCCGATGCCGAAGCCGATGCCGGCCCCGGCGGCGCCTGCGCCGATGCCGCCCGCGAGGGCAAGCTGGGCGCGGGGGTCGACCAGCGGGGCCGGGGTGAGGTCCCGCGGCTGCGGGGCGGGCATGGCGGGTGGGTGGAGGTAGCCGTCCGGGAGGGTGTGGCGGGGCACGGCGACGAAGGTGCCGTCCGGGCCGGGCACCCACACCATCGAGGCGCGGTCGGCGGCCAGCTCCACCGTGCCGGAGAGCGGGGCGGCGGGCGGCGCGGCCTGGTGGCCGCGGGGCGCGGTGTCGGCGGGGGCGAGGTGGTGCTCGTGCACGGCGGTGTTCCCTTTCCGTAGACGCCTGCGCGTCCTCCCGGCCGGGCGGGCGGGGAGGACGCGCAGGGAAGTGATGGGGACTGTCGTCGCGGTTCAGGTGCTGCTGAGCTTCTTGATGGCCTCGAGGGCTTGGCGGGGTGAGGTGACCTGCTCGACACGGCGGCTGTGCCCGCCGCCCTTGCCGCCGCCTCCGCCGTTCCCGCCGCCGCGGCGGCGGGGGCGGCCGTCGTCGCCGTCGTCCTCGTCGGGCTCGGGCCAGAACTCTCCGGGGTCGGGTTCGCGGTTCCAGTCGCCCCACAGGCCGCGCTTGTCCAGCTCGCTGATCTCGTAGTCGGTGAGCCGGTTGATCTCGTCGGGGAAGAGGTGCGCGAGGTCGGTGTCGAAGTCGGCGTACAGCGCCCGCATGAGCACGGCGCGGCCGTTGTCGAGGACGATGACGGCGACGCCACCGGTGGAGACACCGTTTTCCGGGTCGGCCTCGCCGCGCATGGCCCGCTCGATCGCGGAGCCTTCCTGGCGGGAGTAGCGGGCCGGGATGGTCGGCACGTCGTAGGGGTTTTCCATCGTGCCCTCGGCGGCCTTGCGGGTGGCGGCGGGCGATCCCATGTTGAAGATCACCGGTCGGCTGTTCTGCCGGAGGTTGTCCTTCATCTCCGTGCTGAACCCGTTGTGCGTGAACGGCGACTGGCCTGCGGGTTTGAAGCCGATGCCGTACTTCAGGCCGGTGACGGTCAGGTCGTCGCCGTTCTTTTGGATCTCCTCGCCGAACAGGCTGTCCTGGGCTGCGGTCATGTACTCGTCCGCGTACACGCTCAGCGGCCGGTAGGGGCAGCGGGGGTCGCCGGGCTTGTAGTCGTGGGGCTTGCCGTCGTGCGGCCAGGGCATCTCCGCCCGGATCTCGCACAACGCCTTGGCGGCGCGCAGTTGGCGGGCCATCCACAGCGCGGTGGAGCCCTGCCGGTCGATGTACTGGCCCAGCGTGGTGGTCTTCTCGTCCTTGCGGACGGTGGACAGCCACACCACCGCGCCGGCCTGGGATTCGGCCGCCATGCTGATGGCGAAGAACTGCGTCTTCCCGCTGCGGCTCACCCCGAGGACCAGGCCGTGGCAGGCGGCGTTCTTGTCGTGCTGCCACACCATGTTCTTCACCGGCTGGCCGGTGATGGTGAACCCGCACACGTACATGCCCTTGGCGTCCGGGGTGAGCAGCTCCCGGGTGGCGGGGAAGACCTGGGACAGCGGCGGCTCATCGAAGTAGCTGATCAAGAACTCGGAGCCGTCGATGAGGACGAACGCGCGGGAGTCGTCCTCGGGCAGGCGCAGGCCACGGCAGACCTTGGCCACGTCCACGCGCGGGGTCTCGGTGGAGTCGGCCATCTTCGCCCGGTAGAACGTCACCTTGCGCTCGTGGTCCCGCGTGCGGTGGACCAGGACGGAGCCGGGGGCGCCGCCCTTGGGCCCGGCGACCCGGTCGGCCCAGCGTTCGGCGTCGGTGGGGGCCTGACGGCGCCGCTGGTTGGCGTCGGGGGTGAGGTGGGCCTCCATCCAGCCCGGCCCGCCCTGCCGCCCGGGCTGGACCGGGACGTCCGCGAGCACGACGTCGCCGGCGTGGATGCCGAAGGCGGCGGCGACGGCTTCGGGGGTGAGGCCGGTGATCGGCCGTCCGGTCTCCGAGGCGCGCAGCAGGATGGTCAGGTCGTGGCGGGTGCCCGGGTTCCGGGTGGCGGTGACGATGTGGGTGCGGGCGGGCATCCCGGCGCGCTCCCACAGCATCCGCGCCTGACGGGTGAGCCGGTCGGCGCCGTCGTCCGGCCAGACCGGGCCCGGCTCGGGACCGGCGGGCTGCACCACCTGCGGCACCGGGACAGGGACGGCGAGGGCGGGGCGGTGGCGGCGGCGGGCGTGCCGGGAGAACGGCAGCACGATGAAGCCGACGGCGGCCCATCCGGCCGCGAGCAGGGCGTCCAGCCCGTACGGGCCCCAGCCGGGGGTGGTGCCGGTGGCGACGTCGACGGCCGCGGCCGCGACCAGCGGGGACCAGCGCAGGATCCGGCGTCCGGCGCCGGTCTCCTGGCTCTTGGCCGCGAGAACGATGCCGCCGACTCCGGCGGCGCCTGCCACCTGCACGACGGCGTTGACCGGGCTGTCGGGGTGGATGTTGGGGGCCACGGCCAGTACCGGCGCGGCCAGGGTGTAGGCGAGGCGTTCGAGCCGGACACTGCGCGGCGTGGACACGGGTGGTGGCTCCTTCATGCGCAACGGGCACGGGCGGCCCCGCGTGGTGTCGCGAGGCCGCCCGTGGCAGGGGGTGGGTGGGTGAGAAGGGGAGGGGTCAGCGGGTGAAGAACCCGGGCTTGGGGGTGCGCTCCCTGCGGTTGGAGCGGATGTCGTCCAGGGCGCCGTAGAGCCTGGAGTGGGTGCGTTTGGCCTGGTGGGTCGAGGTGGCGACCTGCTCCGCCGTGGTGCTGAGGTTGTTCACCTCGACGGCGGCGCCGCCCAGGGCTTCGGCCACGTCGTTCGTCAGCTCCACGAACTTCGGGTCCAGGCCGCCGTGGGCGATGTCGAGGGCCGCGCGCTCGGTGCGAGTGGCGTTGACCTTCATCTCCCGGTGCAGCGCCTCGAGCTCGAGGGCGCCGTCGTCCATGATCTTGGCGAGCGTGGCCAGCTTGGCCTGGACGGCCTTGTAGCGGTTGTCGCTGTCGGCCGGCGCGGGCGCCGCGCCAGTGCGGGGCGCCGGGTCGCCGGCGCGGGGTGCGGGGTCGCTCACGAACGGTCCTGCCTCTCGGTCTAGTCGTGATGGGCGGCGGCGGAGGTGTGCGCCAGGCCTGCGTCCTCCTTGGCGGCCATGTCCTGGCCGTAGACGCGGGCGACCATGGTCGCGGCGAGCGCGGCGGCCTCCTTGGCGATCCCGCACTCCTGCGCGCACCGCTGCGCCTGAAGCTTCATGCGCCCCGCGTCGTCGGCCAGCTCCGCGATCCGGTCGGTGACACGGGAGTCGATGTTGTGGTCACCGACCAGGTCGGAGGCCATGTCCCGCAGAGCGTCCGCGACCCTGCCGAGGATCTGGGCCAAGGCCTCGGCACGCTCCTGGTGCGAGGCGCTCGCGAGGGCGATGTTCGCCATCTCCATCAAGTACTCGTCGAACGTAATGTCCGTGCGGTGCTGGGCGGCCAGGCCACTGTGCCCGGACGGCCTGCTGACCTGCGTGCTGCTCACACTGCTCCCTCCGCTGCTGGTCTCTCGGGTGGTACCGGGCCGCTGCGTGTGCGGCTCGGGGGCGGGCGGCAGACCCTTGACGCCGGTCGTCACCGCCGCGGGCTCGTCGGGGACGACCTCCGCATCCGGGATGTCCTCCACGTCGTCGGTGGCGGGGTCCGGTGGGCGGGTGGGGTGCTTGAGCCACTCCCACGTCGGTTTGGAGTCCTCCGGCCCGAAGGGGCTGCCCGGCCAGCCGGCCTGCCCGGCCCTCCAGATCAGCCAGGCCTGCCAAGCTCTCCAGGCACGCCCGGCACGCCCGGCACGCCCGGTGCGGCGAGTGCGCTCGGTGCCGGCGGGGCCGCTGCGCCCGCTGCCCGTCGTGCGCTTGGTGCGGCGGGTTCGGCTCCGCCATCCGGCTGGGCCCGTGCCGCGGGGACGCGGGCGCCGGATCCGGAGTCGGCGGCGCTTGCGCGAGCCGCCAGCCGGTCCGTCACCGGCCGTTCCCGCCTTGCCCGGCTCATCGGGCGCCGGGGTGTCCTTTCCCGCGTCGGAGGTGCCGTCAGAGCCGTCCTTGGCGGGCTTCTCGCCCTTGCCGTCGGTGTCCTTGTCCGCGGAGGCGGGGTCCTTGCCCTTGGACGCGCTTGCCTTGTCCGCGTCCGCGTCGTCCTTCGCGTCGGCGCGGCGTTTGTCCCAGCGGCGTTGAGCCTCCTCCGCGATGGCCGCACCGAGGGTGGTGCGGTCGCCGGCGGCGGCTTTCGCGGCTTCCCGCCTCGCCTTGCGCGCCGCATCCCGCTCGGCTTTCCGCGCCCGGCGTTCCTCCCACTGGGCCTGTTTGTTGGCGCGGGCCTGGTCGCGGTTCAGGGTCCGGTCGGCGAGGCTGGCGGCGTGGGCGGCGGTGCGACGCTGCTGCCGGGCGGCCTGCCGCGCGGCGGCCCGCTCCTGGCGGCCGCGAGCCCGCTCCGCGCGAGCGTCGGCGGCCGGACCATGCTGCGTCCGGCCGCCGTCGCCCTTCGAGCCGCCCCGGCCAGAGCCGGAGCCGGAGCCCTTGCCCGTACCACCCGCGCCCCGGGAGGCGCCAGAGCCGTTCTGACGGCCCTTGGAGCCACCGGCCGACTCGTTGCTCCTGGAACCGCTGTTGCGGCCGCCAGAGGACCGGTCAGGGCCTCTCGTGCCGCCCTTGCCGCTCGACCCGGACCCCGAACGCCCTCCGGAACCGCCGGAGTTGGAGCCGCCGCGCGAGGACCCGGGCCGGTTCGGCCCGGGCCCGGAGTTGCCGCGGGAGGGGCCGCCGCCGCCCCCGCCGCGCGAGGACCCACCGCTGCCGCCGGCCTTGGAGTGGCCCTTGTCCGCCCGCAGGCCGGAGCCGGACACCTTCCCGCGGTCGGCGTCGGCCTTTCCCCGCGCCGCCGCCTTGTCGCCCTTCGCCTTGGAAATCGCCTGATGGAGCTTTCCGTTCGCTTCCATCATTGCGACTTCCCGCGCGGTGCGGGCCTCCAGCAGCGCCACTTTCCGCGCGATCTCCGCCTCCCGGAAAGGACCCTCGCTTTCGTGCCGCTCCCTCGCCATTTGCAACCGCAATTCCAGCCAGTCACCAATACGGTCGGCGAGGGAACGCGGCTGGACGTATTCGCCGTCTTCGTATTCGCCGCTTTCCTCATCGGTTTCCGCGTCCGGAATTCCTTCCGAGCGCAGCGCCGTCGCGGGGTCCGGGGCGGCCGGGATCGGCGGCAGTTCCATCGTCGTCTCCTCCGGCGTCTCCGGCGGCACGGTGGAATCCGCTTCCGGGTTCGGAATGGTGTCGGCGAAATCCGGGATCGGCGGCGGTGCGTACGAGGACTCACCGCTCCACGGGCCGCGGACCAACGTCCCGCCGCCGGCCCCGTCGGACTCGTCGGACACAGTGCACCTCCCCTCCTGGGGACTTGACAGAGCGTGGGGTCTTGTGTGCACGCGCGTGCACGTGCACGTGTGCACGCTTTACGCGCGCGAGGCCCCGCCGGAACCCGGCGGGGCCTTTGCTGGTGACGGTCAGTGACGCGGGCCGTGCTGCTCCAACACCTGCGCCGCGTACTGCATGAGGTGGTTCCACAGCCGCGCGTCGCCCTCGGCCCGCCTGTCCATCGCCAGCTTGAACAAGCGGCACACGCTCGTGAATGCCGGGATGACATCGCCGCGACCGGCTTTGACGTCCTTCGCGATCCCGGAACGGGTGACGCGGAGCCAGAATTCCATCCGGCCCATCTCGCCACGCGATTCGATCGCCTTGCGCTCTTCTTCCTTCAGCCAGCCGATCCGCCCGTGAATCGAGCGCTCGATGCTGGTCAGGGGGCGCGTCACGCCGACTCCCTGCCATCCAGGTCGAAAATCGACGTGGGAGCACTATATCCCGGATCCGGGCCCGGCACACCCTGCTGGCCCTGATATCCCGGCGCGGCCTGAAGCTGCGGATTCTTACGCCGCTGCTTTTCCAGCTCCTTTTCCTTCCGCTTTCGGGCGGTGTTCGCGACCGCCTCGTCGTGCGCGCGGCGCCTATAGGCGCCCTTTTCCAGGCCCTTGGTGACGGCCTCGACGTGCTTGAGCACGTCCTTGAACGCCCGCTCCACCGGCTGCGCGCGCAGCCAGGCGTCGTAGAACCGGTCGCCGGCCACGTGGGAGTCACGGCAGTGCACCCGGACCTCCAGGGCCAGGAGCTCCAGGTTCTTGCCGATGTCCAGCAGGACCCGCTGGACATCGGCCAGGTAGCGGGCGGTCGCCTCCGCGGACTGCGCCACATCGCGCAGAGGGGAGTGGTTCGGGTCGGTGCTGCTCACGGCGGGGATTCCTCCTGCTGTGGTGGGGGTTCGGGGACTGCGGCCGGCGTGCTGGGGGCACCCAGACGACCGTGGCCGCGCCCGGACCGCCGCAGGTGGGCGGGCCGGGCGCGACGACGAGCGCATGGACGTCGCACCCGCACCGGGCACCCGGCCCAAGGGGGGCCGGGCGCGGCACGGTGGCGCAGGGCTATCGGGGCTGGTGGACCGGGGAGGGGCAGGGCAGCGTGTGCCGGTGCCCGAAGTAGCCGACCTCCTCGGGCGGCCAACCGCACCGGGTGTGCTGGGCGTTGCACAGCGGCCCTCGCACGGTGCGGGCGCCGTCGCACAGCTCGCATTCGGCCTCGGCGGCCAGGCGCGCGGCCTGCCGGACCTCGGCCGCGGCGAGCAGCA
Source organism: Streptomyces capparidis (assembly GCF_054782095.1). Classification (NCBI taxonomy): domain Bacteria; kingdom Bacillati; phylum Actinomycetota; class Actinomycetes; order Kitasatosporales; family Streptomycetaceae; genus Streptomyces; species Streptomyces capparidis. The sequence continues at coordinate 64,747 of NZ_BAAGTD010000027.1, read as the reverse complement.
CGGCCTGGCTGCGCTCGCGTGCCTCGCGGGTCTCGTACCAGGACCAGTCCGCGCCCCGGCGCAGCAGCGCGTGGTACTGGGCGAGCAGCTCCTGCTCGGTGGGCCGCTCGGTCGCGGCCGCGGTCGTGGTCGTGCTGGTGGTCGGCATGGTGTCTCCGTTTCGGGATGGGTGGTCGGGTGGGAAAGTGAGGGACGGCGCTGCGGCGCCGTGGCGGCCCCGGGGTGGCTGCAACATCCCGGGGCCGCCGCATGTCCGCGCGGTTGGTGCGCGGCTGGTGCGTGGTTGCGCTCGGCGGGCGCGCGGCACCGCTCGGTGCCGCGCGTTCAGGCCGGGATGGGGGTGCCGTTGACCGGCTCGGTGCGCGCGGCACCGGCGGCGAGCTGCCGTGCGCGCAGCGCCCGGAAGTCGCGGATCCAGTTGCGGGCGTTGCCGTCGGAAACGCCGAAACGCTCGGCGAGCTCGGTCGCGCGCGGCTCCCGCTCGGCAGCGCGCGTCTGGCGCACGTAGTACTCCCAGCCCTGCTGCTTGGCGTCGGACTCGAAGACCCGGGCGCCCTCCGGCGGCACGGGGCCGTCGGTGGTGTGCTCGGCCAGCTCCCCGCGCAGCCGCTCCAGCAGCATGCCGATCTCTTCGGCCTCGGCCTTGCGCGCGGCGGTCTGCTCGGCAGCGCGCCGCGCGGCCTCCTCAGCCGCGCGGCGGCGCTCGGCAGCGTCCTCCACCGCGCGCTGCTGCTCGGCCAGCTCATCGGCCAGCCGCTCCAGCTCCTCGCGTTCCCGGCCAGCCTGCTCGCGCGCCTTGCGGGCCTGCTCAGCGACCTGCTCGTACTCCCCGCGGGCCCGCTCCTGCCGCGCCTTGTAGTCCTCCAGTTCCCGGCGCAGCGCGGCGAGCTGGTCCTCGGTGCCGTGCTGCTGGTTGCGGGCGTTGGCGGTCTGCTCCTCCAGGCGCGCGCGGTCGTTCTCGGCGCGCTCCAGCCGCTCGCGGGCCAGCTCCGCCTCGGTGGCCAGCTCCTGCGCGCGGCGCTCGGCAACGGCCGCGGTGGTCTCCGCGCGCAGCCGCGCGGCCTCCGCTTCCTTCCGCGCGTCCTCCGCGCGCTGGGCTTCCTGCCGCGCGGTCGCGAGGTCCTCGGCGGCCTTCGTGGCGGCTGTTTCCGCCTCCTCGCGGGCGGCCCGCGCGACCTCCAGTTCCTGCTGCGCGGCCTCGGTGAGCGCTGCCGCGCGCTGCCGCGCGGCTTCCTCTTCCTCCTCCGCGCGCTGCCGCGCTTCCTCCGCGCGCAGCCGAGCGGCTTCCGCGCGCTCCCGCGCGGCCTCGGCCTCCATGGCGCGCGTGGAGGAGGTGATGCGCTGCGCGGCCGGGACCACAGCCAGACGCTCCAGCATGCTCATCACCTGGGGGGCGTCGCTGTAGTCGAGCTGCGCCAGGTCGTCCACGCCGGTCAGGCCCGCCATCCGGCGGGCCATCGCCAGCGACTGGGCTGCGTCGGTGGCGATGGCCGCCCGGTCGATCGCCTTCTGCGCCTGCTTGCGGCGGCGCACCACACGGCGCTTGGCCCGCTCCCTGCGCCACTGAGCGGCACCGCTGCCCTGGAGCTCCGCCAGGGTCTCCAGCGCCAGGTTCAGCCGGTAGACCCGGGCCGCGGCGCGCTGCGCCAGCGCGGCGCGGGCGATCTCGCTGCCGCTGCCGGCGGCGTCCAGGCCCAGCACCGCGAACAGGGCGGACCAGGCGTGCTGCCAGCCGAGCACCACCAGCCGGATCGGGCCCGGCTTGGCGTCCTCGTCGTCCGCCCCGGGCCGGTGCAGTTTCGCGCGCAGCTTCAGCTCGATCAGCCACGCCGCCAGGGCCGGGATCGAGCCCAGGACGGGCCGCGCCCACCACGTCGGCGCATGGATCGCGTTCATCGCCGCGCTGAACGCGACCAGCGTCCACGCGGTGCGGTGCATCAGCCGCAGCTCCGCGGTCCAGCCGTCCTCGGGGTCGGCGGCCCGGTACATCATGATCAGCAGGCACATCTCGGCGGCGTCGAACACCCCGATGAAGCCGACCGCGAACCACCGGTCCAGGCCCGCGAAGTCCACCGCGAACGACCACAAGCCGTGGACGGACACCGCGACGCCGCCGAGGGCGACCACCGCTTGGGCGCCGATGCCCTCCAGCGGCCACCGGCGGCCGCGGCCGCCGTCGCCGGGCGGGCCGTGCTTCCTGCGGGCGGCCACGACCGCGGTCAAGGTCATCAGCACGCTGACCGCGATCGCGGCCGTCAGGTAGGGGTCGTCGGCCGCCCAGCCGACGACCGGATCGATCACGTGGTTCACGTCCACGGGCGAGCTCCTTTCCAGGGCGAAGGGCCCAGCCGGGAAGCCGGACCGGGATGACGGGATGAACGGCGCAGTCAGGCAGCGGCCGGTGCCGGGCGCTCCCACGCTGCCGAAACGAGGGGCCGGGCAGTACGCGCGGCCCGCGGCCCGCAGCGCGGGCGGGCGGTCACCGCAGCGGCCGTGCCGCGGGCGGGAAGGCGCTGCCACGCCCGGTCGGCGGGGGCGCAAGTCCGGCTGCGCGGCTCCCCTCAGCCCTGCCCGTACCAGCCGCGAGGCCGGGACGGGCAGAGGAGGCAACCCACAGGCGAGGAAGGGAGGGCTGTCAGGCGGAGGTCGGAACAGGCAGCGGGGCCGCGGTCCCCATCTCCATCTCGCGGACGACGGGCATGAGCCCGTGGGCGGCGAGCATGCTCGTCTGCTCGTCGCAGGCGGCATCCCGTGTCCCGAACACCGCGACGAGGCGCCAGCCGTCGCGCAGCAGCAGGTACACCCGGCCGCGGTCCGGCCACGCCCCCCGCACCGGGTGGGCGTGGACGCTGAACAACGGCAGCAACCGGTCGTCGGCCCGGCTCTCGAACCAGCCGTCCGGGGCGGCGCCGTCGGCCTCCGCCGCGCGCCGCGCGTCCTCGCCGGTGCGGTGAGCGGAGCGGACCACGCCCTGGTGCAAGTAGAGGTGGACCACCGGCGGCTCGGTGAGCACCTCCAGGTCCGCGTCGTCGCAGTGCCGCAGCAGCAACCGCGCCACCTCCCTGCGCGCGGCCTCGGCGTCACCGGCACCGACCAGCGCGGCGGCGATCTCCTTCACCGCCCGGCGCAGCCCCGCGCACTCGCGCTCCAGGCCCTCGAGGGAGCAGGTGAGCTGATCCAGCAGCTCCTGGTCGGCGCGGACCTGGGCCCAGAAGGTGTCCCGTTGCTCGCGGACGTCGGCGAGCTCAGTCTCCAAGCCGGGGACCTGCCCGGCCCGGGTCACCGCGTCCTGGTAGGCGCGGTGGGTGCTGCTCGTGATGACACGGATCATGCTGATCCCCCTGGTCATGAAGAAGAGTCCTGGGCTGTCCGGCTCCCCTCGACCCCGCCCGTACCGGCGCTCGGGCCGGGACGGGCGGGGGAGGCAACCGGCAGGTGCGGGCGGGCTCAGAACGCAGGGTGCGCGGCAGGGCACCGGCCCCTGTCGGTCTCCGCGGCGAGGTGCTGGCGCCAGGCGGCGTGGAGGATCTCGCCGTGGTCGAACGCGAGGTCGTCCCCGCGGAGCTGTCCCAGCGGCAGCCAGCGCACGGCCGCGGCGTCGTCCCCGGCCCGAGCCGTGACGTCGTCCGGCACGGACACCCGGTAGGCCACGGTGACGTACCGGCCGCGCGGGTCACGGCCCGGGGCGTCGTACACGCCGACCAGCTCCAGGTCGCCCTCGGCGACGCGGACCCCGGTCTCCTCCAGCAGCTCCCGGACGGCGGCGCCCCGGGAGGTCTCGCCGGGGTCCACGTGGCCGCCGGGGAGCGCGAGGCGTCCCTGGTGGGGCGGCCAGCCCCGCTCGATCAGCAGCACCTCGCCGCCCCGGACGCACACCACGTCGGCGGTGTAGTACACGGTCTCGAAGGTCTCGGTGGTCTCGGTCATGTCTCCTCCTGGGAGCGATGGCCTGTCCGGCTCCCCGCGGCCTCGCCCGTCCCGGCGCTCGGGCCGGGACGGGCGAGGGAGGCAGCCGCCAGGCCGGTCAGACGGTGATGAGGCCGCGCCGGCGACTGGCCCGGTAGTGGTCCTGGAGCGAAGTGAACCGCTCGTGGAGCCAGACCCCGGCCGCGCACGGCCGGTCGTCCTGGCAGTTGCCGCAACCGGCCTGGTGCTCGGTGGAGGCCTCGAACGCGCGCATGTACCGGACGAACAGGTCGTCGTCGGGGGTCGGGGTGGGCCGGTGCGGGGCGATGATCCGCCCGTCGGGCAGCAGCTCGCCGGTGTCCTCGAAGAGCAGCACGCCGTTGCACAGCAGGCTCCACCCCTGCTCCGGGTGGGCGGCCACGGTGTGGGCGGCCTCGCGGTCGGGGCTGTCGGCCGACGGGCACTGCGGCTGGTGCGGGCACGGCAGGATCACGGTCATGGTGAACTCCCTCGGTGGTCGGGGTGGAGGGGCGGACCGAGGCGGCAGCCCGGGTGGCTGCCGCGTGTGGTGGTCCCTGCGTTCTCCGCCGCCACCGGACCGGGCAAGGGGGCCGGGCCGGTGGCGTCCGGGCAGCGCAAGGCTGCGGGCCATCAGGCGCTGTCGTTGCGGGCGCGGTTGCGGGCGGCGCGGCGCTGCATCGTGCGGCGTTCGTCCTCGTCCGTTCCGCCCCACACGCCGGCCTCCTGGCCGGAGGCCAGCGCCCACTCCAGGCACTGATCGGCCACGGGGCACCGGCGGCACACCGCCTTCGCCTCCTCGATCTGGAGCAGAGCGGGGCCGGTGTTGCCGATGGGGAAGAACAGCTCGGGGTCCTCGTCGCGGCACACCGCGCGGTGTCGCCAGTCCATGTGTGTCCTCCGGTCTTGTGGTGGTGCGTCGGGGGGTTGGGCGCCATGCGGAGGGGCGGGCGCGAGACGAGCCGCCGACGGGCGGGCCGTGGTCGCACCCGCCCCTCGGCGGCACGTGTGCTCAGGTGGGGATGCGGCAGCGGATCTGCTTGCCGACCGGCGAGGCCTCGACCGACCAGCCGGGAGCGAGGATGTCGAGCAGGGCCAGGCCCCGCCCGCACTCCGCCTGGTCGTCGTCCATCGCCGCGGCGCTGCGGCGCGGCAGCAGCTCGGGCAGCGGGTCGTGCACCGCCACCGTGGCGCCGGTGGCAGCCAGGTAGACCTCCACCACCAGCGGCACGTGCGGCCCGCAGGCCCGCACCGCGTTGCCGACCAGCTCGGACAGCACCAACTGCGCCGTGCCGACGGCCTCCTCGGCGGCGCCGTACGCCCGCAGCACCATCGCGGCCAGGCCGCGGACGGCGTGCAGGGCGTGGGCGGAGGCGGTGATGTGCGCGACCACGCCCGCAGGGCGGCGGCACACGTACAGGCCGGGGACAGGGTCCGGCAGCGCGGGCGGCTCCACGAGCATCCCCGTGCCGCAGGCCGTCGCGGCGCTCACCGCGCCCCGCCCCTCGCACGGGTCGGCGCGTCACCGGCCTCGCGGACCAGACGGTCCGACGTGGTCCACACGGATCCGATCGCGAAGGGCTGGCCGTCCGGCCGGAGCACGTCACGGACGATCACGGCCCACTGCGCGCAGCGCCGGTTGAGCAGCGCGCGGGCCCGCTGGGGGTCGCGGACCACGGCCAAGACCTCGAAGGCGCCGTCCTGGTTCTGGTAGATCGCTCCCTCGCGGCGGGGGCCGATCTGGGCGTCGATCACGCGGCGCAGGCCCTCGTGCATCGCCGAGGTGCTGACGCTGGAGGACGCCGGGGATGCCATCATGTAGATCAAGGTCGAGCCTTCCTCTCTGCTGGAGCTGGATGTGCGACCGACGACGGCTCCGGGCTGCATCCCGGGGCCGTCATCGCTTTCGAGGCCGCTCCTGCTGGCCCCCCGCCGCCGTCACCGATTCGGGTGGCGGCCGCAGGCAGCGCAGGTACGCGGCCGCCGCCACCCGCGTCGAGCGGGGTGGCGGCGGCCGTGGTCGTTCGGCTGGGCGTCTCAGGCGCTGCCGGCGTCGCGGACGTCGAGCTCCTCGAGGAACTGCTGCTTGCTCACCTGGTGATGCACAGGGGCTGGCGCGGCAGGTCGGGGCCCTCGGCCGGAGGAGCGGTGTGTGCGCTGAGCTGCGCACGCCGCTGCGTCTCGGCGCGTTGCACGGACGGCAGAACGGCCTGCCACTGTTTCGCCCGCCCGGGCTGGTGCCGCCGTCCGGTCTCCTTCTCCAGGAGCTTGAGGAAGACGATGAGGAGCCGTTCACCGGCCGGGCAGTACTCGCTTTCGCCGATGCAGACCACGCACCCGTCGACGTGGTCGGCGTATGCCTGCCGCACCTGCTCGGCGCTGGTCGCGGGCGGGAGGATGCGGTCGACCGGCGGCGCCGGCGGCGGCATCGGCTTGGAGTGCTGACGGGCCGCTCGCCGGGCCCGTGCGGGGACCGCGTCCCGGAACAGCCGATCCTGCCGGGCCTGCCAGTGCCGGACGTCGATGTCGACGACCACGAGCTGGTTGCTGCCGTCGCAGCGCACGTGTTTCTCGCCATCGGCGACGCGGTCGGAGATGCAATGCTCTCGGATTTTGAGCGTCGTCTCGCCCATGATCCGGCGCCACGTCCGACAGTCCGGGCAAACGATCGTCTTCTGTTCGCCCGCCCGGACGTTGAAAGAGTCGGCGGGCAGTTCGCTGAGGAGCAGCGGCTTACGCCCGTTGGTGCGCTTCGTCCGTGTCCGGCCGGGGCGCTTCTGGGGCATTCGGAACCTCCTGATAAGTGGAGCACTGAGATAAGGGGTGGGTGTGCTGCTCTCTCCGCCCGCCAGGCCGGTTTGGCCAACCGACGGCCTGGCGGACAGACAGCGCAGCCGCTGTTCGACGTGGTGCATGTGGTGCTCGTATGCGGTACAGGCGCCTCGACCGGGGGAGCGGAGGCTCGACCCCATTGCCGTCGCCCCGAAGAGGCGGTGACACCTGCTGTTTCGCGGTGGATCAGGGAGCCGTCTCGGCTTCCCTCCATCAGGACCGCGAAGGGATCGCGGTCCTGATGGAGGGCGTCCGATCCGGCCGACAGCCATCATTGCCTACATACATAGCTTAGCTGATACAGTTGCCACTGTGTCAACCAAGTTGGGAAACCTATCTATCCGAGGGAGGTGGTTCTACGATGTGGCTCATGACGGACGAGGCCATGCAGCCCTACCAGCGCATCGCGCAGGACGTGCGCGACCAGATCCGGCTCGGCCGCCTGAAGGGGAACGACAAGCTGCCCAGCACGCGAGAACTCGCCGAAAAGTACGAGGTCGCACCCGGCACCGTGCAGCGCGCCCTCGCTGAGCTCCGGGCAGGCGGCATCATCTACTCCCACCAGGGACGTGGCACTTTCATCCGCGAGTCGGCCCTCGACGTCGTTGCCGATCCGACTGCTCAGGCCATCAAGCGACTGGAGGAACAGGTCGCAGACCTGAATGCGCGGCTGGAACGCCTTGAGCGAACCCACAGCAGCTCTGGGTCGGACAACCAATGAGCTCACCTGCTTCCGGGAAGCCGCGCCACGCACCGTTAGGGCCTGCAGTCGCACGTTCGGCATGGCGTTCTCCAGCCAGGTTCGGAGGTTCAGATCAACGCCACATAGCTTCCGGGTCCTGCGCCCGGGACGAGATGTCCCCACGTAGAAGTGGTGTAGCAACAGCGTGGCAATAGGGCTCGTCCTGCCTGGCAGATGACCGCCAAGGGGGTGTGTAGTGATCGCCGTGGAGCAGTGGACAGGTGAGGAGGCCTTGCTGTTGCAGTCGGTGATGCGTCTCTCGGTACGTGCCTTCGCCGAGCGCCTCGGCATCGCCCCTCGGACGGTCTCCTACTGGAACAAGCACAGGACCAGCGTGTGCCGGCCGGAAACGGCGCAGATCCTGGACACAGCGCTGAGCCAGTGCTCTCCCGACGAGCAAGAGGCGTTCCGTATCCGCCTGGCTGCCCTGCGCGGCGAACCGGTCCTGTCCGCAGCCTCAGCAACCGCACGTCCGGCTCCCTGCGCCGTCGTGTCGCACAAGTTCCTGCCGATCTACCTCGGTGAGCGAATCACCCCGTTGTACGCCGCTGGCACTCCTAGGCCGCCCGGGCCTGGCGGCCTAGAGCAGCGGGTGCTTCCCGGCGGGCATCACTCGGCGCAGGCGTCGACGCTGCACTTGTATGCCTGCGGAGTCGCTGTGGTCCACCTAGAGGAGCATCGCCGCGTAGGCTCGCTGACCGAGCTGGCGGTGTGGCGCTACCGCTCGTATCCGAAGGACCGGGCGTGGGCGGGAGAGCGCATAGCGCAGCTGCTGGAGCAGCACCAATCCGGCGCCCTGGCGGGTGAGCCCTCGCTCGCGCCGGAGTACGTGTTGTCCGCGTACGAGCTGCGGGAGCACTCGTGGGCTGGAGCCGGACTCGAGACTGCCTTGCACCTACTGGCGACCCCGTCGGTTCTGGTCAATCGCCAGAATCCGGAGATCGTCCCCCTTGGGGTCGGGGTAGAGGATGCGCGTTTCCGTGACGGGTGGGCGCATCCGGAGGCTGTGGCGTTCGACGGCGGCTTCTCGCGCGGGGTGGCCGGGTGGTCCGGCGTGGCCTACCAACCCCACAGAGATGAGCGGGCCCTTGCCGCAACCCACATCGTGGAGCTTGAGCTGGACGTCCAGGCACTGTGGGCCCTGTCGTCTCACATCCTGCAAGTGATCGAAGACGGTGGGGACCCGGTGATGCCGCCCCAGCATGGCTGGCGTTTCCTGCGCAGTGCGCTCGTGCGGCTGACCACGGCCCGGCCGACCGAAACGGCCCAGCATCGCGCGATGCGAGAGGCGATCCTGGCCACCAGTGAGCTTCCCGAGCGACTTCGTGCCGCTCAGGAGGCTCTACGAGACAGCGCGCCATGACGGCCATTGGAAGGCGGACCGGGTGGACCCGAAAACGACAGCTCTGCTGGCAATTGACGTGCAGTGCGGCTTCGTGAATGAGCACACTGCCAGCGTGATCCCCGCGATCGTGCGGCTGATGGAGGGCTGGCGCGCGGCCGGGGCACCTATAGTGCTGACCCGGTTCCACAACGCAGTCGGCTCGCCGTACGAACGAATCACTGGGTGGACGCGACTGCGTTCGACCGATGAACAGGCCCTGGTGCCTGAGGTCCAGCCGTACGCGCACAGTGCGGCCGCGGTCATCGACAAGAGCCAGTCCTCCGCTCTCACCACCGAAGGTCTGCAGCTGATCCGAAAGGCGGGCTGGACCGACCTCGTGCTGTGTGGGATCGACACCGACGCATGCGTGTACGACTCCGCGGTCGCCGCCTACCAAAGCGGCTACCGGCCGTGGATCGTGACCGACGCCTGCGCCTCCAGCGGCGGCGCCCAGTTCCACGACGCGGCGCTGCTGCTCGCGAGCAGAAACCTCGGGCACACCCAGCTCCTCACGACCGACACAGTCCTGACTCGGATCAGCGGAACTCAGGAGGCGTGCGCATGAGCTCCCTTTCCAACGACGCAGACGTACTCGTAGTCGGCGCCGGCCCGGCCGGAGTCGCGGCCGCCCTGATGGCAGCCAGCCTGAAATACAGGACCGTCGTGGTGGAGGCTGACCGCATTGGCGGCAAGCTTCCCGCCATCGGCGCGCTGGGGAACGCACCGGGCAGCTGGTCGACCGGTCCGCAGTTGGTGGAGGCCCTAGCGCTGGACCTGAAGCGGTTGGAGATGTCCGGCTGGTGCACCGTGGAGCACGGCCGCGCCGTCGCGGTCAGCGCCTACGACGACCGAGCGGAACTCGCTCTCGAAGATGGGCAGGTACTAAGGGCTCAGGTAATCGTCGTGGCCACCGGCGTCACCTCCTTGACTCCAGACGACGTCAGCTGGATCGACGCCCCTACCGACATCGCCGCCCCGCCGCTGTGGCGTGCCGTCCCTGCGGATCTCGCGAACCGAACATACGTGCTCGGCGGCGATCGCCCACTCGGCACCTGGCTACGCGCTCACCCAGACGTTGCAACAACGCTGCACGTTCTCCACCCCTTGAGCGACGATTACAAGGTCGCCGAGGTGGAGGGGGACAACCGTGTCCGTCTGATGCCCGTCGCCCATGTCTCTCTGGCCGGGCCAGCGACGGGCGGCGGCTGGGCCGTGGAAGTCACGGATCGGCGCGGGCAGCGAGAGCGGCATATTGCGGCGACGGTGTTGAGCAATTTGGGCAACAGGCCCGCCGCTCTGAAGGGGCTTTTGGAGGGCGAGGATGGGTACTGCCCGTCCGAGCAACAGCATCCGCGTATCCGGGTCGCCGGCGATTTGCGGTCTGCGCGGTACCAGCGGATCGTGACCGCCCAGGGGTCCGGAGCCGAGGCCGTCCTCGCCTGGTACTACGCCGCTGAGCTGCGGCAGAGGTGAGGGCACGCTCGTGAGCGCACGTCGACTATTCGAGCAGCGCCGTTCCCGTCACAGGCACCTGGTGCCTCACCAGGTCAGCGCAGGAAGAACGGGAGACCTCGGTGGGACGGTGCAGCATCCGGTGACGGTCGCGAGTCGCCTCGCCACGACACGTAGCACCCGGCTGTCCTCTACCGCGGGCTGGAGCGGTAGGGTATCTCCGACATTGATCAAAAAAACTGGCCCCCGTCGCCTCGGTCTGACAAACCGAGTGGGGGCCAGGTGGCCGAAGGACCTTGTAGGAGGGGTCCAGAGGCCTTCCGATCACCCTTATCTGCAGAGGAGGGCGTCGGACGTGATCCAGGGTACCCGGATCGGTCGACTTCTCACGTACAGCACCCCGCCGTGGTGCCAGCAGACCATGCGTTGTTGGCCCTTCGGCGGGGTGTTCGTGCTGATTCGTCCGGTTCCGAAATACACCCCTGCCAGTGAGGGGGTCTCGATGACGGCGTAGGTCTCGGGGGCGGCGCCCGCGAAGCGGGTCTTCCAGCCGCCCCGGGTCGCTGGCGTCTCCGGTGGTTGCCGCCACCTGGGTCCAGCGCCCATCTGCTCTCCGGAGGGTTGCCGCCCTCTTGGAGGTTCTGTTCGACCCGGTGCCACCCGGCTTCGAACGGTTCGATCTTCAGGTTTCCCCAAACCTGCGAAAGCCCACTGGGGCTTCGCTGTGCCGTGAGGCGAGGCCCCACGAACAGGAGTCATTGTGCATGACTGCGTTCGGGCTCGCCAGCTTCGGCATGCCCGCGTACCCCTCTTCCTCCCCTACAGCCGGGAATTCGAGCGGGCGTTTGAGACGCATCTCACACATCTGCGGATGTCCCACCGCAGCGCCGGGGTGATCCGGTGAGTGCTGCGGTGGCGCGGGTTCCCAGGCAGCGGCATGGCGGGCTGCGTACGGTGCCGGGTGGCCGGAACGGCAGCCCGGCGGCGGTGGCGGATCCGTTGGTGCTCGGCCCGGTGATGCAGGCCCGGCTGCGGAACGCGGTGCGGGCGCTGCTGGACGTGCCGGGTCTGGAGGGTGCGCCGGATCCGGTGCGGTGGGCTGTGGTGGTGCTGGTGTCGCGGACCCCAGCCGACGCCGAGGACGTGGTGTTGAGCAGCCGGGAGCTGGGTCGCTGGCTGGGGTTGGCGGTGTCCTCGGTGGCGCACCGGGTGGTGCCCGCTCTGCGCCGCTCGGGTGTGGTGGACGTCGACGCTGAGCCGGGTGAGCACGGCCAGGACGTCGGGCTGCGGTTCCGGGTGCGGCCGCTGGTGGCCGCTCGGGGGGTGGTCGGGGATCCGCTGGATCTGTCCCGAACCGAGCTGGCGATGCTGTGGCGGCTGGTGAACGTGCTTTGCGCACCGGGCTGGAGGCACCGGGACGGGTCGGTGACGCCTGCGGGTCTGCTGGCTGGTCGGTGCGGGCGCGGTGCGGCGACGGACCGGCTGGCGCTGCTGCTGCTGGTGCTGGAGACCAACCCGGCGGGTCGGGTGCGGCTGTGTCCGGGGCGGGTGGATGACCGGGGGCGGCCGGCGGCGACGCTGGCGCGGCTGCTGGGGTGTACGCCGGCGGGGGCGGAGTCGGTGCTGGAGCGGCTGGAGGCGGCAGGCGCGGTGGAGCGGGTGCGCCGCCGGACCGTCTCGCAGTTGCGGGGTCGGTCGGCTCTGGTGGTTCCGGCGGTCGCGGCCGCGCACCGAACAGCGAGCGGCCGCTGTACCGCCGCGCGCCGCGTTCCAGCCCCTGCACCCGGTTTTTCCGGCCCCGACGCAACGGCAGACCCAATTCAGGCCTCCGCCGCGATAGAGAAGCCGCAGCTCAGCGCGGTGCCGGACGCCCCGAAGGCCGGGAAGTCAGACACCGGCGGACCGGCAGCCCTTCACACTGATCACTCTCCTGTGGTTAGTGTGGTCTTTGATGCTGCGGTTGGTGAGGGGTGTTCCGGCGTAGCCGCGTCGGGGTCCGGAGATCTGCCGGGACGCGCGTGCGCGCGCGAGGACCAGGCCGCGGGTGTCGGTCCGGCTGCCAGGCCTGCGGCGGGTGGCGGTGCCGGTGGCCCGCTGCGCGGGGAACACCCACGAAGGTCCGCCTCCCAAAGCAAGTCCGCTGGTGCTCCCACTTTTGTCGCTGGTCACCGGCCTGTCCCTGCGTGGGCGCGCAGGCCTGCGCCGCTGCCAGACGGCGATCAGCTGCGCTTGGTGCTGGCACCAGTGGCCGGGCTGTGGGCGCGGCTGGGGAGTGGGTGGGAGCGGCGCTGGGTGGCCCAGGCGGTAGCGGCGGAGCTGGAGGTGCTGGCCGGCCTGGCGGGCGCGGAGCAGGCTCCGGGGCTGCTGGCCGACCGGCTGGCCGACCGGCTCGCGGAGACCGGTGGCGAAGGCCGGGTGCGCAATCCGCTGGGCTGGCTGCTCGGGCGTGGCCTTGTCCAGCGCCAGGCCTGTGCCGACCGCAGGTGCGATGACGGGATCCGGCTCGACAACGGTGCCGCCTGCCCGGCTTGCACCGCCATCGTCGGTGACCGCCGCGCCCTGCGCGCCCGCCTCGCGACCGAGGTCGACGCGGCCATGCCCGGCGCCGACCCGGCCGCACGTCGCGCCGCCCTCCAGGACCGCCTGCGGCACGAGACGGAACTCGCGGCGGAGGACCGGGCGCGCCACCGTGCGCAGATCGAAGTCGAACGTGCCCGCCGCCAGGCCGCCAGGGACGAAGCCCGCGCCCGCGCCGCAGCGGAGCGCGCGGCCGCGCAGGCCGCTGAAGCTGCCAGGCAGCAGATGCCGTGCGCCGACTGCGCCGCGCCCCGCGCCGGCGGACTGTGCGAGGTGTGCCGGATCCGGCGCGAGACCCGGGTCCTTGTCCAGGAGGCGGTGCTGCTGGCCGTAGCGGGATCGGCCGACCTCGCCGACCCGGACGACGTCACCGCGGTGACCGCGAAGGCCCGTACCGACCTGGCCCGCGCCGCCGACGCCGCCCGCCGCCGACTGCTGGACGCGGCAGGCCCAGACGCGCTCGCTGACACGCAGCTACCCACCGTGCTGGAGTCCGCTGCCTGCCAGGCCGTGCACGAAGCCGCCCAGGACTACCGGCGCTCCGCCCTTGCGGCGTTGGCCCACACGCCTCAGGCCGACGCCGAAGCGCAGATGGCGCACGCGGAGGAGCTGCGCAAGCGCCGCCACCGCTGGCATCCCCAGGGGGTGACCGCCCGCGCCGCCGCTCATCAGGCTGCCGACGACGCCCGGGCCCGCGCCGCGCGGCACATCCTTGAGGAGCGCCTGGAGCAACTGCGCGACCGCCGCACCGGACGTCCCCGGACTGCCACACCGACCCCCGCCCCGGCCGCGGCCGCGGTACCGGACCTGGGCACAGACCGCTCCGTCCCGTCTGGGACCCCGCAGCCGGAACCGCGGCGGTGCGCGGGCTGGCACGGCACGCCGTGCGACCGCCCCGCACTGCCCACCCGGACCGTGTGCGCCCGCCACCGCATCCAGCAACTCGCCACTGAGCAGCAGGCCAGCTGACACCCCGCGCTCACGGGGCAGACCCGTGTCGACCTGCCAGCGGGGCGGCTGGGGGTAGATCCCCGCGCTCGCGGGGCCGACACTTCCTGACCTTGGCTCTGCAACTTCCGCAGGTCGATGTCGAAGTCGACTTCATCGGCGGCATGAAAACGGAAGATCGCCAACACCTCGGCAGCCGGCCAGACCCGCAGGTCCGGGCACTCGGCATCCGCCGGACGGGACAGCACGGCCTCCGCCCGAGGCACCGGAAGCACCCTCTCTCTCCCTCGGAGTACTGGCACTTCCAGCCCTTCTCCGCGACAAGATCGAGGACCGCCTGCCAGTCCTCCACCGAGGCATCCGGGACACGCACGTCCGGCAGCGACCCCATCAAGTCCGGGTCGAAGAGGCTATTCACGTCATCCCACAGCAGATCAGCCGTCCCGCCATGCTGCCCGGCTCACCGACCCGACGCACCCCCGTTTCCCTTGACCATAGACATAGGGGCACCCCCGCGTGGCCTGAGCCCGGCCCTACGGGCCCGCCGACGCTAGAAGGTGTCCTCCTCCTCGAGTTCCGCCAGCACTCTGCGCTCGACGGCCTCGACCTCGTACCGTGCGTCGGGGTCGCCGCCGCGGGCCCGGACCGCGCCGCGGACCAGAGCGAGATAGAAGAGCGCTGGCGCGCAGGGGGTCCATGACGACTCGGGCTCGTCGCGGATGAACCTGAGGACCGACTCGGGGCCCGCGTCGACGAAAGCGTGGCCCTCGTGCTCCCACTTATCGGCCACGCCCCGGCTCCAGCGCACCCGCAGGTCCTCTTCGGACAGGTCGGTGAGGACCGCGCGGAAGAAGCCGGCCCACTGGTTGTTGCGCACGTCGATGCCGAAGCCGAGCAGTTCGAGGTCGACCTCGTCGGAGTCCAGCACGGCCAGTTCCTCGCGCAGTGCCCGGCGGGCGACGGCGTGCAGGCTGACCCGCCCGTCGGGAGAGAGGTCGTGGTTGCTGGCGAGTCCCTCGTTGGCGGAGGAGTTCCACTTGGACGTGTTGGGGCCGGCCACCCTTGAGCTGCGGCGGGAAAACAGCATCTTGCTGTCCTTGCCGGTCTCGACGGCGACGTTGACGCCGAAGCTGCAGAACATGAACGGCGGCACCTCCAGAAGGTCCTTGCCCTCCAGGTATTGCTGGCGCAAGGTCAGTCCGTTCTTCTGCTTGCGATCCAGGTTGATCGACGTGGCGAGGAAGTCGTAATAATCCGCGTCGCACAGGGTGAGAGTGGCGACCGGGATTTCGGCCGTGTGGGTGCGGGAGACGACCAGGCGCCGCACAGCGAAGCGCGGGTTGTTCCAGCGGTACGGCTCGCCGACCGCCTCCTTGCGGGCCTCCTCGGCCTCGATCTCGCGCCGCCACTCGGCGACCTCGTCGGGCAGTTCCACGCGCTCGGGCACGTACTTCACCCGCATGTTCTCCTCGGCGATCGGGCTGGTCCCGTCTCCTTCGAAGACATGACAGTCGGTCTGGCGCCCGACCACGGTGAACCTGTCCAAGACGGTCATCAACCGGCCCTTCCCGAGGCGCTGTTCAGCGATCCCATGACACGCGTCGCGCGGATCGATCAGTATAGGTACGGGAGGGACTACGGGGTTGTCTGCCGATGTCGAGATCAGACGGGACGCGCTCCGGTCGACCGGTCTGGTGGGGTCGGTCGCCATCGCCGAGTACGGGGAGCGTGGCGGACTGCGCGATCGCAGGCACGTCCTGCGGGCCCGCAGCCGCTTCGTGGAGCTGTGCGACCGGCTCGGTTTCGGCCGCGCCGAGAACCTGGAGGGTGACGGCACACTGGAGCGCGTGGACGAGGGCCTCAGACGGTTCGTCGCCGCCGACGCGGCCCGGAAGATCCTCTACTGGACCGGCCACGGCCACGCCACCGAGGAGGACGGATACGTCCTTGCCTGTCGCGGCAGTTACGAATTCGGCCGGCCGCACCCCGTCGCCACCCGGGCCATGCCCTTCACCCGGCTCCTGGAGCGCCTGGCCCAGGTGCGCGGCTGTGACCTGCTGGTGATCGTCGATGCGTGCGAATCGCAGCAGACCCTAGACGGAACCCGCTGGCTGCACGCCGCCCTGCGGCGCCACCGGGAGAGGTCCCGGGAGACCAGGCCCGCCCACGACGGGTTCGTGGTCCTCGCCACCGCGGGCGCCGACCGCCCGGTGGAGGAGAGCCTGTGGGTGGACTGGCTCCAGGACACCCTCGCCGACCGGAATCTCGAACTGGACGGCACCGTCCGCCCGTTCGAGCCGACCGCCCCGTTCCTCCTCGTGCCGGACCTGCTGGAGGCCATCGACCGCCGCGCCGTCGAGGCCGGCTACGAGGACGCCGCGCTGCGGCCCGCGTACGTCGAGGTCCACTCCCTGAGCCGCAGGTTCCTACACAACCCGCACTACGACTCCTCCGATGCCGTCTACCACTCCGCGGACCTGCCGCCCGACCAGGAACCCTGGCTCGCACCCGAGCAGTTCGGGCCGGTCAACGACGGTCTGCTTCCGAGCCACTTCTCCGGCCGGGTGCGTCCGCTCAGCCGACTGGTGACCTGGACCGCCTCCCAGAGCCGGGGCATGCTGGTGGTCACCGGTCCGGCCGGGACCGGCAAGACGGCGCTCCTCGCACGGCTGGCCTTGCTGTCGGTGCGCCGCCGAGTGCGGGACCTGGACCCGGTGCCGCCCCCGCAGACCGTGCCCCGGCCCGGCTCGGTCCACGGGGCGGTCTCCTGCCACGGGATGTCCCTGCACTCCCTGGCCCACTCCCTGCTCCGGGCCCTCGCGCCGCTGGGTGCCGAGGTGCCGCACGACGCGGGGATCACCGCGCGGGAAGCGGTGGAGCGGATCGGTGCGCTGGTGCCGCGCGTCGGCGGCGTCACGCTGCTCGTGGACGGATTGGACGAGGCCATGCCCGGGCAGGCCCACGAGATCGCCCGCAGGCTGCTGAACCCCCTCTCCCGGTGCCCCGGCGTGAAGCTGGTCGTCGGCACCCGCGCCCACCCCCGCCGGACGGTCGACGGCGGGTCGCGCGAGTCGCTGATCGACGCCCTGGACGGCTCTTCCCCCGTCCTGGACCTCGACCACGACAGGGACACCGAGCGCGACATCGCTGCGCTGGTGGCCACCCTCCTCGACGACACCCCTGGCTCTCCCTACGCGGGACCGGAGAACGCGGCACTGCGGCGGGAGGCGGCCGCCCTGGTGGCCCGGCGCTGCGGGCGTAGGTTCCTCGTCGCCCGCCTGGCGGCTCGCGCACTCGCCCGGCAGCCCGCCCCGCTCTCTGCCGACGCGCTCGACCTGCTCATCCAGCGCGGGGGTGGCGAACTGCGCGCGCGCATGGCCGATGAGTTGAACGTGCTCGACCCCGGGGACCGCGACCGGTGTGCCGAGCTGCTGCTGCCGCTCGCCGTGGTCCAAGGCCCCGGCCTGGCCGATCCGGGCCTCTGGCTCACTCTGGCCAACAAGCTGCGCCGCAGGCGCACTCCGGAGATGACGCGCGGGATGCTCGACGCCATGCTCCGCCGGCTCAAGGGCGTCCTGATCACCACTGAACGCCGGCCGGGCCTGCCCCCGCTCCACCGTCTCGACCACGCCAGTTACGGCACGGCCCTGCTAGAGCGGGCCGGGCTGACCGAGGGGGCCGCGCACCGCCGTGTCTTCGACGCCCTGCACCGTCCGGCGGGCGACTGGGAACGGGCGCACGACTACAGCCTGGCCTATCTTGGCGCGCACGCCGCCCAGGTACCGGTGGGTCCGGACGATCCGCCGGATGAGCAGCATCCTCTGGAGCAGTTGTTCCTGGACCCGGAGTTCCTGGTGTGGACGGATCCGGACGTGATGCTGCCGCTGACCGGGCAGTCGGCCGGCACCTGCGAGGGAGCCGACCTCTACCGGCGGGTCGGCGTCATGTTCCGGGACCACCGGTCGCCGGCGCTGCGCAGAGCGGTGCTCGCCGCTGAGGCGTTCATCGGTCACCCCGATCTCCACGAGGCGCTCGACCGGCTGCCGGGGTTCGCGGAGCGCGGGTGGCGGGAGGTGTGGACGGACTCGGCCCCGCGGCCGGCCGAGTTGACGCTGTCCGCCCCCCTCGGTGGTGCTCTGGCCCTGGACTGGAGCCGGGCGGGACTGCTCTCCCTCGCCGGCCGCGGGGAGATCGTCGGCCGACGGGCCGAGACCGGCGCCTACGTCCACACCCGGCGTGCACCGCAGGACCGGGCACGGGACGCCATGTTCGCCGCAGTCCGCGAGGCGTCTCTGCGAGGCCGGCGCATCACCGCCTCACACGACGGCCGGTCGCTGCACCTGTGGTGGGGCGACGAGCGCCTGCCGCGCCGGACCTACGGCTGGGACGGCAGCATCAGCACCCTGGACGCCGCCCCCTGCGGCGACGGCGTCCAGATCGTGGCGGCGGACGGGCGCCAGGTGTGGGCGTGGCGCTGGGCTGTGGAGTCGGGGGGCACGCCCGGTGATCGGGACGTGCGTCACGACGTCCTGCCGGTGCCGGCTGACCGGGTGGCCCTGCTGGCGTTGCGGGACCGCTGCTTCCTGCTCACCGCCGCCGGTCTCACCGCCGCCGGTTCGCTGGTCCTGCACGAACTGCACGGCAAGCTCTACGGTGACCGCCCCCTGGTGCGCGGCGGCCGGGAGTTCCACAGCGCGCCGGGCGTGCGCTACCGCGCCGCCGCGGCCCTTGTCGAGGACGCCGACCACGGACTCGTGGCGGTGGCCGAGGCGGGCGCCGACCGGGACGCCGTCACCGTATGGCGCGTGTGCGCCCCGGGGCACGGGGACCCGGACATCGTCCGCGTGGCGCGGTTCGACTCCCCGGCGCGCCAGATTGCCCTCGGCAAGAGGGGTGACGTGCCGCTGCTCGCGCTGCACGAGGGCGGGCGAGTCCGGGCGCGCAGCCTCACCGACGACACGGTCGACGCGGTGCTGCGGCTGGCCGCGCCGCGCGGCGGCCTCGCGTTCGACCCCGCCGGCACCGGGCGACTGGCCGTCGGGGATGGCGACGAGGTCCGGGTGGTCGACACCGCGGCGCTGACTGGCGCCGGATCGGCCCCGCGGCCGGTGAGCGGCGAGGCCTGGCCCCGGATCGCCGTGGCGACGGCGTCCTCGGGGCCGGTGCTGCTGGTGCGGGGGACCGGCGAGCAGGTGCTGCTCGGTGTGCACACTCCTTTGCGCGGTCAGGGGGGTCAGGGGGTCGCGTTCTCCCGGGGGAAACGGGTCACGGCGGTGTCCGCGCTGTGGCACGACGGCGTGTGGCTCGTGGCTGCCGCGGCCGGGCGCCGCGTCCGGGTGTGGCGGCTGGCCGAGGACCTCACGGAGTGGACCGAGGACGACCCGGTCGAACTGGGCGGCGACGTCAACGAGGTGGTCCCCGGGCTCGCACTCGTACCGGCCCCCGAGGGCGGGTGCCTGCTGTTCGTCCCAGACGGGCGGCGGGTGGTCCCTTACGACCGAAAGGGTGACGCGTGGACCGCGCGGCCCGCGATCGAGGCCGCGCAGGTGAAGGTGTGCGACGTGGCCGCGCACACGGCGGACGGACAGACCTGGGTCGTGGCGGACTGCGGCGACGCGCTGACCCTGTGGCAGAGCACTGCGAGCGGCTTCTGCCGCGTGGAACAGCGGGCCGCCGCCCCCGACCGGCGCGTGGGCGTCGTCCTCACCACCCGCCTCGACGGCGGCACGCGGGTGCCCCTGGTGGCCTGGAGCGAGGCGGGCACCGTGCGGCTGGCCGAGTACGACGACGGCGAATGGTCGGCCGGCCGGTTCTCTGCCCCGCACGGCCCGCCCACCGCGCTGGCCTTCGCGGGTACAGCCCGGCAACCGCTGCTGCTGGCGTTCGGCGGGGCCGGGACCGTCACCGTACTGGACGTGGCCGGTAACGCCCCGCTCGACGAGCTGGCAATCCCGTACCGCGGCACGGAGGTGCGGGCAGCGAACGCCGTGTACAGCCCGCGCCACGGACTGACGCTGTTCGTCCAGGGCCGCGACCGCTGCGACCAGGTGAGGATTCCCCAGGACCGGATGGCGGCCGCTCTGCGGCGCGGGTAACCCGGGGCCGGGGACGGCAGGCGGGCGGGATCCGCCGGAGCGGAAGAGAGAGGAGAACCACCACATGAACCACGACTTGGTCGTCTTCGTACCGGGCATCCTCGGAACGCGCCTGACGCGCGACGGCAAGGACGTCTGGAGCCAGTCGAAGCAGGCGCTGCTCAGCCTCCGGAAACCCGGGCGGGCCGTGGAGGGCCTGATGCTGCCGCCGGGCATCGGCGACGAGGCACCCGAAGGCCCCTGGGCCCTGGACGCCGACCGGCTGCTGAAGGCCCCTGAGGCGCTGCCCGGCCTCATATCCAGCATGGGGTACCCCCACGTCCGGGCCGCCCTCGGCCGGAGCGACGCCGACGGGAAGGAGCAAGGACCGCATCCGAAGCAGTTCCTGGCGTTTCCCTACGACTGGCGCTTGTCGAACCGGCTCACCGCGCGGCGGCTGCGGGACCGGGTCGACACGGCCCTGGCCGAATGGCGGGACCTCGCTCCCGGGGTCCACCCGGAAGCCCATGACGACCCGCCGAAGCTGATTCTCATGTGCCACTCCATGGGCGGCCTAGTCGCCCGCTACTACCTGGAGTGCCTCGGCGGACGCGAGCACACCCGTGCCCTGGTGACCCTGGGCACGCCGTTCCGGGGAGCCGCCAAGGCGGTCCGGGTACTCACCGGCCACGCCCTGGAGCCGCGGAACAGGGTCACCCGGGCGTTCGAGCACGTCCTGTCGGTCAACGAGAGACTGGCCCACCTCGCGCGGTCCTTCCCGTCCGTCGCCCAACTGCTGCCCCGGTACGAGGCCGTGCTGCGCGAGGACGACGACAAGCGGCGCCTGCTGACCCGCGTGTCCGTGCCGGACCTGCCCACCGAGCTGGTGGAGGAGGCGTTCGCGTTCCACCGGGACATCGACGAGGCGTGGGAGCGCCATCAAGCCGGACTCACGGCACCGCCGTACCGGGTGCACTGCTTCGCCGGGAGGGCGCACCCCACCGTGCACGGCGTCGTCGTCGGCGCCGACGGGTCACTGGAATTCGTGACACGGCTGGACAACGAAGGGGACTGGAGCGGCGACGGCACGGTGCCTGGTGGATCGGCCATGGCCTCCTGGGCGCTGGAGCGGGAGGACGACGCGCTGTGGAGCGGCGAACGGCACGCCGGCATGGCCGGTGCCGAGTCCCTGCGGCATCAGCTCGGCGCGATCCGGCGCAGCAGGCCCGCCCGCCGGATGCTCGACGGGGACACGGCCTTCGGTATTGAGGTGCCCGAACTCGCCGCGGCGGGCGCGCCGTTCAGCGTCCGGGCGACCGGCCCGACGGTCACCGAACGGACGCTGCGGGCACGTCTGTCCCCTTCTGCCGGACCGCTCGCCGACACCGAGTCGGTGACGCTGCTGCCGGACGGCACGGGCGGGGTCGTCGCCGAGCTGACGGCCTCCGAGGGGACCTGGGTCCTGCGGGTCGAGGCGGACCGTCCGAACACGGTGTGCCATGAAGTCGTCACCGTCGGTGAGATCTGAATCCCCGACCAAGCTCGAAGGTGTCCAATGCACGGGCGCCACCGAGGGGCATCGCCATGTGGAATCGCCCTCGACCTCTGGATGCTCCGTTCTCCAGTACTGGTGACAAAAGGCTGCCGAATGAGCACGTGTGACAAGTCGAATGCCTCAACGGTGGCAACCAGGCTGCCGCAACCAGTTCTGCCCGCCAGCTCGTCCGGCTTCGCCGGTGACAACTTCCGACCTTCGGCTCAGATGGCGCCTGCCTGCGGGCTTGTCTGTGCGGGCAGCGGATTCCAGGTCAGTTCGCCCGCCCGGCACGCCGACGCGCCTACCAGGACAGCCGCGGCGTGGTGGCTGCGTTGACGGCCCGGCCGAACGTCTGCAGCGCGCCTTCAGGCGCGCGGTGTTCTCCACGTCTGCCAAAGCGTTCAGCAGCTGCTCGGTGGCGACGGCCGGGTCGGAGCGGCGCACGAGCGGGGCGGCTGCGCTGGCGGCCCGGGTGAGCGGCTCCTGCAAGGGGGCTGCGGTCTGCTTGCTAGCCACGCGCTCCCGGCTCAGCAGCTCAGCCGCGCGCCCAAAGCCCACCAATCCGCTCTGCACGTCCGTTGCGCCGGCGATCCGGGCTCGGGCGGCGCCACCGGCAAAGGCGAGCACCGCCAGCAGGAACGTCAGGCCGCGCTCGGTCGACCCCTCCCACAGCAGACGGTTGACGGCGGCCGCGCCTTGCACTTCCGTCACCGCCACCGTCATCGCGTCGGCCTGCACCCGTAGGGCACCGACCTCGGCCTGCTGCTCCTGGCGGTTGCGGGCGCGGCTGGTCAGCCACGACGCCAGGACGGCGATAATTGCCCCAGAGACGAGCGTGCCGGCCAGCCCGATCAATATGTCCATTCCCGCAGGCTGGCCGTGCACCCGGCCCTGACACCCGGCTCATTGCGCACCTGACGCACAACCCGTAGCCGCCTGTAGCCGCAATGACCGACCGAACGATGCGAGGGCCCACCCCGGCGCTGTCGGGCTCTGTCGGTAGCGTCAGGACATGGACCAGCTTGCAGACCTGTCAACGGATCAGTGGGCGGTTGCCGTCGCCGTCCTTGCTGCCGTCATCGCCGCCTGGCAGGCGACCATCGCACGCAGATCGGCTGCCCGGCAGCTGGCCCTCGCGGAACGCATCCACCGGGAGCAGAACGAACCGTACGTCATCGTCGACATCCAGCCCGACCCCCACTTCGGAGAGCTTCTGCTGGTCATCGAGAACACTGGACCCACCGTCGCCCGCAACGTCCGCATCTCCTGCGACCCGCCCTTGGAGTCGGGCTGGAACCCTGTGGAGGACGAGCCGGACTTGACCCAGGTCATCCAGCAGGTACTGGCCCGGACCATTCCCATGCTGCCGCCGCGCCGCCGCCTTACCTTCCTTCTGGACAACCGCGAGAGGCTCAGAAACACAGAGCTGCCCCGGGTGTACACATTCACGGTGACGGCGGACGGTCCTGCCGGGCCGGTGGAGACGTTGGAGTTCACCGTCGACTTCGACGCCGTGGCGTGGGTGCTGCTGGAGCACCGGCCCACGGAGGGGATCGAGACCGAGCTGGGGAAAATCGGGGCCAAGCTCGCAAAGATCGCGCAAGCGGCACACGCCCTGGGGCCGAATACAGGGGCGGGCTCTACACGGCTGGGGCGGCAACAACCGAGCTCTGCGCCATCGGGCGCTTCTCGGCCTGGCCGGACCGGTGTGGTCAGCCACGCGGCGACGGATGACGTCCAGCAGCTGGCGGGATCCGGCGGCCAAGATGAACAAGAGCCCGGCCATGCCCGAACCGGTGACCACCAGGCTCAGCAGCCCGATTGATACCGACGGGTCGTCGACCGCCCCCGCCCGGCCCCCGGGGACGCCCAGGAGACCAAGCACAGCTGAACTCGCCCGGTCAGGCCCTTCTTACTGACCCGGGGAACCCCGGGCCCTGGGTGCGTTTCCGCAGGTCGGCATACGACGGTCGGAGCGTGACGCCCGATTCGCCCTAGCTACCGGCCGGTTAGTTGTTCCCTGGCGTCCGGGCTGGGATTCCGGGGCCAGGTCCGACTGCACCGCCTTGACGGCGATCCGCGGGGCGTCCGGCCGCTCCCGTCCACCGCCAAAGCCGTCGCCGGAGCCGCTGGAGATACCAGCGGAGGCGCCCTAGGAACCGGACTCCCGCCGGTGCCGTCCCTGGCGCCGCTGTCCGCGGGAGCGCTAGCGGACGGCGACCGCGACCACGTCTGTGAGCCGGCCGAGTCGGCCGGAACCGGCGGCTGACGGCACTGCGGACGCGCCGGCTCAGAAGCCGCCGCCGTACCCGCTGTCCCCGGCACCGTACCCGGCGTCCCCGGCGCCGTGGCTGCTGTGGTGCGAGCTGACGTGGACCGGCGGCCGGAGACCGGGGCGCCAGTAACTTCCGGACACCGCCTGCCACCACTGCTCGAAGGTGGTCTCCTCACCCCGCTCCCGGCACTCCCGCTCGACCGCGGCACGGGCCTGCGGGTCCCAGTGGACCCTGCTGTGTCCCCCGTCGCGGAGCGTCTCCAGCAGCGCCGCCTCCAGCCCGGCGGCGTCCAGCGGCCGGGCTGGAGACCCGGCGAGCCCGGCGGGCTCCGGTAGGGGGCGGGCGGGGGCCACGTCCAGCCGGTACGCAAGGACGGCGGGCCGCCGCTCCACGGTCACGACGGCGTACGACCACACGCGCTGCCCGGCGACCTCCAGGAACACCTCACGCCGCCGCACCTCCGCCCGCCAGCGGGCTCGCTTGGCGGCCCGCTCGACGGCCCGGTGCTCCTCGATCCGCCGCTCGATCTCCTCGCACACCGGCCGGTACGCCCTCTCGGCCTGCTCCAGGCGCTCCAGAAACACGCGCTGCGCCGCTGCCGAGCGGGCCGCGAGCCTGCGCCGCCACCCCGGCAGGGGCAGGGGGGCCGGCAGACGGCTCCACGCCCGGCTGTCCGAGTACAGGTTCACCAGGGCGCCCCTGCCACCGTGGGCCCGGTACAGCTGCTCCAGCGCCGCGGACAGGGCGCCGAGGAAGGCGCGCTCCGCCTCGGCCCACCGATCCCGCTCGTCCTGCGCGCAGTCGAGGGGGTCCCCCCACGAGTGGTTGATCCGGTAGACGGCCACGTGCCGGGGGAAGGGCGGCGGCCCGGCCGGTACGAACCGCACCCCGCACAGCTTCTCCGCGTCGAGGAGCACCTTCTCCTTGTGCACATGGACCCTCAGGTCCGCGGTCCGTTCCCGCGCTGCCACGGTCACCACCCCCGTCTGACCGGCCGGAAAGGAGGAGCCGCCCAGGAGCGGCTCCTCCACCGTAGCCCTGCGGACACGCACGGGTAAGGCGGCCTCGGGGAACAGCGGCGCAGCCGATATCGGCTGCGCCGCTGTTCCCCGAGGCCGAAGGTGCTGTTTCCTGGCATCCGCTCCAGCCGTTGCAGCGGTTCGACCATGGATGCGAAGGCGCAGATCTGCTGAGACCCGAACTTCCCAGCCCAAGATCGATCTCACCGATAAACGCTGTACGACTGTTCCCGACGGCCGGTCCAGACCGCCGACCGCGACCAGGACGCCGTGCTGCGAGGGGATGACCATCGCGCCCACCGCCCGGGAGACCTTCCCCTGCTCCACCAGGGCCTCGGTCGCGGCGCGGGCCCTGGCCAGGGCCGCCTCGTCCACCGGCGGCAACGCCTCCGGCGGCCCGGGTGGCTCCAGCATCGTTACGCCGTCCTCGGGCCCGCCCTCCAGGCCGCGGCCGACGGCCTGGTCGTTCTCGTAGAAGGTGACCATCCCAGCCAGGAACGGCATCTCGTGGCGAAACGGTTCGGCGACCGAAGGCGTCAGCCGCTCGCCAAGGCCGATAAGGCGGTCAGTTGCCCATGGCGTCCCAGGTAACGCCGCGGCCGGGCGTCGCGCGCAGGGCTGCGGCGCGGGCGCGGTCCTTCTCGATCCACTCGCGGATCTCGGGCGGGGCGTCGCCCTCGCGGATCAGCCGCGAGTACAGGGCCACGCGGTGGTCGCAGAGGGCGGCCTGTGCCTGGGGGTCGGGCACGAGCTGGTCCTCGAGCAGCCGGCTGGAGAGGCGGTCGGCGAGCAGCAGCATGGCGGTGGTGGAGTGCCGGGGCAGGCGGCCGGTCACCGGGTGTTCCTCGGCTGCCCAGCTGTCGCTCGGGGCGGTGTGCTCACGCAGCCACTGCTCCAAGTCCCGGGCGGTGGACTCGGCGGTGCTCTCCTCAGGGCCGGTGGAGCCCCAGGTGTAGCGGACGTGGTGGGGGATGCGCTCGTCGGCGGGGGTTCCGTCGGAGCGGAGGTGGTCGGGCTGGTCGAAGGGCTCGCGCCAGCGCTCGACGTCGCCGGCGAACCGCTTGTGGGCGGACTGCTTGGTGATGCCGAGGGCCTCGCCGATCTCCTCCCAGCTCGTGTGTCGCTCGCGCTCGTAGATGACGGCCCGGCGCAGGACCTCCTCGGCGAGGTGAACGAGGCGGGCGGCCTCCTCGACGTACTGCCCCTGCGGGGGCTCGGCGTTGTCGTAGTGGGTGGGGACGCCGCCCATCGCGAAATCGGCGACCTCGCGGTAGGCGCTGGACAGCATGAGGCGGGCCAGCGCCGTCTCCGTGTAGGGGTGCGGCGGGTCCTGAGGGCTCGCCGTAGAGGGTTTGTCGCTTTCAGCCATGCCGTCAGCCTAAGGCTGACGCTTGCCTGTTGTCAGCCTGAAGCTGACGAAAGGTGCCCGTCCCCGAGATCGCCAAGAAGCTCGTGATCAAGACCGGTAGAAACGCCGGATAGCACCCCTCCGTCGCCTCCGCCTACCGCGCGGCCGGTGCCTCGCCAGCAAGCTGGCGAGGCACCGGCCGGGTCGGCGATCACCGCCCCGCGCTGGCCGACCCGGGTTGACCTCACCGGCCCCGGCAGCGGCACCGGCCCCGAGCTGATGGAACGGCTCCAGCGTCACCTCCTACATCCGGCCAGGACGCTAAACGGGTACCGGGTTCTCCAGCAGGTCCGGAACTTCCGCAGCGGCACGGACCCGTCCCCGGGGAGCTGCGAGGGAGCCAGTGGGCACTTGGGCGCAGCGTGTGCTGCCTATAAGCCGGTCAGGGCGCGGCTTGCCTATGCGCACTTCCGGCGCGATCGCCCGGTCCCCGACCGCCGCTGTGTGCTGGCTGTTCCAATCCCTCGTCCCGCGGGCCGCGACCGAGGTGCATGACGATGGTGGACCCGGCTGCACTGGACGCCGATCCGGTGGCGGCTGCGGCTCGCCCCCGGGGACAGCCGCCGACCGAGCTGACCCGACCAATCGAGAGTTGTGGATGAAGTGATTCAGTTCTCGCTGGTGTCTCAGGTTGGCCTTGGCTGTGTTGCGGATGCGCTTGGTGCGGCCGGTTTCGGCGAGGAGCTCGACGGCCTCGGTGTTCGTCCCCGAGGCGGTTTTGAGCTGGAGCCAGTTGGATGACGCGAGCAGGTCGTCCGGCTGCCAGGAGAGGTTGAGCGTGACGGAGCGGAACAGCGACCACTCCCGCAGGCGCTGAGTCAGGAAGGGGTAGCCGATCGTGGCCTGGGCCATCGTCCGCGCCCACCCTTCGTAGGCGGGGCCGGGGTGGAGGTCAGCGGCTCGACGGTCCAGGTGCCGCAGCACGGCGGACTGGGCCATGGTCTGGTCCGGATCGGTGAGCACGAGGCTGACCAGTTCGACCTCGTCAGGGTCGGGAATGTTCTCCAGCTTGTCGAGATAGGCCGCGAAGCGGACATGCTCGTCCGGGTTCTGCTGGATGTCGTGGATGTTCATGCGGCCTGTTCCTCGCGCTCGACCAGGACGCCATTCTCGAAGAGTGCGCCCGTGCGGACCAGGGACACCAGGTGGGCTCCGGTGATTAAGCACCCGCGCGCCTGAACGGACTCGACCGGCTTGAGCACCAGGGCGGGGGCTGCGGCCGGGTTGCCGGCGCCGCGGGGAACCTTGGTTCGGAGCTCGAGCACCGGGAGCAGGCGGGAAGCGGTTCGCGGTGCTGCCCTGCAAGGACGGCGAGCGAGGGTGACGAGCGCAAGCCCGAGGGCGACGGGGATGGTCCGACCGCGGCGCCGTCCTCAACCGCCACCGGAGCGTCATGCTTGCGGGTGGCGCTGTCCACCCGGGCAGTGTGCGGCTGCCACCTCATCCAGCAGCCGCGGCCGAGTGGCAGACAGGCTAATGCCTCGCAACGATCGAACCTCGCCCCCGGGGACCGGACGTGGCCCGAGAGACGTCCATGATCGCGGTCACCGATCGTCGAGCAGGTCTGCTACAGCGATCGACCTCGCGCCCGGGGTTGGACCCACTCCGCGCCCCAGGCGCTGTCTGGCGGACGCTGCCGCACATGTAGGCCATGGTTGATGTGAGTGATGACTGGCCCGGCATGCACTTTCGGACAAACGTGCGATGCCTGGTGGTCTGGATGGAATGCGGCCTTCTAGGGTTGGGCGCGGTCGTGTCGCCTACCGCCCGTCTCGGGTGTGGGGAGTCCCTGTGAGAAGGATAGGCCGCAGGATGCCTCGGGGCATCTTCGCTCTGGCTTTGTGCCTGATTGGCATGTTATTGCTGGGAGCGCCTGCCAGTGCTGATACGCGAATACCGACTGACGAGCGGTTCCGTGTGTTCAATCCGGCGGATCTCCCGTCTTCCCCCAAGGATGATGCGCCAAAGCCCTACAGCCCTCCACAGGAGCAGGATCTGAGCCAGGACTGTGCTCACGTGATGTCTCAGCTCGACCAGCACGCTCGGGAGGGAACGGAGCGAGTCGGCTGTGTCACTTCCAGGACGATCACCAGCGATGAGCACCGGCAGATTTCCCCCAGTGCCCTTCCAGTGCTGTGGTGCTCCAAATACGATCCAGCAATCTGGTGGTACAAGCGTTTCGGCTGGTGCCGCACCATCGTCGTAACGTATCGGATCATCGAAGTCCGGACGGGCAAGGAGCTGGGTACCTCGGATTGGGCAATCCAGCAGGAACTTGCCCCTCAGGTGTCCGCCGCGAACATCAAGGAGCACATAGACATCACCCTCCTGAGCCAGAAAGATGCGGTGAAGACTCCTTCCATAAACTTCGACAGCGGTTGCATCAACTGCAAATCTCCGCATGTCGACCCCTTCAACGGCTATCAAGCCATGACACCTGGGCGCACGATTCAGGCGGACATGGACCGCTCTGCCTGGGTACCGAGGAAAGGCCGCGCGACTGTGACCTTCGGCTGGGAGATGATCTTCCGCCATCCGGGGGTTGCAGACCTCACTACTGACTGGGCCGGTCCGGAAGTACGCTGTGACAACGAGGTCGGCGGCAACTACGGTTGCGTCGTCGACAAGTACATTCCTACTCTCAACATCGACTATCAGACCAGGCAGGCAGGAGCCTTCTTGGTCTGGTGGGGCATGGAGTTCAACGACGAGCACTGGGGAGCCGAAGGGGCAGGCGAGCCCTTGGAGCGCCTTGCGGATGAAGAGCAAAGTCGAAAAAACCGGGATCTCATATGCCCGAATGAGTGGGTGCCGGACCTCGAAGTGCCCGATCCGAGCTGCGACGAGTATCCTTTCGCTTCCACCTACCAGAGCGCAGGAATGCAAGGAGTCGAAGGGTGGCGATGCGAACAACTCACATCCACGCGAGTCATCGTCGACGGCGTTCCTTCTGATTGGGTGCTGATACCGGTAGTCAACAGCAATCCCAAGGCGCCGTGCATACGCGCCACCACACCGCTGGGTCAGAATTCAGCGGTAGGTGGCGACCTCGGAAGGTTCACTCAGGAGCAGAGGCTGCTCAAGAAAGACAAATACTGGACCTCTGTCTGGTTCGCAGGCTCCCCCGGCAAGTAAATCGCCGGTACTCTGCATCGACTGCCGGAACAGGAAGGCAGCGGCTACCCGATGTGGTAAGGCCTGGGGCCTAGCGGGGAGTGCGCAGGGAAGCAGGCGGACAGGTCCTTCCACGCCGAGGTGGCGTCCGACCAAGTCGGACGCCACCGACCGCTTTACAGGTCAGTGATGAGCTGAGGACTCCGTGAGTGAAATAAAAGACGTATGGACCAGAATCGCCCGCTGGATGACCGGCAACGCGCCGGCCGACCACATGGCGCTACGCCCAGGGCTCACTCCCGGAGACATCCACCGCGTGGAGGGCATATTGGGTTTCCCTCTGCACCACCACGTTGCAGAATTTTTGAAACTGCAAGGTGGAATGGTCGAATGGAAGGGCTACTTCATCCCTCCCGGATACCGACTCCTCGGCCCTCTCGAGATCGTATGGCGCCATCACGGCATGATGGAACGTGTTTCCGAGTATCAAGGAAGTTCTGCCGTGGGGACCATTGTGCACCCCCTTTGGATGCCGTTGGCTGGTGGCGTCTCGGCCGACCTCCTATTCGTCGACCATCGGCCGGGGCCGGGTTATGGCGGCGTCTGCGAATGGAGGGAAGGAAGTCCTGAGTTCCACCCCGTATGGCCCAATGTCGGGGCTATGCTCACCGAGATCGCCGAGGCAATGGAAACCGGCTCCCAACCTTCTGGTCGGTACATCATAGGGATCAAGAACAGCCGCATTGCGTGGAGCACGGATCGGAGTTGATCTCCGCCGCCGCGACCTCTTGCCTGACCCTCCACAGGCGATCGTGACCATCCAGGCCAGGCACGCGGCCCTCGCACCCGCGCGGGCCGCGGCCGTGGCTCCAGCTCTGGGCCGGGCGGTGGCGTCGTACGTGTCGAGCGGTGTCCAGGTGTGTGCGGCCGGGACGGCGTGGAGGAGCCGGTCAGCGTCCGGGAGCGGTCCGTCGGCGACGGGGATCTGGAAGGTGCGGCGCTCGCCCAGCGGTGGCGGGTCGCCGGCCTGCGCGGCCTCGGCCAGGCGCGGGCGGCGGCTTCCGGGGAGGTCGGGGAACTGGTCCAGGACGTAGGCAGTGGTCGCCAGAGCGCCGTCCTAGACGAACGCGGCGACCTTCCCCTCAACGGGACGCGGATGCCGCGATACGGCGGGTCGGCGTCGTCCAGAACCGATCCTGGTGAGCACCGTGAGCTTGCGGTCGTGGCGCTCGGCGTGCTTGAGCAGGTACTGACCTTCAATGCGTGAAGTCGTCATGCTGGCTGGCGTCGGAGGCCGGTGCCGGTAAAACAGCCGTCGAGGACATCGTGGCGGTACTGGAGCTGGCGTAAGCCTCGCCGGACGGCGGTGATCAGGTCGTGCGGGTCGGGGAACGCGCGGTTGGCTGTGGTGGTGCGTCGCGGTACCGACCAGATGCCTTCGACCGGGTTGAGGTCGGGTGCGTAGGGCGGTAGTTGGTAGACGGTGAGCCAGTCCCGTTCGGCGATGTAGCGGCGCATGCCGGCCGTCAGGTGGGTGTTGAGGTTGTCCCAGACCAGCACGATCGGGCCGCCGAGCTGCTGGTGGGCGGTCTGGATCAGGTCGCGGTAGTCCTTCCAGGAGAAGCTCTTGCGTCCGTCGGGCCGGGCGTCCGGGCAGGGCCGGTAGATCGGCCTCGAGTGTTCGCCGGTCTTGTAGCAGGCCAGGGCGGCCACCGATAAGCGGCGGCGGGAGCGGCCCCGGACGCGGACCACGGGGGTGTGGCCGCGGCGGGACCAGGTGCGGGTGGTCGGCGGCGTCATCGAGAATCCGGCTTCGTCCTCGAAGACGAGCCAGGCGTCGAGCGCCGCCACGGTCCTTCCACCTGGGGCCAGGTCTCCCTCACCCAGCCGGCCACCACGTTCTCGTCCCGCTCGATCGCACGCCGTGCGGGGACCTGGCAGCTCCAGCCGTGCCGCTTGAGCAGGGCGGCCACCCCTTGCACGGTGTAGCTCTTATGGAAGCGGCGCCCGATCAGCGTCTTGATCCGGGACAGGGTCCAGGTCTGGTCCGGCCACCCATGCGCCACCGGCCCCTTGGCCAGCTCACGCTCCAGCACGGCGAACAGGTCGTCACTGAGCTGTGGCAGCGATGCCGGGCCCTTCGAGACCAGGGCTCTGGTCCCGTCCTGCGACCAAGCCTTGCGCCAACGCTGTACCGACCGGACGCTGACCCGCAGCTCGTGAGCGATGACCGTGTTCTCGTCACCCTGCCGGAACCGCTCGGCCGCCTCCATCCTCAACTTCTCGCGGAAGGCCCGCCGTTCATCGGTCAGCCCGCCACCTTGCGCATACCTCATGCACTTGGCGTACCGCAGGGGTCATGGACCGTCAGCCCTACCGACACCACGCTTTGAAGGTCAGTAAATGGTTCTCCTGCCCGGGAAGGGCAACTGCCCACCCCTCCCAGGCACACGCATCTCCCTACGATCGCGCAGGCCAGAACTGCACAAGGTAACGCTCGACGCCTTCGGGGACCTCAACGGACGCCAACCGAGCCACCTCCTCGCGGCCGCAGCAATACACGCGCACACCCCACAGCATGTTCTTCTCACCCAAGTGGATCAGCTCAAGCCTGGCGCCTGTCACAACCCATACGGCCAAAGCCCCGGCCCTCGAGCGGATCTCCGTATCCCCGCGGACATCCCACGCCTCTCGGTCGTCAGCCGGCGGCTCGCCGTCCCAGATCTCCGCTGTCAGGGGCGCTTGATGTGTGTGCCCGGCGCTCTCGACGTCGATCCGCCCCTCGAACGTGGTCAAGAGATCTGCTCCCAGTGAGGCGCGCTCATCCGGGAACCTGCAGGGAACCTCCAAATCGTCCGCATCCTGAAGAGCGAACCCGCCGAAGGCCACCGGGAGCTCGATGACCTGCTGCCGCAGTAAGGTCGCCATCGCCCTCACCTCTCCTGTCTCCCTCTCACAGCACGGCCGACACCCAGGGCCAACCCGGGGTGCTCGGCCCCGACCACCTGTACCAGTCCGCGCAGTCCTCCCGGCCCGTCCTCCACCCCCCGCTCGCCAGTACGCCCTCCTGGGTGGCCAAGGTATCGGGGCGGTGCGACCCCAGCCCTCGCACCTGTTCCAGCACCTCGGCGAAGGCAACCACGACTCAACCGCATCTCCCGCTGCCCCCGCCCGAGTGCCAACGTGTGACCGGTGGCCAGGGTCTCAGGTGGTGCGGGGGTCGACACGGACGTCTCCGTCGCTGACGCGGCCGCAGAGCCGGCCGCGCTCAAGGGCGGCCGACGGCGCGACAGATTCCACCAAATCAACCCGGCCATTGAAGGAATGCGATCTACGTGCCCGAAAGGTGAGGGAGTCCCCCGGTGAGTGACGAGTCCGCTGCCACAACCGCCCCCGTCCATGTCGAGTACCACATGTTCTACCTGACCGAGCCGGGCACGCCGATGGACTGGCTGCCGCCGGCCCCCAACGGCCTGATCGGATCCCGGCCCGGCGCGGCGGTGATCTACTGCGGAGCCGGCAGCGGACTCGTCACCGTCCACCTGCACACCCGCCCCACCGAACCGCCCGCGCCGTCGACCGACGCCTGGGAGGAGGTACTCGACCACAGCATCAACGCCCCCGAAGGCGCCATGCACGTGACATGCGTGATGGACAACCCTCCCGACCTGCCCTCCCTCACCCCCTTCGGCCCCGGTACCTACCGGCTGCGCGTCCACGCCCGCAGCCGCGACCTGGCACCCGACGCCGTCGCCTTCGAACCCATCGAGGAATTCCTGCTCATCACCTGGCCGGAGACCCACCTCCGTCCGGACCGGGTCCACAAGCAGACCGACCACTACGGCGCCCAACGGCGCCGGTCCGAAGCCGCAGCCCCCGCACCGGCCGACCCGGACCGGCCCGCATTCCGCAGCGAGCCCAGAATGCTCATGCGGGACGAGCAGGCCAGCCTGCCGCTACTACTGCCGGAGGATCTGGAGAACATACGCCGCCACCGCCAACGACGCACAGGCGGACCCACAGGCGAAGAGATCCTCCGGGCACGCGCCCGCCGCCGGGAGTCCCAGTAGCCCTGACACGACGCCGTGGTCAACGACTGCTCAACAGCAGAAAGCCCAACAGACCGCAGCGCGGCTTGATGTGGAGCCACCGCAGGGTTTTCACCCCCAGGGGAAAGGCACTGGCGCGTGCTGGCGCTCCCGGGGGCGCACCGCGGCGTGGTGTCCGGGCCCGGTCGTGCTCACGGCTGCGGTCGCTGGCCTGTTGGCGTCCGCGCCTGGCGTATGGCCACCCCGGGCGCTCGGTCATGGCCGGACCGATCCTGGCCCGGACGGCGAGGCAGTACGTCGCCTCCCGCACCTTCCAACTGCGCCCCGCGGTGGGGAGGCGTCTGGGAACGCACGAGTTGCCGGGGAGTTCCTGGTGTTGAAGGAGCAGCGCGAAACATGGGACAGGGACTCGTAGCCAGGTGATGTCCACCCAGCGGGGCGCAGTTGGCGCCTGGGCCGAGGGGGTAGATTCGCCCTTCCGAGTACGCCGCCCGTCCCGGGCGCACGCGGAGCAGGGGGCGGGGATGCCTTAGGGAGGTCTCATGGTGGAGCGCAGCACCCACGTCAGTAGCGACGGACGTCGCCGCGTCGACGCGATCGGCCCGTCCGTGATCCCCGGTTGGGATCTCGTCTACGACCATCCCGCGGACCACGCGCAGGTCATTCGCAGGGAGGAGAGCACCTACGCTCTGGCCTGCACGCTGCACCGGCACGCCAAGGCGCTGTCCACGCAGAACGAGGAACGTCCATGGCGCGAGAACGGCGGATGGTGCCCCGGATGCGTGGCCGGGCTTCCCCCGGTCTCGGACGAGACACGCTAACTGCCGGGCTGGAGGGGATGGGCTGCTGGGGCTGGTCAAGACGGCTCCGCGCAGTGAGTGGTGGCTGGCCCGGTGAGCTCCAGCTTCTGCGCTACGGCCTCCAGCCACGCTGGGTTGCCCCCTGGCCTTCGGTCGGGGATGTCGTCCTGCGACAGGTGCGGCGCTGGGACGGGCAGCCGCGGTCAGCAGGGCCCACTGCAGCCCTCGCTCTTGCAGCCAGCCGAGCAGCATGCCGATCTCCGCGTGGAACCCCACTCACTCGAGTCGGAAGCCCTTCCAGCACATCGAAATGATCATGGAGGCGGCTGCTGCGGAGGACACCACGCACCGCTGGCCACTCGCCACCGCTGACGCCCCGGTCCTGACCAAGACGGCCGAAACCCCCCGCTCCGCCGGCGGGACCCGGGAGGCCAAGATGGCCGCCGCCCGTCGACACGCCGCAGCCTTACAGGTACACCGCGACTTAACCGGCCAGCGCGTCCTGCTGGGCGACGACATCTTCACCACCGGTGCCCAGTTCCACACCGTCGCCCGGTACCTGGTCCAAACCGGCCACGCGGAGGAGGTCCGCGGCCTCGTCCTGGCCCGCGTGCCTTGGGGCTGAAGCGAACCGCTGCCCGGTGCGGTCAGAGCGATGCCGGGTCGGGTGTGTAGCCGATCTGGTACTCGCGGGCGAACCAGTTGTACGCCATGGCTGCGCCGGTCAGGCGTTCGAGGTACAGGCCGCGCGTGAGAGAGGCGATCTCCTCGGCGGTGAGTTGCAGGAGCCAGCGGTTGCGTGCGGCGTCCCACGCCGCTTCCTCCGCGGCCACCCGCAGTCCCGGGACGGGGGGCCGGCTCAGGCGGGGAGCAAGGTCCAGGTAGCGGCGCAGGACGGTCATCTCGGTGCGCCGAAGGGCGATCTCCCGGTAGTGCGGGTCGGCCTGCTTGGCGAGCCAGGAGGCCGCCGGCCGGGGCTGGGCGTCCCGCTCGGGCCGTGTCGCGTGGAACACCAGCAGGTCGCGGCCGTCCTCGGTGAGCTGCGCCGCCCACTGCGCGGGCGGGGAGCCGGGGCGCAGGGTGGCCAGGAGGGCGGGGTCCGCGGTGCGGCACAACCCGAGTCGTTCCATCTTCTCGACGGACCGCAGCGGGATGCCGCTGTCGTCGGTCGCCCAGCCGTCGGCGGCCTTGTCCTGCGCAAGGGCGAGCCACTCCAGTTGCTGTGCGTTGACCTCCATCGCTCCCCTTCCGGGTCCGGCTTTCCGGTTCCCGATCCTGGCGCAGTCGGGGCGGCCGCGCGGGGTTCTTCGGTGATTTCACGGCCCCTGTGCGGACTTGTTGCGGTGCTCTGGGGCGCATCGACCAGCATCGTTGAGCATCGAACTCGTGTGCAGGTGCACTGAGGCGTCCGGGCGCAAAGAAGCTGTACGGATCACCGAGCCTTCCGACTGCTCAGTTTCCAGAGGCGGCAGTGGGCGCATCATGGCGTACAGCGGCGGTGCGCCGGGGAAGTTCGGTGTCATCTCGCCGATGATCCGGTAGCCCCAGTCCTGGTACAGGGCCACGACCTTCGGGTGGGCCTGGTGGGTCAGGAGCGTGACGCGTTCTTCCGGGCGGCCGGCGAGGAGCCGGTCGTGGATGAGCCGCGCTGCGCCGGTGCCGCGCCAGGGGGTGCGGATCATCAGCTCGGACAGGGCGAAGGTGCGCTGTCCCGTCTCGGTGGTGAAGGCAGGGTCCGGTGCAGGGGTGATGTTCTGCCACCAGGTGGTGTCCGTGCCGAGTGGCGCGCCGTAGGCGTACCCCACGGGTTCGCTGTCCCGGCGGGCGAGCGTGCAGGCGAAGCCGGGACGCGTGGTCCAGTGGTCCAGGAACGGCGCGAAGGCCTCGGGCGGGGCGAGGGGGTCGCCGCTGTCGGCGTAGACCTCGGTGTGGATGTCCAGGAGGAGGTCGCGGATCGCGGCGGCGTGCTGCCCGTCGTAGTGCTCCAGATCGAGATCGGTCACGGCGGGCCTCCGGTGCGGGGAGTGAGGGCGGCGGTTACCTTCTCTAGGCGGGCGGTGATGCGCGGGCTGGTGACGGCGTCGGCGCGGATGCTCGCGGCGGTGGCTGCGGCCTGGTCGATGTGGTGCTGGGCGAGCTGGTACTCGGCGAGCACCACGGTGTAGTAGGCCCGGTTGCGGGCGAACTGGGGGCCGAGCAGGCCCAAGGCTTGCTCGGTCAGGGCCTCGGCGCGGCCGTACTGTCCAGCGGCGGCGTGGGCGATCGCCGCGAGACCGGACAACTCCGCGGGAGTGAGGAAGGCCATCCAGCTCGGTGTGGCGTTGGCGGTGCGTTCGCCGCGGTCGTATGCGCGTTCCGCCGCGGCGAGGTGGCGGCCCATCGCGGCCGGCTGCCCGAGGGCGGCCGAGCAGTCGGCGAGCCGGGCGTGCATCAGCGCGGCAAGCAGCGGGACGGCGGCGCGGGCTTGGCGGTCTTCCAGTGCGGTGCGGTTGATCCGCGCGGCCTCGGCGTGCCGTCCGGCGTGCTCGGCCTGGGCCGCCAGATCGGACCAGGCGCGGAGGGTGGCGATGCGGTCCCGGGCCAGCAGCGCGGCCTGCAGGCCCTGGGAGCGCAGGTGGGCGGCCTGCTCGTACCGGCCGCAGTCGTGCGCGGACCACCCGGCGCACAACGCGATTCCGCTGGCGACCCGGTACAGGGCCTGCTCGACGCGCGGGCCGTAGGAGCAGTGGTCCAGCATGTGATGGATCCCGCGCAGACAGCCGGTGGCCACCTCCAGCACGACGCCGCCGCCCAGCCCGTTGAAGTGCGCATCCAGCCGTGCCGCGGCGCCCTCGAGCCGTGCGATGTCGCTCATGCCGACGCGGCCGCGGCCCGGGAGGAAGTCCAGGCCCAGGGTGGTGGCGAGCGTGGAGGACACGAACGCGCGCCGCTGCACCGGATCCACCTCCTGCTGCCCGTATGCTGCCGGTCCTGGCGGCGGAGCGGCGCCGCGGGGCACGAACCCCATCTGATGGGCGGGGCGTCCCAGCACCTGTTCCAGGGCCCGACGGTAGCGTTCCCACGGCCAGCGGCTCTGGCCCGAGATCCACCGGCGGACCTGCCGGTCGGAGCAGTCCGCCCGCAGCCCCAGCTCGCCCAGCACACGGTTGATCTCCACGGCGAAGGCCTCGTGGCTGTAGCCGGCATCCGCCAGCAGGCCCTCCAGCGTGGTGTTGCGCTGTGCTTCCACCAACCCCCCTGCTCTTGGTTTCCGGCGGTACTCGCGTCGGCACGTCCGACAAGGAAACTGTCCTGTCCCCTGGACGTCACGGCCCCGGAAGTGTCCTGATGTCCTGCACCCGGCAGACGGTTGGCTGTAGCGAGCCAGCCCGTCCACGCACATGGAGGTGCCGTGCCGGAAGCATCTGCCGCACTCGAGCAGAGCACGGCCTGGCGCGACCTTGCCGACCCTGGCCAGGTCCGCGGCCAGTGGGACGATCCCGAGAACAACACCGTGTTCGTACCCTGCGGACAGCGCTGGGACGCCCTGATCGTCACCCCCCTCGACCGTGGCCTGCATGCCCTGGACATCCTCCAGTTGCCCACGGACGGCGACTACCCGGTGCTCGGCGACTACGTCCGACGGGAACTGATCCTCTTCGTCCCGCCCGGCACCGGCCACCGCTGCACCGCCACCGGTACCCGCGTCCTGACTACCGGCAGCTGGCTGGTGATGCCCTCCGAACCCGGCACCAGCGTGGCTGTCGCCACCTGGCTCGGCACGCGCGGCGGCCGCCGCCTCCTCGATGCCCGCCAGATCCAGCAGGCACTCAGCCAGATCCCCTGAACAGCCGCGAACCGTCTCCCCCCGTGGACGGTGAGCGGCAACCACCCCGGCCGTCTGAGCAATCAGACGGCCGGGGTGCTTCTGTCACCCATTGAACGCTGCCGCCACGCCCGTTGCCAGGCTCACATCTAGGGCTGGACGGTTGGTGGTGCTGACGGCGGGCTGGTCCGGCCGCCGCTGGCGCTGCTGCTCGTTGTGCAGGTCCTCGCGCGCCAAGCCCTCTAAACGAGCCGAAGCGGCGGACCGGCCCGGTGGTGCGGCAGGATGGCCGCGAGCCACTCGAATTCTGCGCCGCGATCACTCTGATGACCGAGTGCGACATGGCCCGCTCCGGCCGTCCGCGGCAGCGTCCTCGCCCAGTGGGACGACATCCTCGCCGCCGTCGCACCCGAGCTGGCCGGGCACGCCCAGGCGGCGGCGTTCGACGCCAGCACCAGTCGGCTGGACATCGCCTGCGGCACAGCGGGGCCGATGCCCAAGCGCTACGAGAGGAAATGCACGCCAGAGGCGCGGCCGCTGGCGCACGGAAGCGGGCGGCGCGCCCACGGAGCGGGCCGAGAGAAACGCGGTGGCTGGTGCTGCGCCGCGACCGCTGGGAAGAGCGCCGTGTGTGCCACCGGGCTGATCCTCGCAGGTGGTCTCGGCGGCTTCCGGCTCTCAGGGTACGGCCTGGCCGGTGACTGGTCCGGCGGTTGGGGTGCGATTGTCCAGGGTTGATGGCGAGGGGCACCGTCACAAGTCAGGCCAGTGAGGTTGTCGGCGAGCCGCTCGTACTGGCTGCTGGCCGGCGCCCGGTCGCCCCCCGCAGTGTCTGCGGCCCGGTCTGCCACAGCGAGAGGAGGACCGGGATCAGCGAGCGGCCGGAGGGCCCCTGTCACCTGCGGTCCGCTGGCCTCGACAACTGCGGCTGACGACAAAGTCCTCCGCGAGTGCGGGCCGCTCGCCCACCAGCGGCGCCCTTTCCGTCCTCGGCAGCCTCGGCTTGGCCGCCACCACCAGCGGTCCTCGCCGGGAACCGTCCTCCACCCGGTCGCCGTCCCTGGCGATGTCGACAACAGTCGGCCGTAGCGCCGGGAACACCGCAGTGCTCATAGGTCCCAGCAGAAGACCGTACAAAACGGTCCGTCGCCGGGTGGTTCTCGCCGCTCTGCGCAGGAACGATGAGAGGCATGTCGAGCCAGGAGGAGCAGCGGCGGGCAGCGGCCCGGTGGTTGGCCGGGCGTACGCATGAGGTGCGGCGTGTGGACGGGGGCTGGTGGCGGCGTGAGCTGCTGCGCCGGGTCAGTCGGGGCCGTCTGGGGCAGCGGAAAGACTGGCCCCGGATTCCCCGGCTGGCTTCGCCGTGGCAGGACACGGTCGCGGTGGAAAGGGACGGCTGGCGCCTGCGCGCAGCCAACCTGGAGGGCGAGGACCACGTGTTCAGCGTCGAGTACCGGGTCTGTCGCCGGTGCCGGCTCGGCTGGGTCGAGCAGCCCTGGACCCCCGAGCCCTATCGGCGGTGCGGGCTCGCCTCCGCAGGCTTGGTCGCTCTGCGCAGGGAGTATCCCGGGCTGTCCTGGCACACCCTGGGCGGGCACTCCCACGACTCCCGCGGCTTCTGGACGGCGGTCGGCGCTGGCGTGCCAGGCGGCTACCAGCAACGCGAGGTATGCCCGCACGTTCCCAGCGGGTAGGAGCCCGGGCACGTTGCCCTAGTGTCCTGAGACCTTGATCTGCCGTTGGTTCGGGTATGGGACGTCCTGGGCCGAGGCTGGCTGAGTTGGTGTCGTCCGATCACGAGTAGCGGGTCCTGCTTCAGTGGGCGAGGGCGGTACACCGGCAAGAAGCCAGCCGCGCTGACGGCGAGGACGGCCTCCACGACCGCCGACACTCAGGGCAGGGCCTGCGCACAGGCATCGTGGGTCTCCTGAGCCACATATCATTCGCTACCGCTCTATAGGTGTCGGTGGGAAGCGAAAGTGCTGGCGGAGACCGGTGGTGAGGACCGCGTGCGGGACGCGGTGGGCTGGCTGGTGGCCCGCGGCCTGGATCCAGCGCGAGGCTTCGCCGACCGCCAGTACGACGACGGGAGCCAGCTCGACACCGGCACCACCTGCCCGACCTGTACCACCGTCGTCAGCGACCGCCAAGCCCCGCCTCGCGGCCAAGGTCGCCGTGGCCATGCCCGGCGCCCGACGCCGCCGCTCGCCGGATCGCGTTCGAGGACCGCCTGCGGCGCGAGACGGCCCGGGCGGCGGCGGACCCTGGCACAGCACCGCGAGCAGGCCGCAGCCGAGCGCACCCGGCGCCAGGCTGCCCGGGGAGGAAGCTCGCCCGCGCCGAGGCGAAGTGCGCGGCCGCAGCCGCCACCGAAGCCGCTCGGCGCCAGTTGCCGTGCGAGGACTACGGCCGGGAGCAGGCAGCCGGGTTGTCTGAGGCGCGCGGCTACCGACGCCGGACCGAGGCCCTGATCGGCGAGGCCGGGTTGGTCACGGCGACCTGGTCGGTCGCCGCTCTGTACGATCCGGCCGCCTTCGTCTCCGTGACTGCCCAGGTGCAGGCGAAGGTGAAACGCGAGATCGCCGCGGCCAGTAAGGAGTTCCTGGCGAGCATCCGCGGCCCGGGCCGGTCCTCGGTTGCCGTTGCTGCGTCGCGCCTCTTGGCTTCCCCTCCGACTACTGCCGTTCGTCCCGGTCGTAGCGTTCCACCTGGTTATAAGCCCGCTCGTCTGTGGACTGGCCTAAGAGTCGCTGGACCGTGCAGGAATCCGCGTGGCACGTTCGAAACCGGAAGAGTGATCGGTAGATCGGGGTACCGGCATGATGGTGAAGGAGTTCAGCACGCAGATCGTGGCCGCGCAGGAGCGGTTCGCCATGTGGGAGGAGTTTCAATCCGCATCGCACATGCGCAGCATCCTGAGCAGCAAGAACCAAGACGACTTCTGCGCCAGGATGCGTCTTCTGTCCTTGGGCGACGTGCAGATCTCCGCGCTGGCTCATCCGCACTTGAAAGTCGTGCGCACATCTCGGCTGGTGAGGCAGGGCGATCCCGAGGTGTACCACGTGCACTTCCTGTTCTCGGGCCGCGGACACCACGCCCAGGACGGACGGGACTCCGGCCTCCGCTCGGGACAGCTCGTCGTCGTGGACAGCAGCCTCCCCACGGTCGGTGAACTGCACACCACCGCAGGCGGTTGGTCCTCGATCATCGCCCGCCTTCCCCGCCGCTTGCTGCCTCTGCCCGACAAGACGGTGCGACGCTTGATCGCCGTCCCGATACCAGGGCACCACGGCATGACCGGAGCGCTGTGCCGCTGGCTGACCGACCTGCATACCCGTGCGTACGAGTTCACCCATGCTGATGCCCCCGCCCTTGCCTCGGTGACCACCGACCTGGTCGCCTGCGCCTTGGCCCGCCATCTCGACTCCGAGGACGCTATGCCCGCCGAGGCACGCAGGCGGGCGCTGTGGTTGCGCATCCGAGCCTTCATAGAGCAGCACCTGTCCGATCCCGGTCTCACCCCCGACGCCATCGCCGCCGCCCACGGAATCTCCACCCGCCACCTGTACCGGCTCTTCGAAGAGAACGACCGCACCGTGGCCGCGTGGATCCGCCACCGCCGCCTGGAACACTGCCGCCACGACCTCGCCAACCCCCGACTTCGCGGCCGTTCCGTCCACTCCATCGCTGCACGCTGGGGCTTCACGGACCCGGCACACTTCAGCCGCACTTTCCGCGCCGCCTACGGCACCTCGCCCCGCGACTACCGGCACGCCATCTGGGCGAGTGCTGTGCAGGAAAGGAACGGCATGCAGAGATAGCCAAGCTGGCCACGGTGCTCTCCCTGGAACCGGACGCGTTCGCAGGCACCGGATCACCCCGCTCAACCCGACCTGACGACCCCGCGCGGTACCCGAAGCTTTCGGACCCAGGATTGGGGAACCTGGGCCGATCTCGCCACACTGTCGCAGGCGACGGTGGGGCGCAGCCTGCGGGCGCCTCGGCGATCCGGCCAATGGCCCACCAGGACCGGTCGGCAGCGTGGCGAGCCCCCAACGGCCGCGACTGCTGATTTCGGGCGACCGTTGAGGGCTTCCAGTCCCAGCGTCGTACTCGCGAGAACGTCAGCAGTTGCCGTCGGTGCGTGCGAGATACACCGACTTGCCCGTGATGTTCCCGTTCTGATGGCCGGAATCGATGCAGAACGCACCGCCGCTGCCACCCGTGCCTATGGCAATGGCGGCGTCGTGGCCGCGATTGTTGTAGACGGACTTCGCTGTGAATCGGAGGTTCTGCCAGTAGCCCTCGTCCTGGAACTGCAGCTTCTCTCCGAATCCGCCCGTCTGGCTGTAGACGCATAGCCAACCAGACGGGCAGTTGTCGTAGGCAGCGATCGTAGCGGTCTGGGCTGTTGCGGCAGGGACCGCCAAAACAACGCCCATTGTAGTGGCCGCTGCGACAGCGGCCCATCTTGTCTTCTTGAGCACTCGGGCTCTCCTCCGTCGGTGGGACCGTGCACTAGGAGGATGTCGGGCTTGCCGCGACGA
Source organism: Streptomyces capparidis (assembly GCF_054782095.1). NCBI lineage: Bacteria > Bacillati > Actinomycetota > Actinomycetes > Kitasatosporales > Streptomycetaceae > Streptomyces > Streptomyces capparidis. The sequence goes on along the minus strand of NZ_BAAGTD010000027.1, from coordinate 22,259 downwards.
GTCGTTGACTATTCATGCACTCCTACTGACGATTCTTGCCTGCCCTTTCCGGGGGCGCCCACTCGCCGCATCCCTGCTGCAGAGATCGGCCTGGCCGCCCTCCTCACCCACCGCCGCCTCCCGGGGCGATCCGGCCTGCTGACCACGCCGAGCGCATCAGCGCCTTTCCCGCATACCCGTACGACCAGCCGATCAGCTCAGTCCGCAGGCCTCATCGATGCGGTGGGCGTCGGCTCTGGTCGTGGCACACGGACCTGACGGCCCTATCGTTGGGCGCATGCCTGCCCCTGAGCGGGGGCGTCCTCGCGTGTCGGGCCCTGATCGCAGCCGGGGGGCGGCGAAGAACAACGGTTGCCGCTGGGGCAAGCCGAGGCGGCGGACCGGCGGTGGTGAGGGGCGACGGCTGTAAGCCGCTCGGGCTCGGTGCCGCGATCACCCTGATGATGACCGAGCGCGGCATGACCGCTCCGGCTGCCGGCGGCAGCGTCCTCGCCCAGTGGGACGACATTCTCGCCGCCGTCGCACCCGAGCTGGCCGGGCATGCCCAGGCGGTGGCGTTCGACGCGGACACCGGCCGGCTGGACGTCGCCCCGGACACGCCGGCGCACGGCACGAAGCTGCGTTGGATCGCGCCGCGGTTGATCGCAGCCGCCAACGAGAAGGCAACGGGCGCGAACGTCCGCAGCGTGCACGTCCTGCCGCCCGCGCCCCGCACTGCCGCGCCTGCCGCCACAGCGGCACCCGAACCGCAGGCCGCTGCCGCGCCGACCGGGCCGGCGAAGACCCGCGAGACCGCCTTGGCTGGCTATCGCCTCGCGCTCGCGGCCCTGCGGACTGCCGCGCCCGACCGCTACCCCGACCTGGCGATCGGGCTGCGATCGACCCCCAGGTCCTCCTCGAGAAGCTGCACGCGAAGGTGACTGCCGAGCAGGGCAGCCGCGCCCGGGCGCTGCACCGGGCCCGCTGAAGAGGGTCGACTGGCTTCCCGAGGTCCTGGCGTGCTCGGGGCACGCCCCGCGGGTGGTCGGCGGGTGCGCTGTGCCGGGGTCAGTTGCGCCGAGAGGCCGTGTCGTCTGCTTTGTCCCGTAGTTGCCGCCCCAAAGAAGGGGTACGCATGTTCTATTTTGGTGGTTCGGTCGCAGTCGTACGGAGCCGATGGTTGGATGTCGGTGTCCGGTGGCTCTACGCCTCGTTGGACACGCAGCAGACCGCGGCTGCGAGGATCGCGGCCGCGGCATATGGAGGGGTGCCCGGTGAGTGACCGCAGCGCGATCGAGTGGACTGAGGCCACCTGGAATCCGACGACCGGGTGTGACCAGGTTTCGCCGGGGTGCGACAACTGCTACGCCATGACGCTGGCCAAGCGCCTGAAGGCGATGGGGCAGGAGAAGTACCAGAATGACGGGGATCCGCGGACTTCTGGGCCGGGCTTCGGCCTGACGGTACATCCGGATGCTCTGCGGATCCCGTACGGGTGGCGCAGTCCCCGGACGGTGTTCGTCAACTCGATGTCGGACCTGTTCCATGCGCGGGTGCCGCTGGACTTCGTGCGGCAGGTCTTCCAGGTCATGGCCGAGACACCGCAGCACACCTACCAGGTGCTGACCAAGCGCGCTCGGCGCTTGCGGCAAGTCGCCGGGCAGCTGGAATGGCCGGCGAACCTGTGGATGGGGGTGTCGGTGGAGAGTGAGAGGGAGCTGTCCCGGGTTGACGACCTGCGCAAGGTTCCTGCCGCGGTGCGGTTCCTGTCGTGCGAGCCGTTGCTCGGGCCGCTGGACAGCTTGGACGTCACCGGCATCCATTGGGTGATCGCGGGCGGTGAGTCCGGGCCGCGGTTCCGCCCGGTGCAGGAAGAGTGGGTGACCGGGATCCGCGACGTCTGCGCGGAGGCCGGTGTGGCGTTCTTCTTCAAACAGTGGGGCGGTCGCACCCCTAAGACACTCGGGCGGGAGCTTCAGGGGCGCACCTGGGATGAGATGCCGCAGCGGCAGCCTGTCATCGCAGGCTGATCACGCTGGCCTTGGTGAGACGGCCGGCGGGCACGATCAGCTGGCCGTCTCGGTCCAGGGCCTGGACGGCCTTCTTCGCATCCCGGGTTCGCCACTGCGAGGTCTCCAGCAGCAGCCACTGCTCGAGTTGCTCCAGGGTGGCGGGTTCTTGGCGCAGACGCTGCTGCACCAAGGTCAGCAGCTCCGGGTCGACGATTTCGCCTTCGTCCCACAGGGAGCCCTGCCCCACTGGTATCGCGTTGCGGACCCGGGGGTCCCGGAAGCGCATGCCGTCGCTCTTGTCGACCTTCCACATGGCGTCCTTCATCACCTCCACACCGCGGGGGTGCTTGGTGCCGAAGACCAGGTACAGCGGTAGCCCGGTCTTCGGGACGACCTGGAACTGAAGGCGGAAGCCGAAACCGACGCGCTCCAAGGCCTTGCGGTAGCAGTCCAGCCACGCCCGCCACATCTCCTCGCTGTCCCGTGTGGCTGCCACGTGAGTCCAGAACTGACGGCCGCCGAACACGCCGTCGACGATGTCCTCGTTGAGCTCCTTGCGACGGCTGAACCAGTTCGGGCCGAAGGTGACGATGACCTCGCTGGCCGGGTTCTCAGCGATGCGGCGCATCACCGTGAGGGGGGTGTTGACGTTACCCCAGCTGTCGAAGACCCCGAGGATCGGCTGGCCCCATGCCTTCAGTTCGGTCAGGATCCGCTCGCTGTCATGGCCAGCCTCCCCCTGCCGCACCTCCACCCGGACGGGCAGCTGGTCAAGCGGCCCAAAGTTCGCATGCAGCTCGCCGACCAAGTGCTCGTAGCACGCGCGGTCCCTTTCAATGAAGATCAACTGCACGCGTTCCCGGGACAGGCCCATCTTGTGCAGGAGGTTGTGATTCAGCAGCCCACGGAGATTGAACACCGGTGAGCCTTCCTCACCGCCCTCGTACCGGCCCGGCCCGGCGAACGCATCCAGGAACGTCACCTTCGACCAGCTGCGGCCGGTTCGGGCGCTGGGCTGAAGCAGGATCGGCCACCAAGCGTCGAAGTAGCTCTTGTACAGCCGATGCTTGGCAGCCGTCGCTGGTTCCAGGCGCCACAGAACACCCATTCTGCCCCCCTGCGCAATGCGATGTTGGACAGATTGTCCGCTGTTTGGCCACTTGGCACTAGACCGCGTTCTGGACGATCAACCGAAGCGGCGCGGTTCGGCGACTCGCTGCGAGACTGATGCGCCAACGCCCGATCGGGGCACGCGGAGCACCTTCGCGGGCGCGGGGCTAGGGTCCTCGGTGGTTGATCGCGCCCCAGGCCAGGCCGGCCACTGTGGTGCCAGCCAGTACCGCGTTGCCAAGTTGGGGACTGCGGTAGGTCATGCAGCCGGTGACGACGGCGACGGCGAGCAGCAGGGCGAGGAAGACGGCCTGCTGTTTGCCCCTGGGGCTCATGGTGCTTCTCCTCACGCTCTATGCTCCCGGCCAAGTGCCTGGCCGCGGAGCGGGTGTGGTCGCGGGAAGCGAGGGGGCCGACGTGGCCGTCGCCTCCCGGCTGGCGGTACCAGCCTCGGGCCAGGCGGTCGTGTCGGAGAACCGCGACAGTCAGTTCTCGGGGCAGCGATTTTCCAGGGGTCTGTTGCGATGTCGCGTTGAGGGGGAGAGAAATGGTGGAACACGCAGGCAGGCCTTTACCGACGCCAGGACCGAAGCGGGCGCAGCAGGAGTTCGCCGCGCGGTTGAAGGCTCTTCGGAAGGCCACCGGGTTGAGCCAGCGGGATATGGGCGCGATGCTGAGGCTGAATCACTCGACGATCTCCGCCTATGAGAAGCCTGACGGCCGGATCCCCGATCTGGAATACGTCGACAAGCTCCTCGCCGAGGTGGGGCGGCACAGCAACGTGACCCCGGAGGTCCTGAAGGACACACGTGACGCGTACGGAAGGCTCCTGAGGGAGCTGTGCGCCGGGCAGGGGGATCCCGGGCGGACGCATCAATATCGCCAGATGCTGCGGATCTACGAGCTCACCATAGAACTGGAACGCCTGATGGACGAGCTCGGCGACGTCCGAGCACGCAGACAACAACTCGAGGCGGAGCTGGAGCGGCTGAGGGAGACGGCCATCGCGCCGGACCGGCAGCGGGAACTGCAAGCGGCGGTGATGCAGCTTGATCGGCGCAGCACGGAGCTGGTGCGGTCCCGCAACACCGTCCTCTCCCACCTCGACGCCAGCCGCAAGGCGGCGCAGTCCGCGCCTGGCAACCGCATCGTCCCTGTTCCGGCCGGTGGAGGGCCGCACCAGCCGCTCTCGGGTATGTCGCACCCCCGCGACACCGGACCGCAAACAGCCACTGTGGCCATCGTGGCGGCCGCCGTGGTCACCACCCTGCTGGGCTCGCTACTGATCTACCGCCTCACCGACTCCGACACCGCAGACAAAGCTGCACCCCACGCTTCTGCGAGTGCATCGCCAAATCTCCCTCCCCCTTCCTCGCCTCGACCCGAGAGCAGCACGCCGAAGCCCGTTCCTTCCAACAAGGCACCGTCGACCCCCGAACGTCCCATCTCTCACAACCTGGTGGCCCTGGAAGCAGAAGACGGCTCCCATGACATGGTTCCGGGAGAGTGGCGTCTGGCAGGCCGTGACTATCCAAACAGCCTCTCCGCTGGCTGTGGATTAAGTGACTCTGTTGTCATTACTGAATATGCCCTGCGCGGCGAGTACGAGCGCTTCACCGCAACGCTGGGAATCGTTACCGAGCCGCATGACGCGGATGCCGTTGGCACCTTCCGTATACGCATCGACGGGAAGTTGATTAACTCCTGGACCGTCACGCGCAGTAAGCCCGTGAGTGTCGATATAAAGATCTCGAATGTAGAAATACTCACGCTTGAAGCTGTCGACATAGTCGGTGACCCCTTCTACTGCAAGGTTGATAGATTCATTTGGGGAGACCCCAAGGTCAGTAAGAAGGTATGAGAGCATCAGCGACATCCTGCTTGGGAGGCTGAGCCCCCGTCCGATCGGCACACAGCGCCCGCACCAGCGAGCCGGCCACCTGCCCAACCGCGACGCCGACGGTGCCGGGCAGCGCCAGCGCCTGGGCGACGTCGGCGAGCGCGGACTGCATCTGCTGCGGCAGCGCGGCACCGGCGCGGCCGCGGCGGGCCAGGTAGTCCTCCAGCGGCTCGCCGGGGTGGTTGTGCTCCCAGTAGCGGCGCAGCGCCACGTCGAAGGCGGGCAGGGGCCGTCCGAGCTCGGCGAGCGCGATCCGGATGGCCAGCACGAGGTGTTCGAAGTCGGTGCCGGCGGAGCGGGCGAGGTCGATCCGCACCGGCACCAGGCGCTGGGACCAGGTGGGCGCGCCCCACTGCGCGGGCCTGCGCCCGCCGTGCGCGAGGGCGGCTTCGAGCGTGCGGGACAGCGTGGTCTTGCCGATGCCGCCGACCCCGTGGAAGACCAGCACGTTGTCCCGCGGCGCCTCCAGGTCCTCCACATCGAAGCGAGGAGGTTCTCGTCATGCGCGCGGCCGCGCAGAAGGACCCCGCCCTGGTCACCCAGATGATCGAGTGGCGCGGCGAGGCCTGCGCGCGGCGGCTGTTCACCCACGCCCTGGTCGACCAGGTCCTGCGGCTGCGCGAGACCACCGCCGTACGGCTGCACACCTGGGAGGCGGTGTGAGCGCCTCGACCCCGCCCATGTCCGGCGCCGACCTGGCCCGCGTTGCCCTGTAGGCCGCCCGCGCGGCCGCCGCACAGCAGCCCGCCGACCCCAGCCGCGGCCCCGGCCGCAGTGGGCGTCGCGCCGCCCGGCGGCGCGACGCCCGGGACCCGGTCGGGCTCGCCGCCGCGGTCACCGGCCTGATGGCCGACCGCGCCTGGGAAGCCCCCGCGGCCGCGGGCAGCGTCATCGACCAGTGGGCCGACATCGCCCCCGAACTGGTCGGCAAGGTCCAACCGGTCCACTACGACACGGCCACCGGGCGGCTGGACCTGCTGCCCGCCTCCACCGCCTACGCCACCCAGCTACGCCTCCTGGCCCGCCAGATGGTCACCCGGATCAACGCCGCGACCGGCAGCACGACGGTCCGGGCGATCCGCGTCCTGCCACCCGGACCCGCCACCGGTGCGACCACCCCGGGCCCCGCCCCGGAGGCTTCGGCGGCCGCGCCCAAGGCGCCGGTGAAGACCCGGCAGACGGCATCGCCCGGCTACCACCGAGCGCTCAACGCCCTCCAGGCCACCAAACCGAACCGCCATGCCAACCCGGCGATCCAGGCCGCGATCGACCGCCAGGACCAGGCGCTGCGCGCCCGCCGCGAACCCGAGACCGCCTTCACCGACGGCCAGGCCCTGCTCGAGCATCTGCACGCCAAGACCGCCGCTGAGCAGGACGCCCGGGCCTGCGCGCTGCGCCGCGCCCGCATGGAGAAGAAGGCCGGCGTGCTGCCCGAGGTGCCCCGCGTGTGCGGCGCGGCCTGACAGTTCTGTTTCCGAACCGCCCGAACCGGCGGGCACGGAGGCCTGGTGAGCAGACGACAAGAGGATGAAAGCTCGCCGGAAAAATCTTCGGCCCCGCGTTCACGATCAAGGCTCTCTCCGCCCCTTAGCTCATGACCGGCCAACTGGCCGCGCCCGTTTGGGGGAAGAGGGGATGTTCCGATGGACCCGGCCACGATCGTCGTCGTCTCGATCGTTACCGCCAAGGCCTCCGCGCTACTGGCACTGTGGCTGCGCCTGCGTTGTCAGGCTCGCCGCGAACAAGACCGGCACCACTACCTTCTCGGCATCACCGATAAGGTGGTGGCCGGCGGCCAGGTCAAACTGGACGACCAGCACCGTGACGGCCACCGTCTGCGTGTGACGATCTTGCGCACTCCGGTCCATGGGGAGGACCAGGCAACGTGAGCCCTCACGACGCGGCAGACGGCACCGACCGTTCATCCACCGCACCCACAACCGCCGGCCCGCCCGGCCAACGCCCCAGCGCCCGGCAGCAGACGGACGACGAGTTCTCCGCCTTCTACCGCGCACACATCCGCCCCTTGGTCGCATTCCTGATCAACCACGGTGCCGGCGTGCAGACCGCCGCAGACATCGCGCAGGAAGTCATGACCGACGCCTACCGGAGGTGGACCGACATCACTCACCCCAAGGCGTGGGTCCACACAGCCGCATCCCGCGCCCTCGTCCGCAAAATCGCCTCCGTCGAAGAACCCGTCGAAGAAGTACCTGAACCCACATCCCTGCTGGCCCGCCCCGACGCCATCGCCGAATGGGAGACCCGGCACGACGTGCTGCCCCTGCTGCGCAGCCTCCCGCCGAGGCAGGGACAGGTCCTGGCCTGGACCCTGGCCGGCTTCACCCCCACCGACATCGCCGACCGTCTCGGCCTGACCGCTGACAACGTACGCGCCAACCTCATGAAAGCCCGCCGCGCCGCGGCCGCCTACCGCAACGCACGGGAGGAGGAACAGTGAGCGACCACCGAGCACATGACCATCTCGACCAGGCCGTGGACCACTGGCTCACCCAGCACCAGCACGCCCTGACCGACGCGCTGGACGACATCCTCGACATCGAGGCCGGGCTGCGCGAGATCCTCATCCACTCCCGCCACGACACCGCCGTGGACGACCTCGACACTGTCCTCGATGTCGAAGCCGGACTCGCCGCCATCCTGCCTCCCACCCCTGCACCCGCCGACCCGCCCAGCACACACGGCATCCGCCAAGACCACGCAGGCGCACAGCAACTCCCCCTGCTCAGCCCCGCAGACCGCATGACCCTGCGCAACCACCCCCACGTCAAAAGAGCCAACCAAGCCCAAGCCCGCGCCCGCGCCCGCCGCCTAGGCCGCGTCCTCGCCCTCGATCTCACCCGCGATCTCGCCCGCATCCTCGCCCGCGATCTCGCCCTCGACCTCGACCTCGCCCTCGACCTCGCCCGCGATCTCGCCCGCGATCTCGTTCGTGACCGAGATCTCGCCCGTGCCCGCGCTCTCGATCTCGACCTCGTCCGCGCCCGCGTCCTCGCCCGCCGCCTCGACCTCGACCGCGACCACGCCCGTCTTCTCGCTTGCGCCCGCGTCCTCGCTCGCGGCCTCGACCTCGTCCTCGCCCGCAGCCTCGCCCGCGACCGCGACCTCGCCCTCAACCTCGCCCGTGCTCGCGACCGCGCCCTAGATCTCGTCAGCCTTTTCGACCTGGAGCTCAACCTCGACCGCGACCGCAACTTGGAACGCGACCTTGTCCGCATCGTCTTTGACATCCATGCTGCCGAGGTGCGCCGGGCCATCGGTGTGGCGCTCCGCCGGGAGCCCCCTGAGATCGACGAGGCCTCGCTGCACACGCTCTTGGATGACTTCACCACTGCCGACCTGAGCGATACCGACCTGACCGGTATGGATCTCAGCGGAGTGCACTGGTCGGAACGCGGCACGCAATGGCCGCCGGCCCTCGACGTCGAAGATCTCAAGGCCCGCTCCGAGGAGACCCCGCCCGGCAGCGGGACGTGGACCGTCCGTTCCGGAACCACAACCATCCGTGACCTCGTTGGACTGTGAACCGCAGCAGCCCGTGGATCGCCGAGCGCGGGCCAGACGCGGCGGCATCGACCGAAAATTCCACCACACCACAGCGACCGTCGCTCCCCTCGCTGCGCTCAGGTCGATCTCAGAGCAGGCGTTCGGGGAGCGGTCACCGTGACCGCTCCCCGAACGCCTGCTCGAAGTTCCTGTTCGGCCCTCGGCGCTTGAGCTGCTGTACAGGCTTGCGCGACAGGCACCGACGCCCTGGCGGCCGCTGGCAGGCTCGGCTGCGCGCACCTGCCGCGGTGTACAGCAGCGGCGCCGCACCCAGGCGAGGATGCGGCACCGCTGCGGCCGGACGGCCGACGATGTCAGCAAGGTGATGGGGGCGCGCCCTGTGCTACCCCGTGGTGTCCGGGCCCGGGCGCGGGGCCTGCGGCTCGGTGGGTCCGTCGGGCTCATCGGCCTTGGCGGTGATGCCGTCGTCGAGCACGATCTTGGCCGGAGCGAGGTTCGGCCCGCTGTGGACGGCGGTGAGTTGGGCGGCGACGCGCTGGTACAACCGCATCGCCAGCGCCCAGTCGGCGTCCAGCTCCGTGGCGGTGTGCTGCTGGGTCTGCCACAGCTTCACCAGCACCGCGATCAGCGACCGCCCCGACAGCGCCGTCCTCACCCGCCCGTGGTCGACGTCCTCGACCTTGCGCGGCATCCGGAAGTGCGGGTGGTCGGCTGCCCTGGCGGCGACGAACTCCCACATGTCCGCATGGCAGGTCACCTCCACCGAGGACACACCGGCCGCCCGCAGCAGCAGCTCGGCGTGCGCCCGGCGCACCGCCTCACCCGGCATGGCGTCGACCTCCTGGCCGCTCGGCTGCCCCGCCTCCTGCCCGGATCCGGCTCCCTGCGCCGCCACGTTCCCGGCCGCGGTCGGCTGCCCGGCGGTGCTCTCCGCACCGGCCTCGCCCTCGGGCTCGGTCGGGAGGGAGGTCGGCCACCTCGCCTCCTTCGGCCACATCCTCGCCGCGGCGGCCTCCGCCGCCCGCCGGTTCAACTCCTCCTCGGAGCTCTCGCCGCCCCCGGCGTTCCCGGTGCTCTCGGTGTTCTCCTCGTCCGGCTTCGGGTCGTCCGGCTCGTATCCCGACTCGTGCGTCATCGTCCCCTCCTGATGGTGAAAACCCCGCTCGTCGGCGGAGCGTGCGCGGTCGGACTCCGCCGCGGCCTCCCGCGGCGTACCCGCCCCTCCCTCATCACCGGCCGCCCACCACGACTCCGCCCCCGGACCCGGACCCGCCTCAGCGGCCTCCGGCCGGCTGCCCGCCGCGTCGCCCCCGCCGCCCGCGGCCGCCGAGGGCCCGGCGGCCGCCGAGCCGGATCCTTGGACCAGGTGCGTGTCGAGCAGCTCACGGGTGGCAGCCAAGCGGCTCAGCAACTCCCGGTCGCGGCGCTGAAGCTCCTGATGCTCGCGGTGCAGCGCATCCGCCTGCTGCGCGATGGTCTTTAGCACCTCCTCGCGCGTCTGCTGCACGTCCCGGCGCAGGGCGGGCAGTTCGGCGACGGGACCTTCCAGCGTTTTGTGCACCTCATCGACGAAGCCCTTCAGCTCGTCGACCTTCTTCAAGGTTCTCGACTTCGGCCACCTCATGTAGCCCCCCACTTGCACAGCGTCATGTCCGGGCTCATCCTCCCCAGCCGGAACCACCGCAACGCGGACGTTTTCCGGCCACCCGGCCCCAGCAGCGGGACCCGTCTGGCGCCGCCTCACCTCTCGGGCACGCCCCCGCCCACCAGGCCGCCGACGACGCCCGGGCCCGCGCCGCGCGGTACCTCCTCGAGGAGCGGCTGGAGCAGCTGCGCGGTCGCCGCACCGGACGCCCCCGGACTGCCGCACCGGCCCCCGCCGCGGTTGCGGTCCCGGACATGGGCACAGACCGCTTCGTCCCGTCTGGGACGCCGCAACCGGAACCGCGGCGCTGCACGGGCTGGGACGGCACGCCGTGCGACCGCCCCGCACTGGCTGCCCGCACCGTGTGCGCCCGCCACCGCATCCAGCAACTCGCCACTGAACAGCAGGCAAGCTGACACGCCGTGCTCACGGGGTCCACCCGCCTGGCAGGCCGCGGACGCCGAGGCGCGGCCGGAGTGCAAATCCCCGCACCCGCGGGGCCGACGAGTGACCCGCCCGAGCCAGGTCGTGTCCTGCGGGCCATCCCCGCATCTGCGTGGCCGATGGCGCCGTCGCGGTGGCGGCAACACGAGGGTGGGGATCACCCCTACGGCATCAGCGTCGAGGCGTTGGTGGCGGCCTGCGGGCGCGGGGATGGCCCCGGCTTCACCACCAGCCTGGGCCTCGCCGACCCCCGCCGTACAAGGTCTCTCGGATCCGCTGCGACTGAGCGTTGACGACTGCGGCACGAGACGGAGCTGGCGGCCATGGACCGGGCGCGGCGCCGCGAGCAGGCCGCGGCCGAAAGGCCGGCGCCAGGCCGCCGAGAGGAGGCCGAACCCGCGTCGAGGCTTGGCGCGGGACCACCGGACCTGTCCGCCACTCATGTCACCGGCCGGGCGCACGATCCTGTCCGGCGAGCGAATGCAGGTCCACTCCCGGGGTGAGTGTCCCCTGTTCACCGGGGACGGCGTCGACCTGGTTGTGCGGGCCCCTCACGGATCGCCCTGACCGGGCCGCAATGGCGCCTGCCAAGCCGATCCTGCTGCGGCCGGCCCACGGTGACCTGGAGCCGGATGGCGGGCACGTCCAGAGGGTGTCCGGCCGCATCGCCCTGCCGTCCCAGCGCCTGGATCTGCTTGCCGCCCCCGGCCTCACCGCGGACCAGGCCCTCGCCGCGGCCGCCCCTGGCCTACCCCCGCCGGAACGCTCTTCGGCAGGGGCTGCTGCGCGCCGCCCCGGCCGGCGTGCTGCACGCGCCCCCCGAACCCCAGTCGCTGATGCTCGACGAGCCGAACCGACAACCTTCACCTGGTCAGCCAGGCGCACCTGGTGAGCGTGCTCTGCCGCACATTCCCGGCGGCCCCGCTGCTCCTGGGCTGCCCAGAGGGTCTCCAGCCGCGCCCCTCCGTATTCGTGCACGGCAGCCCAGCGGCGACGCCCCATTCGCGCCGCGACCGGCGACCCGAGCCGTCCAGGGTCGTGGGCCATCAACAGCTACGTACGCAGCAGTACGTGATCGTCATGATGACGTCATGCATCCAGGCACTTTGTCGCACTGTCCAGCGCAAGTCCCGGACAGTCTCCGACCGCGCAGGAGAGGATCTGAACACCCGTCTGCTATCGGCGGGCGGAGCGCCGGGGTCGCAGCTGCGGATCCCGCAACCGGATGAGCCTGCACACCAGGGGGACCGTTGAGCACCAGCACGAACTCGAGTGAGGACGACGGGCAGGGTTCCGCTTCCAGTCAGAATGCCGACTCGGTGTCCCGGCAAGAGCCTGATCGACAGGGTGGCCAGACGTCTCAGCTTCAAGCTTCTCTTGATCTAGTCACAGACCTTGTGAGCCCGGGCGGTGTCGACACCGGACGAAGCAAGAAGAGGATCTGGGCAACGCTGATGATCGGCATCATCGGCGGAATTATCGGAGGATTTCTCGTCTCTCGACTGGACATATCCCTGAATACTGACGATGCGGTGAGGAAGGAGGCGCAAGTAGCCGACGAACTGGATGAAGAGAAGCCAGCCATCGATGCCAAGCTCCGGTATGCGCAGTGGGGCGAGTTCGATCCAAGGGACCGCACATGGACGTTCAGCGAGAAGCTGAGCGGTGTCGATATTGCCCGCATAGAAGAAGCCGGGAGCGATCCCGAACGACTCGCCAAAGTCTTGCGTGAACTGGGCGCACAGGAGGCCGAGGGAGCGGAACACCTCGACAAGAGCGGACACAGCTCTTCCGCTATGACGCTCACGCTTTCCAGCGAAAGAGAAAAGCTAGTCACCGTCACGGACATTTTCGCCGAGAAGATCAAGTGTTGGGAATCGAAAGCCAAGGCGACGATCGTTTGGGGAGCTGGCGAGGGCTTCCCTAGAGATCATATCGTGTTCAAATTGCACAAATACGATATCGGCGAAAAGATCCCAGCCGTCGCGGAGAAGTTCAAGGATGAGGCCGGGAGTGCCGAGACGATTGGTGAGATCGTTGAAGAGCCGTTCCTGAAAACTCGCGGCATCGCGCTCCAGAAAGGACTGCTACCCTCGGAGTTCTCCATTGATGCCGACTCTCACATCGGATGCGAATGGGCGCTCAAGGTGAGCTACGAAGTGCAGGGAAGCAGCAAGAAGGAAACGCTTGCCGTCAAGGGCCCGGACGGGCGCAACCCGAGGTTTTCCCTAGCTCCAATCGGTCAAAATGTGCAGGTTCTTTATTGGAATTCTGAAGGGCGCTTGCTTCAAGCGCAGTAAGATCCGGCCGATACGGCTGGGAGGGCAGTTCCCGACGGACGCGTCCCACGTCCATAATTCGTTAGACACTAGCCTTTCGGCAGCGCGGTAGGGAACTGCACCCTGTGTCCAGCAGCTCTGCGGCGCGGACGACCAGCCGGGGCTGGTGCTGGAGGACTGACCCGCGAGAAGGTACTCGTCGTGCGGCGGCGCGACGCCCGGGACCCGGTCGGGCTCGCGGCAGCGGGCAGCGTCATCGGACCAGTGGGCCGACATCGCCCCCGAGCTGGTCGGCAAGGTCCAACCGGTCCACTGCGACCCCGCCACCGGGCGGCTGGACCTGCTGCCCGCCTCCACCGCCTACGCCACCCAACTGCGCCTCCTGGCCCGCCAGATGGTCGCCCGCATCAACGCCAAGACCGGCAGCACCACGGTGGGGGCCATCCGCGTCCTGCCACCCGGACCGGTCACCGGCGCGACCGCCCCGACCCCCGCCCCGGCGGCCGCAGCGGAGGCGCCGCTGAAGACCCGGCAGGCGGCATCGCCCGGCTACCACCGCGCGCTCACCGCCCTCCAGGCCACCAAACCCGACCACTATGCCAACCCGGCGGTCCAGGCCGCGACCGACCGCCAGGACCAGGCCCTGCGCGCCCACCGCGAACCCGGGACCGCGTTCACCGACGGCCAAGCCCTCCTCGAGCACCTGCGCGAGAAGGCCGCCGGCGAGCAGGACGTCCGGGCCCGCGCACTGCGCTGCGCCCGGATGGAGTAGGCCGGCCTGCTGCCCGAGGTGCCCCGCGTGTTCGGCGCGGCCTGATCCGCAGCGAGCAGGGCATCAGCCGCCGCGGCGGACGTGCCTGGCCTTGGCGGGGGGCGGGGTCATGGGGCGTTGGTGGCGAGCGTGTCGTCGATGAGGACTTCCGGGTCGGGGTCGTCGGCGCTGCGGGCCTGCTTGATGCGGCCCACGGCGGGGGCGAGGGCGTCGTAGACGCGGCGCGAGGCCGCCTTGTCGTCGTACTTGGGGCCACCCCATCCGGCATGGGCGTGCTTGTCGAGCCGCTTGAGGTAGGACACGAGCTGGGTGCCGGACAGATCGACGCGGACCAGGCCCCGCTCGCCTCGCTCCCCGGGCAGCGGCAGGGACGTGACCTTCTCAAGGTCCTCCGGACAGGTCTGTTTCCACAGACTCTCCGGGAGTACCAGCGACAGCCGGGCGATACCCGCGGCCTTGGTGAGCCGGTCGTCGTGGCCGGGCGGGGACTGCGTGGCCATGCCGCAGCCGGTGACGAGCACGGCGCAGGTCACGACGCTGACGGCGAGGGACTGGAATCGGCTGAACACGGCGACAGAATGGCGCCGCGCCGGAGGCGGAGAAGGGCGTTTGCCCGGAAGCGACCGAATCTGCCCACTGCATGACCAAGCCTGCGCATGGACGCCGTTCAGCAGGTCGGCGCCCGCTTCCCTGCAAGAGTCGGAGCCGCGAGCCGCGCCTCAGCCGTCCGCGCTGGCGCTCCTGCGTGCCCACTTCGCCTGGCGGTCCAGTACCGCCACTGTGCGCCGCTTCACGGTGCGCACCGCCTCCTGCGGATCACGTCCGAAGTAGGTGCCGAGCGTCTGGGTCACGTCCTCGAACGTGCCGAGTACGGCGAGTGTGGCGGCAGTGATGATGTCGGCACTCGCGCGGAAAGCGGGTGTGCCGTCATCCTCCAGGCCTGCTGCCTGCTGGATCAGCCACAAGGTGCTGTGAGACGCGCCGGAGGATGTCCGGTACCAGGAGGGGACCTGGGAGGGGCGGTCCCGCACCGCGTCCACGAAATTCAAGGCCAGCGCAGCAGCGGATTCCTCCAGGCGCACGCTGACCACCCGGTTCCCCTTCTTGCCGTGCTCCAGGGTCATGCCTGCCGAGGCCACGACCCCACTGGCCTTCTCCCATGCCGCCTCGGCTTCGGGCAGGGTGATCGTGGGATTGAACTCCCTGGCCGCGGTGAGGTGCTGCTGAACACCGCCCAGCCACGCGGCAGCGATCCGCGCGGCCCGCTCCTCGCTACTGAGATCAGCGCCGTACATGTGGCAGACCCGAACAGCACCCTCCTGCACCACACGCGACAACGACGCACACGGCCACACCGACACAGGCTCACCAAGGAGCGTTCGCTCCATGGCCCGGACGTGATCCAGCACGTTCCCCAGCGTCAACGTCGCGTTCCAGGCGGCCCAATTGAACAGCCGGCGGCGCGCCGCAGCGTCTTGTGGTGCGAGCCCTTCACCCAGGCCTTGTCCTGCGCAGCCAGCCCGGCACTGTCCCCGATGAGCTCCTCGAGGAAGGTCTCCAACGACCCCCGCGCGTTCTTCAGCGTCCGGGCCGCCTGGTCGACGACCTCCTTCGGCACACCCTTGTACGGACCATCTCCTCGGTACTCACTCCGAGACGGTATGACGACGACTCAACTAATGGCCAGAGCATTCGCTGCGCGCAAGGGAAGCCTGAGTCACCTCTGAACCGCTGCGGCGTCCGGCGGCAACGGTCGCGGCGGCTGACGAGCACTGTGGGGATACGTGGGCGGAGATCAGCAGAGGACGACGCCCGCTCAAAGCGTGTGTTTCATGTACGTTCCAAGTGTGTTTACGCTAGTATCCGGGGTGAGGAGGGAGCCCCATGCCCAGCAAGAACGAACAGCAGGACCTGTTCGCGGCCGTGGACGCGCTGCTGGAGCAGGCCGCTGGTTCGCTGCCGCCGCCAGCGGAGCGGGCGCGGCTGCGGGAGGCCGCGAGTCTGACCCAGGCGGAAGTCGCCCGGGCGCTGAAGGTGCGTCGGGAGACGATCGCGGAGTGGGAGGCGGGCCGGAAGGAGCCGCGGCCGCCGAAGCGCGCCGCCTACATCCGGCTCCTGGAGGGCCTGGCCGCCCGCTACCCCGCCCCACCCGCCACCCCGGTCGAAGCTGCCCCGCCGGTTCCGCAGGCCTTCACCGGCCCGGTGACCACCGTGAACACGCCGCTGCCCGCGCCGGTTCCGGCGCCGGGTACCGGGCCGGGCGAGGCCTCGCCCGAGCCGAGCTCCCGCCCCGCGACGACGACCAGGACCACGGCGAGCACCCCGCCGAAGTCGGTCCCGGCGCCGTCGTCGCGCCGTCCGGCCGGGCGGAAGGCAGCGCCCGCCCCGACTGCCCCGGTCCGCGGTGTGCCGGTGGACCCGCGGTTTCCCAACGGGCCGTTGGGCGTGCTGGACGGCGACGGCACCGTGTACTGCGCGGGCGGCACGCTGCTGGAGTGCCCGGCGACCACGATTCCCGCGCTGGTGGAGTGGGCCTTGTCCGAGGCCGGCCTGGGCACGCCGCGGCTGCACCGGCACGGCAAGGACTCCGACCCCCTCATCGTCCTCACCGCCGCCGCAGCCGAGCGGTTCGGGCTGCCCCTGGTGCTGGAGGACCGGCGGGGGCTGCGGCTGCCGGGCGACCACAAGGTCGTCAAGCAGATCACTCGCGCGAAGTGGCAGCTCACCCAGCGCGGCTTCGGCCCCTGGGCGCGCGTGTACCGGCCGGTGAAGGACGGCGGCCCCCGGCAGTGCGTCCAGTTGGCCGTGCTGCCGTGGGACGCGCTCGACGCCCGCTACTGGGGCGACGCCGCCGAGCTGCCGGCGCCGGAGCTCGCCCGCGTGCTGGCGACCTACGCGGCCCGGGTGATCACCCCGCGCGGCTCGGCCGCGGTGCGCGGGCTGGAGCTGATGAGCGCGCTGCGGCCGCCCACCCGCGCGGTGCACGACGAGACCGGCGGCTGGACCTCGGGACCGAACGCCGGCGCGCTGGTGCGGCCGATCGACCCGGCGCCCCCGGAGGCCCCGCCCGAGCACCCGGTCGCCCAGGGCTGGACCGGTGGGTTCCTCGATGAGGAGGCCTGCCAGTGGGTGCGCGACCCGGAGCTGCTGGAGGACGCCGAGTACCTGCTGCCGTACGCGGTCGGCATCGACATCAACACCGCCTACCTCGCCGCCGCCGCCCGCCTGGTCGTCGGCCTCGGCGAACCCGCCCACGTGCGCCGCCCGGTGTTCGACAAGAAGGTTCCCGGGTGCTGGCTGGTGGACCTGTCCGGCATCGAGCTGGACCCGCGCCTGCCGTCGCCGTTCACCCCCTCCGGCCACCGCCCGGAGGGCCCGGCCTGGTACGCGACCCCGACCGTGGCCTACGCCGCCGAGCTCGGCGCGGACGTCCGGTCCTGGTCGGCATGGAGGACGAAGTGCCGGACCGGAATGGCGTGCTGGGCAAGGCCGGAGCTGATCTCGCGCCAGGGCGGGCGGCGACCTCCAGCGGTCGGCGTCGTCAACTCAGCCGCGTACCGTCATCGGATCGGCGGATGATTCCTTATCTGACCTCTATTTGTCAACTAAGCGTGTGACATCGGCACATCACGTCCTAGGTTGGCTTGTGGCTGACATCCTTAGATGAGGACGGTTCAGCCTCCCAGCCGCCATCGAGCAGGAGGTCGACGTGACAGTGCCAGAACTCGAGGTGCTGCCTTACGAGGCGGAGATGACGCACGGCGCGTCTGCATCGCCGGGTCCGGCCATGGAGGCCGTTGATGAGACGTCTGGTGCGCAGGACCTCGACAACAGGCACTACCAGGATCAGCGGACGTGGGTGGCCGAACGCGTAACCCACATTCTGAAGATGCCGCACACGCCGACCCCGCTGCGGGAGATCAGGCTTCCGACTGCACTGACTGGGATGAAGCTGTATATCAAGGACGAGACGGCTCACCCGTCTCAGAGTCACAAGCACCGGCTCGCCGAGGCCCTGTTCCTCAACGCCCTCGCCAACGGTTGGCTGACCAGCGGCCATCCCGTCGTGGAGGCGTCCAGCGGGTCCACCGCCATCTCCGAGGCGTGGTTCTGCCGTGAACTCGGCCTGCCCTTTCTCGCTGTTGTCCCGGTGGGTACCGCGGGCACTAAGAAGAAGAAGATCACCGAGTTGGGCGGGAAGATCAAAGAGGCACCTGGTTCCGCAATCTCGGCCGTGGCCCGGAAGACCGCCCAGGAGACCGGCGGCCACTTCATGGACCAGTTCACTTACGCGGAGCGGGCCTACGACTGGCGTGGTAACCACGGCCTCGCAGCCGAAGTGATTGAGGCCGTGGACCCGGACTGGTTCGTCATGGGTGCCGGCACGGGCGGAACCGTGGCCTCCGTGGCCCGCCACGCCCGGTTCACGAACCGGAAGGTCAAGGTCTGCGTCACCGACCCGGAGAACTCCGCGTTCTTCCCCGGCTGGCGGGACAACAACCGGGCGGCGACCGCTCGGGGGTCTCGTATCGAGGGCATCGGCCGCCCCGTGGTCGAGCCCTCCTTCCTCTTTCCGCTCGTCAACCGGATGATCCAGGTTCCGGACCCTGCATCGATCGCCGCCATGAGGGTGGCCGCCGACCGGCTGGGGGTCCGGCCCGGGGCGTCGACCGGCACCGCCCTGTACGGGGCGTTGAAGATCCTTCACGAGATGCACGAACGGGGTGAGCGCGGCACGGTCGTCACCGTGCTGTGCGACCCGGGCGAACGCTATCTCGACACCTACTACGACGATGAGTGGCTGAGGCAGCGCGGAATCGATCACACCCCGTGGCTCCCGGTCATCGAGGACTTCCTCGACAACGGCGTCTGGGCCTCACCGACGACCTGGCCGGAGCCTTCGCCGCCGGCGGCTGTCCTGTGGAACATGTGACAGAGCCAGGAACGGACAACCCAACGGGCCTTCGGGGGAACGCGCCCCTGGGGCCCGTTGGGTAGCTGCCGCCTTCCGGCGCGAGCGCGCCGCACAGGTTCCCCGTACGTGATGGGTGTGCCCAGGGGGATCCGTTCAGGCTGCCGGCAGCCGTGTTCTTCGGCTCTTGCCACTCATGTCGTGGCGATGGGCAGGTGGGCACTGATGTGCCCGAGGCGCATGACTTCGTGGCCGCTGTGATCGAACAGGGCGACGGCAGTGACGTCGATGCCGGTGTCGTGGGACTGCTGCAAGTTGAGGATGGCCTTGCCGCCGTTGCCGAGGGAAACAGTGGTGTTGGGGGCGGGGGCCGTGGGCTGTCGCTCTCCGTTGACTGTGATCTCGTGGAACTTCAGATGCACTGTGGGGGCCGGCGTGTCCTCGTTCGTGGAAATGACGGTGACCTCGAGGCTCATGGCCGTGAGGGCGGCGACCAGCGGGGCGTGAGTGCCGGCTTGGACGGTGGCAGCGGTAACGGTCTCGTGCACGGTGCGAACGCCGCTGCTCATGGTGGTGGTGATGGTGCTCTCGCCTTGGGAGACCTGGACGGACTGGTTGTCGCCGTTCTTCAGGGGGTCACTGGTGATCGTGGTGCGCTGCGAGGCGACCACGGGCTCCCGATCTTCGTTTCTGGTGACAGAAAGACTGCTGAATGAGCACATGTGACAAGTCGGATGCCTCCCCTGTGACAATCAGGCTGCTTCGACTGTTCCCATCACCAGCTCATCCGGCTCCACTGGTGACAACTCCTGAGCTTCGGCTCAGGTGTCACGCTCCCCGCTCCCCGCCTGTGACCTGCTCGGACAGGGCCACGCCCGGGTGTTGCCAGGGAGCGTGACAGCGTGACAACCACCATCTCCGATCACGGATGGTAACGATCCGAGAGGCAGAGGGCCGGGGGACACTCCGGGGTGGCGGCCGGTGGTGGAGAAGCCGATGGGTGTGCGGTGGTGCGGGTGCGCTGGCGGGGGATGGTGTGTGGTGATGGTCGGTGCTGGTGGGGGTGCTGCTGCGTGCGGCACAGAATTGGGATCGTCCTGCCGGTTGCCGGTCGGGCGGCAGGCGTTGCCGGGAGGGAACGTTTCCCCTCGGGGGGAAAGGTGTACGCGCAGCCGTCGTCGAGCGCCTGGACGCTGGGCACGTCCCGGGGCTGCATCGGTAGCACCAGGTGAACCGGCTTGTTCCAGCGCGGCAGAACAAAACCGTGTGACCTGCGGGTTCCCCCTGCCCCGCGCTGCTGGTTCCCGGACGTTTCCCCTCCGGGGGAAGGATCTACGCCCCGGAGCTGGAGTTGCTGGTCACAGCGGTGCGCGTTGTCCCTCCTCAGCGTCCTTAATCAGGGTGTGAGCTGCGGGTTTCCCCCCAGGGAAGGGTGTATCGCCCTGCGCACGCGAGGACGGCGCCGCACGTGCGCTACGGCGCCGTCGGGTTCCCGAGCGGGGTGTTCAGCGGTCGAGGACGGAATGCACACGCGATTCCAGGGCGGAGTGGTTCAGTGGTCGCAGAAGGGTTGCACACGCAGTTTCCGGACGACCGCCCAGGGGCGCGTCGGCGTCGTCCACGGGCCTGCCGGGGGCGTTGCGACGCACGGCTTGCGGGGCTGAGCCGGTAGAACCATGCCGACCACGGCTGAGGCCAGTTCCGGCCAGCCGTTCTCGACGAGTCGGCCGATGCCGCGTGAGGCGCTGGGGGTGCTTGAGCCGAGCTGCTTGCGTCAGTCGCGACGCGGCGCACGGGTGCCCGGCGGGCAGGGCATCAAGTGTCGAGTGACGACGGTCCCGATTGCCGGCAGGTGGGCCGTCGCAGGCGCCTCGGGGCTTTGCGAGGCCGCAGTGGCAACTGCTCGGCTGGGCGCGTCGTCTCTAGAGCCTGTCTGACAAATGATCACCTGGCCGCTTCGCGGAGCCAGAGGATCAGGGAGGCCAGGATGACTCCTGCGCGGTAGCGGTCCGCGAGCTTGTCGAACCTGGTGGCGATTGCACGGAACTGCTTGAGGCGGGCGAAGCATCGTTCGACCACGTTGCGGTCGCGGTAGATCTCCGTGTCGAAGGCGGGTGGCCGGCCACCGCGGCGTCCCCGGCGTCGGCGGTTGGCCACCTGGTCACGGCGCTCGGGGATCGTGGCGGCGATGCCCCGACGCCGCAGCAGGTGACGGATGGCCCTGCTGGAATAGGCTTTGTCACCCAACACACGGTCCGGTGTCGTGCGCGGCCGGCCTGTGCTCACCCGCGGGATGCGGATCCCGTCAAGGACATCGGCGAACGCGGTGGCGTCGTGGGCGTTTCCGGGTGTGAGCACGATCGACAGCGGCAGACCCCGGCCGTCGACGGCGAGATGGATCTTGGTGGTTAGCCCGCCGCGGGACCGGCCGAGGGCCTGGCGCGCCTGCGAGTGGCCCGGATCTTCCAGTTCGTCCCCGACTGCGTCCCCCTTTTACGGGCGCCCGCGGCGTGCTGGTGGGCCCTGTTGACCGTGGAGTCGACGGCGACGGTCCACTCCACCCGGCCCACCGCGTCGTCACGGACCTGGACGTGTTCCAGCAGCTTCGCCCACGTGCCGTCGGCCTCCCAGCGGGCGAACCGCTCGTAGACGGTCTGCCACGGCCCGTACCGCTGCGGCAGGTCGCGCCAAGGAGCCCCGGTCCGCAGTCGCCACAGGACGCCGTTGACCACCTGCCGGTGATCACGCCACGGACGGCCGCGCCCGTCCAACTGCGGCAACAGGGGCTCAATTCGCTCCCACGCCGCATCTGTCAGTTCACCTCGACCTGCCACAAGATCAATTATCAGACCGGCCATATAGAGTCCTGCCCGTGGCGAATCATCAGGACGAGACCAGGGCGGCCTACGACGGAGTCGTCGAGCTGTACGCATCGCTGTTCGCAGACCGGCTGGAGACGCAGCCGTTCGGCAGGGCCATGATCGGCACCTTCGCCGAACTGGTGCGCGCTACGGGTAACCTGCGGGCAGCGGACGTCGGATGCGGACCCGGACATCTGACAGCCATGCTGCACGAACTGGGCCTGGACGCCTTCGGGCTCGACCTCTCTCCCCGCATGGTCGACCACGCCCGGCAGGCCCACCCGGCGCTCCTCTTCCAGGAGGCGCGGATGGAATCCCTGCCGATCGAGGACGGCGCGCTCGGCGGCGTACTGGCTCATTACTCGATGATCCACACCCCTCCGGGAGAACTGCCGGAGCTGCTAGCCGAGCAGGTACGCGTTCTGGCGCCAGGTGGTCTGCTCCTGGTCTCCTTCTTCGGGACCGACGGACAGGAACCGGTCCGGTTCGACCACAAGGTGGCGCCTGCCTACAGTTGGCCGGCGGATTGCCTCGCCGGACTGCTGGCGGATGCCGGGCTCGTTCCCTTCGCCCGGCTGCTCCACGATCCGGCCTCCGAGCGGGGCTTCCTCGACGCGCATTTGTTGGCCCGCCGCTCGTAGGTCCTGCCCGGAAATACCTGCCGGACTGCCGGCGTACCCCGGGGCTGCCAACTCGGCAGAGGTTCGCTGATCTAACGCGAATTGTCAGACAGTCTCTAGTACTGCAACGGTGTTTGCCGTGACTGTTGGCCAGCTCGGTCGTTGGTGTGGTCATGGGTGGGGACCTTGCTGATGTC
>NZ_BAAGTD010000026.1:87327-120786 GCF_054782095.1 Streptomyces capparidis | reverse complement strand
CGCCGGTCACCGCCCGTCGGCGGCCGGACCGGCCGTCGGGGCCGCGCCGCCCGGTCCGGCGCCCGGGCGTGCCGCGGCCGGCGCGGCACCCGGCTCGGTGGCGGCCTGCGCGCACGGCTCCGGCAGCGCCGAGGTGAACGCCTCCCGCCGGTCCGCCGGCCACGCCCGGAGGCGGTCCCACCGCTCCCAGCCGCCCTGCCCGGCGAGCAGGCGCGCGTAGCCGGGGTGGCCGTCGGCGACGCGCCGGGCGACGAAGGCGCGGCCCGCGGCCGTGGTGTCCTCCACGGCCCGGGGCAGCTCGGCCCGCTCCGGCCGGGACAGGCCGTAGGCGTCGGCGAGGACCCGCAGCCTCCGCGCGGCCGTGCGCTCCCAGTCCCCGCCCTCCCCCGCGGGGGCGGGGTCGAGCAGGGGCACCCGGAACCGGGCGGTCATCGCCAGGTCCCACACGGGGCGGCCGGGGGCCGCCCGGTCGAAGTCGATCAGGGCGTGGGCCCGGCCCGCCCGAAGACCACGTTCCGCGGGCACACGTCGTTGTGGCACAGCACCGGGCCGCCGCGCGGGTCGGCCGGCTCGGTGGGCCGGCCCGCGCCCGCGTCCGGGGGCACGGCGGCGCTCGCGTCGTGCAGCCGCCGCAGCAGGGCGCCCACCGAGCGCAGCGCGGCGACGCCGCGGACCCAGCCGGGGAACGGGGGCACGGCGACCTCGCCGGGGACGAACTCGACCTCCTCCCGGCCGTCGGGGCGCAGCCGCACCGGGGCCGGGACGCCGTCGAAGCCGCCCGCCCGCAGCGCCCGCGGATGGGCGTGGAGGGC
Organism: Streptomyces capparidis; assembly: GCF_054782095.1. Lineage (NCBI taxonomy): Bacteria > Bacillati > Actinomycetota > Actinomycetes > Kitasatosporales > Streptomycetaceae > Streptomyces > Streptomyces capparidis. The sequence goes on along the minus strand of NZ_BAAGTD010000026.1, from coordinate 119,974 downwards.
CTTCGCCGCGGGCGGCGCCGGCCGCTCCACCAGGTCGCCGCGGCGCGGCACCGCGCCCGCGTTCGCCATTCCCCCGGCCGGCACCTCGGCCACGCCTGCCTCCTCCCGCCGGGCGGACGGGCGCCGCCCGCCGGTTCATGCCCGGCGGGCGGCCCGGCGAACCGGCCGGGGCGGGGTGGCGGGGCGCGTCGGGCGGGGCGGTCAGGCGGCGCCGAAGCGGCCGTCGACCACGGTGCCGTTGACGTCGGGGTGCTGGAGGGCGTGGTCGGGGTGGTCGGGGGCGGGCGGGCCGAAGGCGCCGGTGAACGGGGACCTGTGGTCGGTGGTGCGGCGGTGGCGGCCGGGCGGCGTGGCGTCCGCCGGCTGCCGGGCCGCGGGGATGTGCGAGAACCGGCGGGCGCGGTCGCCGCGCGTGGTGAGCTGCTGGACGCGGCCGACCAGGGTGGCCAGGTCGATGCCGAGCTGCCCGGCCAGCGCCTGCTGGTCCACCCCGGAGGCCCAGCCCTGGAGCAGGAGCTGGTCCATGGCGGGCGGCCAGGCGGGCTCGGCCGGGGCGGGCGGCACGTTCGGCACGGGGCACGGCTCGGGCGCGGGGGGCGGCTGCTGGGGCGGCGGCGCGGGCTGGGGCGAGGAGCCGTCCCGCTGCGCCGTCCAGGTGCCGTCCTGCGGGGGCTCGCCCTCGGCGGACTCGTCGTAGTCGGGGCCGGCGAGTATGGCCTCCGCGATCTGTCGTGCCGCCGCCCGGCCGATGCGCCGGCGGGAGAGCCGCACGCTGCGCTCGGCGAGGCCGAGGAGCTGGGCGACCGCGCCGTCGCTGCCCACGGTGACGCTCAGGGCCGCGAGCACTCGGGTGCGTTCGGTCTGCGCCTCCTCGAGGGCGGCCCTGGCCGCCTCGACGCGCTCGTCGGCGAGGCAGAACGCTTCCGCCAGCAAGGAGTTCCGCTCCCACATCTGCCGTGGATCCACGCCACTGCCAACGCCGCCCCCGGGGTCACGTCACGCCGGATCGACCCCTATACACCTGTTCACCGTATTCGTCGGACCGGCTCGGCGGCGACACACCGTGGTGCGGAGTGACCGGATGACGATGCGAAGAGAGGCTGGTGTGTCCGGACGGAACCCTCCGGTGGGGCCCGGCCGCCGGGGGTGCGGCGCCCCCGGCCGCGAGCCGCCGGGAAAGACCCGCCCCGGCCTGTTTCCCCCGTCCGGACCCGGGTACCCGCGACGCGCCGGAACGGAAATGATCAGCGGAGGGCGTCGGATGAGCGCGGAGGAACCGCGGGAGCGGGACAGCAAGGGCTACGACCGGGCACGGGACGAGCGGGAGCCCGGCGCCCACTCGGGCGGGGAGAGCCGGGAGCGGGACCGGGTGATCCCCGGCACGGCGAGCGCGAGCGAGGGGTACGCGGCCGAGCACGCCGAGGGCGGCACGGCGCAGGGCGACCCGATCGCGGGCCGCCGCGTGCCCGAGGAGGAGCCGCAGGACGACGACGGCCGGTGAGCGCGGCGGCGCGGTGCGTCGCGGCACGGAGCGCGCCGCGCGGGTGCGCCGCCGGTGTGGTGTGTGACCCGATGTCCGTCTCCTCCCGCATGTCCAAGGTGGCGAGCGGCTTTTTGTGGGCACAAGGTGGGGGTGTGGTGCCGTAAGGCTTCGTAATCCAAGGGCTCGCCAGGGCGGGCCGTATAGGGGTGATCGGGTTTGTCGCACACGTCCCGGACCGCTCAGGGCGCTCCGTGCTGGGTGGGTCTCATGGCGCGTGATCTGGACGCGGCGCAGAGTTTCTACGGCGCGCTGCTGGGGTGGCAGTTCAAGCCGGGGCCGCACCGCCTGGGCGCCTACGTGCTCGCGATCGCCGACGGCGACCCGGTCGCGGGGATCGGCGCCATGGCCCAGGACCTGGGGTTCCCCGTGTCCTGGACCGCGTACTTCTCCACCACGGACGCGAACCGCACCGCGGAGCGCGTCCGCGAGCGCGGGGCCACCGTGGCGGTCGGGCCGGTGGACTTCGTCACGGGGCGGGTGGCCTGGGCGGCCGACCCGGCCGGGGCCGCGTTCGGCTGCTGGGAGGGGGACATGGACCCGGGCTGGGCGGTGCGGCGGTCGCCCGGCCACCTGGCGTGGCTGGAGCTGCGCACCAGGGACGCGTTCGCGGCGGCCATGTTCTACGGGGAGGTGTTCGGCTGGGACCGGGCCGACCCGGACCGGTACGAGATGTCCTACGAGCACGACCGGGTGATCCTCAACATCGACGGGCACCGGGTGGCGGGCCTGTTCAGCGGGGCGGTGGAGGCCGCGCCCGACCCGCGGGTCAGGCCGCGCTGGCAGCTCTACTTCGGGGTGCCGGACGTGGACGCGGCGGCCGCGCGGGCGGTGGACCTCGGCGGCCGGGTGGAGGAGCCGCCGGCGGACTCGCCGTACGGGAGGACCGCCACGCTGCGGGACGCGGAGGGCGGGCTGTTCAGCGTCACCGGCACGGAGTGAGCCGCGCGGGGCGCCGTCCCGGGCGGTGACGGGGCGGAAGGGGCGCGGCCGGGAGCCACACGGTTCCCGGCCGCGCCCCTTCGCCGTCCCGCGCGCCTTCTCTTCCGTCCTGGGGGCCCGGGGCGGCCGCGGGGCGTTTCGCGGTGTCCTGCCCCGGTCCGTGGTCGTTGGCCCGGTGTGGAGGCGGAAGGGACACGAAAGGACACCGCGATGACTGCTGGGGATCCCGCGGCCGGGGGCCACGGCCGCCCCGCCGCGCGCCGGACCATCGGGGGCGGCTACTACCTGGCGCCGCCCGACCCCGACCCGCGGCCCGCGCACTCCCTGCCCGCGGCCGATGTGCGGCGGCTGGACCTGCACACCGCGCTGGTGACGGCGGGCGTGCCCCCGCTGCCCGGGGACGGCGACGCGATCCGGGCGGTGGCGCAGCTCGACGACACCACGGTGCGGACGGTGATCGCGTGGATCACGAGCGCGGCGGCGCGCTGAGCGGGGCCGGGGCGGGGGCCGGGGGCCGGGGCGGGGGCCGGGGGCCGGGGCGGGGTGGCGGGTGCCGGGGCGGGGGCCGGGGGCCGGGGCGGGGTGGCGGGTGCCGGGGCGGGGTGGCGGGTGCCGCGGTGGGCGGATCCGGGCCGCGGAGGGTTCGCGCGGCGGGGGCGGGACAGGCCGCGCCGGGGTCGCGGCGGGCGACTGAACCAAGATAGTAAAGGTTAAGTAAAGCTCCTCTCCTGTCCGGGAGTCACCGCAGGGAAGTCGAAACTTGACCGGTTTATGGACACGGCCGGTCGGGACGTCTACCTTGAGCGGGCACCCCGCACCTCCCCCCGCCCGAGGAGGCCCCATGAAGGACGTGACGCCGCTCGCCGACGGCTGGACGCTGCACCCGCTCCCGTCCGGGGGGCCGCCGCCGCGGGACGTCCGGGACCAACTGGCGGACGGCGTCCCGGCCGCGGTGCCCGGCTGCGTCCACACCGACCTGATGGCCGCGGGGCTGCTCGCCGACCCGTTCCTCGACCGCAACGAGGCGGACGCCGCCTGGGTGGGCCGCGCCGACTGGGAGTACCACACCGTGCTCGCTCCCCCGGGCACCGGGCACGAGCGCACCGACCTGGTCTTCGAGGGGCTCGACACCGTCGCCGAGGTCGTCCTGGGCGGCCGGGTGCTGGGCGCCGCCCGGAACATGCACCGCACGCACCGCTTCGACGCCACCGGCCTGCTCGGCCCCGGGCCCACGGCGCTCGCGGTGCGCTTCACCAGCGCCTACACCGAGGCCGAGGCCCAGCGGGACCGGCTCGGCGACCGGCCGAACGCCTACCCGGAGCCGTTCCCCTTCCTGCGCAAGATGGCCTGCTCCTTCGGCTGGGACTGGGGCCCCACCCTGGTCACCGCCGGGATCTGGCGCCCCGCCAGGCTGGAGCACTGGAGCACCGCCCGGCTGGCGCGGGTGCGGCCCCTGGTGGCCGTGGGCGACGGCACCGGCCGGGTGACCGTCCACGCGGACCTGGCGCGGACGGACCGCGGGGCGGGGCGTGAGCTGCTGCTGCGGGCGCGGGTCGGGCGGTTCCGCGCCGAGGTGGCCGTCCCCGCGGGCGCGGACGGGGCGGCCGTCACGGTGACGGTGCCCGACCCCGAGCTGTGGTGGCCGCGCGGGCACGGCGGGCAGCCGCGGTACGGCTGCGTGGTCACCCTGGCCGACCGGGCGACCGGCGAGGAGCTGGACCGGTGGTCGCGGCGGATCGGCTTCCGCACGGTGGAACTGGACACCGGCCCGGACGAGCACGGCAGCGGCTTCACCTTCGTCGTCAACGGCGAGCGGCTGTTCGCGCGCGGCGTCAACTGGATCCCCGACGACGTCTTCCCCAGCAGGATCGGCGCGGACCGCTACCGGGCCCGGCTGGCTCAGGCCGCGCGGGCGGGGGTGAACCTGGTGCGGGTGTGGGGCGGCGGCGTCTACGAGAGCGAGGACTTCTACGACGCGTGCGACGAGCTGGGCCTGATGGTGTGGCAGGACTTCCTGTTCGCCTGCGCCGCCTACCCCGAGGAGGAGCCGCTGCGCTCGGAGGTGGAGGCCGAGGCCAGGGACAACGTGGCGCGCCTCGCCCCGCACCCGAGCCTGGTGCTGTGGTGCGGCAACAACGAGAACCTGTGGGGCTTCACCGACTGGGGCTGGCGCGACGCCCTGGCCGGGGCGAGCTGGGGCGAGGGCTACTACCTGGACCTGCTGCCGCGCGTGGTCGCCGAGGTGGACCCGACCCGCCCGTACTGGCCGGGCAGCCCCTGGTCCGGCTCCTGGGAGCGGCACCCCAACGACCCCGCCCACGGCAACGCCCACTCGTGGGAGGTGTGGAACCGCGACGACTACACCCGCTACCGGGACAGCGTGCCGCGGTTCGTCGCCGAGTTCGGCTGGCAGGCGCCCCCGGCCTGGGCCACGCTGCGCCGGGCGCTGCGCGACGACCCGCCGGCCCCCGACTCGCCCGGCATGCTGCACCACCAGAAGGCCGAGGACGGCAACGGCAAGCTGGCGCGCGGCCTCGCCCGGCACTTCGCCGACCCGGCCTCCTTCGACGACTGGCACTACCTCACCCAGGTCAACCAGGCCAGGGCCGTGGCCGCCGGCGTGGAGCACTGGCGCGCGCACTGGCCGGTGTGCGCCGGGACCGTGGTGTGGCAGCTCAACGACTGCTGGCCGGTCACCTCCTGGTCCGCGATCGACGGCGACGGGCGGCCCAAACCGCTGTACCACGAGCTGCGCCGCCTGTACGCCGACCGCCTGCTGACCGTCCAGGTGCCCGACGGCCGCCCCCGGGCCGTCGCCGTCAACGACTCGGCCGCGCCCTGGTCCGGCACCGTCCTGGCGCGCCGGGTCGCGGTGGACGGCACGGTGGCCGCCGAGGCGCGGGTGCCGTTCTCCGCCGGGCCGCGCTCGGTGGTCCGCGTGGCGCTGCCCGAGCACGTGGTCCCGGCGCCGGGCTGCGCCAAGGAGCTGCTCGTGGTGGACGCCGGCGAGCTGCGGGCCCTGTGGTCCGCCTGCCCGGACCGGGAGTTCGCCCACCCCCGCCCGGCCTACGACGTGGAGGTGGCGCGCCGCGGCGCGGGGGCCGAGGTGACGGTGCGCGCCCGCGCGCTGCTGCGCGACCTGCTGCTCCAGGCGGACCGGCTGCACCCGGACGCGGTGGCCGACCGGGGGCTGGTCACGCTGCTGCCCGGGGAGAGCGTGACGATCGCGGTCGCCAACTGGCCCGAGCCCTCCCGCGAGGCGGCGGAGGCCGCCCTGTACTGCGTGAACGCCGCACAGCCGGCCCCCGGCGGGGACGCGCGGGACGGCTGAGCGCGCCGCCGCCCCGGCGCGGTCGCGGCGGTGCCGGGCAGGCCGCGGGCCGGGGCGGGCAGGCGCTCCACCGGGACGCCACCGCGCCGCCGCGCCCGGTCGTCACCGTGCCGCTGGGAAGCGGCCGAGACCCGAAAGGCACCGCCGATGCAGACCGAAGACCACTCCGCGGCGAACCGGCCCCCGGCCGCCGCCCCGCCCGCCGGACCCGACGCGCGCCCCCTGGCCGCGCTCGACATCGGCGGCACCAAGGTGGCCGGGGCGCTGGTCCACCCCGACGGGCGCCTGCTGGCCCGGGCGCAGCGCCCCACCCCGGCGGGCGAGGACGGCGAGACGGTGGCGGCCGCGGTGCTCGCCGTGCTCGACGACCTCGCCCGCGACCCGCGCTGGCCCGGCGTGCGCTGCGTCGGCCTCGGCAGCGCGGGCCCGGTGGACACCGCGCGCGGCACCGTCAGCCCGGTGAACATCGGCGGCTGGCGGGACTTCCCGCTGGTGGAGCGGGTGCGGCGGCACCCCGCCGCCGACGGCCTGCCGGTGGTGCTGTGCGGGGACGGGGTGGCGATGACCGCGGGAGAGCACTGGCAGGGCGCGGCGCGCGGGTACGCCAACGCGCTGTGCCTGGTGGTGTCCACCGGTGTGGGCGGCGGCCTGGTGCTCGGCGGCGCCCTGTACCCCGGGCCGAGCGGCAACGCCGGGCACCTCGGGCACATCAGCGTGGACCTGGACGGCGAGCCGTGCCCGTGCGGCGCCCGGGGCTGCGTGGAGGTCATCGCCAGCGGCCCGGCGATCGCCCGCCGCGCCCTGCGGGACGGCTGGCGACCGCCGGACGGCGACGCCTCGGCGCTGGCCGTCGCCGCGTCCGCCCGGGCCGGGGACCCGGTCGCCAGGGCGGCGTTCGCCCGCTCGGCGCGGGCCCTGGCGGCGGGCATCGCGGCCACCGCCGCGCTGGTGGAGATCGACGTGGCCGTCGTCGGCGGCGGGGTCGGGCAGTCCGGCGAGGTGCTGCTGGGGCCGCTGCGGCAGCACCTGGAGTCGTACGCGGTGCTGTCGTTCACCCGCGGCATCCGGGTGCGGGCGGCCGAACTGGGCACCGCGGCGGGCCTGGTCGGCGCGGCGGCCGCGGCGGCGCAGACGCTGGGAATCCCGCTGGAGGGGGTGGGCACGCGGGGCGCCCCGGGGCGGGGGTGAGACCGGGCGGCGGGGCCGCGGCGAAGTCCGGTTCCCGCCGAGCGCCGACTTCGCCCCGCCCCGGCGCCGGGTTCACTCGTCGGCGAAGTCAGCGCAACCAACCGGGGTGCACACGCGTTGACCAGATCCCGCCGGTGACCCATCCCCCTCCCGTCGGCGGAGGGCCGCGGCCCGGATGTGTGCCGGGCCGCGGAGCGGCGGGAGCGAAGGGACCGGCATGCACATTCAGATCGTCACCGCGGGCACGTACGGCTCCGTGGCGCCCTACACCGGGCTCGGGCACCGGCTGCGCGACGAGGGCCACGAGGTGGAGATCGTCACCCATGAGCGGTTCCGCGACGCCGTGGCCTGCTGCGGCCTGAAGGTCCGCGCCCTGTCGGCGGACCCGTTCGAGCAGTTGCTCGCCGCGCACCGCCGCGTCACCGGCTCCGGGCGCTCCCCCGCCGCCCTGTACACCCTGGCCCGCGCCACCGAGCGGGCCGCCGTGGCCCTGGTGGACGGGATCCTCGCCGCCGTCCACGACAAGACCGAGATGCTGCTGCTGTCCACCATCGCGGCGCCGATCGGCACCGTGGTGGCCGAGTACCACGGCATCGCCAGCATGGGCGTGTTCCTCCAGCCGGAGGAGCCCACCACCGCCTTCCCGCCGTGCGTGCTGGGCGGGCCGCGGGCGCCGGGGCGGGCCAACCTCACCCGGGGCCGGGCCGTCAACCTCGTCCTCGACGGGCTGTACGCCGCGGCCAACCGGCGGCTGCACACCCTGCTGGGCCTGCCGCGCCGCGGCACCCGCGCGCTGCGCCGCAGCCGGGCCGGCTCCGGATGGCCGGTCTGGCACGGGTTCAGCCCCGCGGTGGTGCCCAGGCCCGCGGACTGGCGGGAGGGGCTGCACGTCGCCGGGTACTGGTGGCCGCACCAGTGCCCGCGGTGGAGCCCGCCCGCGGAGCTGGCGGACTTCCTGGAGGCGGGGCCCGCTCCGGTGTTCGTCGGCTTCGGCAGCATGATGCCCGGCGACGCCGAGCAACTGAGCGCCACCGCGGCGCGGGCGCTGCGCCTGGCCGGGCTGCGGGGCGTGGTGCAGTCGGGGTGGGCGGGCCTGGAGGTGGCGGACGACGACGTGCTGACGGTGGGCGCGGTGCCGCACCACTGGCTGTTCCCGCGCACCGCCGCGGTGGTGCACCACGCGGGCGCCGGGACCACCGCCGCCGGGCTGCGCGCCGGGGTGCCCGCCGTCCCCGTCCCCGTCCTGACCGACCAGCCCTGGTGGGCGGCCCGCCTGGTGTCGCTGGGGGCGAGCCCGGGCGCGCTGCCGTACGGGCGGCTTACCGCGCCCCGCCTGGCCAGGCTGCTCACCCGGGCCACCCAGGAGCCCGCCCACCGGCGCAGGGCGGCCGCGCTGGCCGCCGTGCTGGCCGGGGAGGACGGGGCGGGGCGGGTGGCGCGGGCCGTCGCGGCGCAGGCGCGCTGAGGCGGGGCGGGCCTCGGGGGCGGACGATGACGACGCAGCGGATCGGACCCGGGCGGCTCGGCGGCGCCGTGCCCATGCCGCCGCTGGACGCCTGGCTGCACCGGCACCAGAGCAGCGGCGCGGTGTGCATGAACATCGGGCTGCTGATGTGGTTCCGGGGCGAGCCGCCGACGCCGGAGGAGCTCGCGGAGCGGGTGCGGCACCGCTGGGGCCGCTTCCCGCGGCTGCGGCTGGTGCCGGAGGAGGGCGGCGGCGCCTGGCCGCGGTGGGCCCCGGCGCGGGACGCGGACCCGGCGCGGCACGTGGTCGCGGCCTGGGGCCCGGCCGGGGCGGGGCCGGCGGAGCGGGCCGCCGCGCTGCTGGCCCGGCCGCTGCCGCACCGGCCCTCGGCGCCGCCGTGGCAGTTGCACCTGCTGCCCGCGCCCGAGGGGTTCGCCCTGCTGCTGCTGGCGCACCACGCCCTGCTCGACGGCATGTCCACGGTCACCCTGGCGCGGACGCTGCTGGACGGCCCCGGCGCGCACCCCGCTCCCCCGGCGGCCGCCCTGGTCCCCCACCCGCGGGTGGCGCCCGGCGCCCCGGTGCGCGCCGTGCTGCGCGCCGCGACCGATGTGCTGCCCAAGGGCCGCCCGCTGCCCATGCACCGGGAGGTGGACGCCCACCGGGTGCTGGCCTGGAGCGAGTTGCCGGAGAGCACCCTGCGGGCGGCCCGCGACGCGCTGCCCGCGGGACGGGCCACCGCCAACGCGGTGTTCCTCGCCGCCACCGGCACCGCGCTGCGCGCCACCGGGCTGCTGGGCCGCCGTCCCTGGCTGCCCGGGGTGTGCGCCATGGTGCCGGTGGACCTGCGCTCCACCCACGACGCGTGCGCCCTCGGCAACCACTACGCCACCATCCGGGTGCCGCTGCCGACGTCCGGCGGCCCGGCCGGGCGGCTGCTCGCGGTGGACGGCGCCGCCCGGCGGGCGCTGCGGCGGGGCCTGCCGCACGGCCAGGCCGTGCTGGTGGACCGGGCGCCGCGGGAGCACGGCGGGCTGCGGGAGCTGCTGGGCCGGTACGCCGACTCGCCGCGCTACGCGTCGCTGCTGTGCACCAATGTGCGCACCGCGGGGGGCGCACTCGCGCTCGGCGCCGCGCCCGCGGTGCGCATGACGCTGTTCCCCAGCCTGAGCCCCCGTCACCCGCTCGCGGTCTCCCTGACGACGCACGACGGCGTCGCGGTGGTGGGTGTGCTCACCGACCGCGCCCACGGCCACGCCGCGCGGCCCCTGGCGGACCGGATCCGCCGCGAGGTGGAGGACCTGCGGGCGGCGGCCCGCTGAGCGGGCCGCCGGTGACCTGAGCGTCCCGGCGCTCGTTCTCCACTGGGGCGGGGGGACGCGCCGGGTGGGCGGCGCGGGCACGGCGCGACCGGGCCGGGCGACACGGGGGCCCTTCCGATCCGGGCCCACCCGGAGCACCGGTGCCCGGGGCGCCGGGCGCACGGCACCAGTTCCGAAGCAGCAGACCCAGACCAGGGAAACGGAGACCGGCTTGTGACGACGCTGACGGCTACCAGGGAAGAACTCGTCCCGCTGACGTTCGGCGGCTACGCCTACGAGGGGCGGGTGCTGCGTCGGCCGGACGCGCGCCTGGCACCGGTGGTCCTGGTGGGCGGGGCCTTCCAGCACAAGACGGGCTGGGGGCGGGTGGAGCAGAAGTTCCTCGAGGAGGCCACGGTGATCACCGTGGACCTGCCGGGCGCGGGCACCGCCGACCGCCTGCCCCCCTCGTACGGCTTCGACTTCCTCACCGGGGCGCTCGACCGGCTGCTCACCGAGGTGGCGCCGGGCCCGGTCAACGTGGTGGGCGCCTCCTACGGCAGCGCGGTGGCGCACCGCTGGGCGCAGCGCCACCCGGGCCGGGCCAGGCGCATGGTGCTGGTGGGCACGATGGCCTGCCTGACGGACCATGTGCGCGCCCGGATGCAGCGCAGCCTCGACCTGCTCACGCAGGGCCGCAGGCCGGAGTTCGTGCGGTGCGTGCTGGAGTCGCTGGTGTGCGACGCGCCCGAGGTGGCGGTGGCGCGCCGGGCGGCGGTGGTCCGGAGCCTGTCGTCGGCGCTGCACGGCCTGTCCGAGCAGGAGGTGATCCGGTACCTGGACAACACCCGGCGGCTGCTGGCGCACCGCCCGGACCGCACCGCGCCGCCGGTCACGGTGCCGACCCTGGTGATGACGGGGGCGCACGACCCGCTGACCACCCCGGCGATGAGCCGCGAGGCGGCGGCGCTGTGCGCGGACGCCCGGTTCACCACGATCAAGGACGCGGACCACATGGTGCACCTGGAACGCCCGGCGGAGGCGGTGGACCTGATGCTGCGGTTCTTCACGGGGCGTCCGCTGGAGGACCTGGAGTACTGCCACCCGGTGGAGCGGGTCGCTCGCCCGTGCGGGTGACGGGATCACCCGTTCGGCGGCATCGTCCGAAACCACCGTGTCCACCGCGCGTTGTGCAGAGCCTCCGCCCCCCTCTGGCGGAGAAAAGGGTCCATGTCCATCACGCTCCTGAGAGGAAACGAAACCTCATGTCGCGTATCGCCAAGGCCGCCGCTGTGACCGCCACGGCCGGTCTCGTTCTCGCCGGCGCCGCCGCTCCCGCTTTCGCCGACGCCGAAGCCGACGCCGCGATCAAGGAATCGCCGGGCGTCATCTCCGGCAACGCCATCCAGATTCCGCTGCACGTGCCGATCAACATCTGCGGCATCACCGTGGACATCATCGCGCTGCTGAACCCGGCGTTCGGGAACGTCTGCATCAACAGCGACGACGAGCACGCGTCCAGCAAGACGTTCGTGAAGACCGCGAAGCTGGCGCACGGCGAGTTCAACGAGCACCACACCTCCGGCGAGTACCGCCGGTGAGACGTCCCCGGGCGCCCAGGTCGCCCGGGACGGCCCCGCCCGCCGGGTGATCAACTGCCCGCGGCATCCACGCCTCACCGCGTGGGTGCCGCGGCTTTTCGCGTTTTGGGGGTGTTTTCGCGGTCGGGGCGGGCGGGATCGCGCGGTCGGGGGGCCGTCGGCGTGCCCGCGGGCCGCACCGTGAGGGACAAGTGGTGGGGGACGGGGGCGGGGCGGGGGGGTTGCCGCCGGGACGGGGGCGGACAGGGGGCGCCGCAGGGGATCGGGCACAGCGGCTCGGGGCGCGGACGGGGTCGTCCGCCGGGGGTGCCGGCCGCGGCCCGGCGGAGTCCGCCCGCCGCCGCCGTGAGGGCGTCCGGGGTCGTGGGTGGTTTCCGTGCCCGCGGCGCGTGAGTGCGCATTCTGTTCGATTCCCCGGCGAGCGATTCCTCTTATCGCACTTTCACATGAGCCGTTACCTGCCGCCGCCCCTCACCAGTGCTCTGACCAGCACCTTTCCCGGCCGAAGGGGAGCGCGCCAGGCGCCTGCAAACCCAATCCCCGCGGACACCGCGCCACGCCGGAGATGGACTATCAGATCAATTGAACACTCTGATAGTTTGATCGCGCTGAATCGGGCATATGCGACATTACTCAGAAACCAACCATCCCATGATCTGATGATGCGTCGCCGCGCGCTCGACCGACTGTCCGTTTCCGTTGCCTACGGAGGCCCTGTGGCAACCTCACCGAACAGCGTCAAGCCAAGGACCGGCGAGGGCCGGGAGCCTCCGCACTCCCCCGACCGCACACCCTCCTGCTCCCCACCGCCCCCGTCGGCGGCGCCCTACGACTACGCGCGCTACTCCCAACTCGCCGGCCCGCTCGCCGAGCCGGATCCCTCGGTCCCCTACCGCGTGCAGTACCGGCGGCTGCTCTCCCGGCAGGACCACCCCGTCCGGGCCGGGATCCTGCTGGCCGCCGCCCCGGTCTTCTCCGCCGTACTGCTGGTGTGGCTGATGCTGCCGAGCCACTGGGTGCGCCGCGAGGACGCCCCGGGCTGGGCGGTCGCCTGCGACTGGACCATGCTCGTGTCGATCGGCCTCATCGAGACGTTCCGCCTGATCAATGTGGTGTCCAACGCGCACGCCACCCTGGTCGCCCGCGACCCCGTGCCCGTCGTCCCGCAGCCCGGCACCCGGGTCGCCTTCCTGACCTCCTTCGTCCCCGGCAAGGAGCCCATCGACATGCTCCGCGCCACCCTGGAGGGCGCGGTGCGCATCCGCCACCGGGGAGTGCTCGACGTCTGGCTGCTCGACGAGGGCGACGACCCGGAGGCCAAGGAGCTGTGCGCCAGGCTGGGGGTGCGCCACTTCTCCCGCAAGGGCGTCGAGAAGTACAACCAGCCCTCGGGGGGCTTCCGCGCGAAGACCAAGCACGGCAACTACAACTCCTGGCTGGACGCGCACGGCGACGACTACGAGTTCTTCGCCTCCGTGGACACCGACCACGTCCCGCTGCCGAACTTCCTGGAGCGGATGCTGGGCTACTTCCGCGACCCCGACGTGGCGTTCGTCGTCGGGCCGCAGGTGTACGGCAACTACACCTGCGCCGTCACCAAGGCGTCGGAGAGCCAGCAGTTCCTCTTCCACGGCCTGATCCAGCGCGCCGGCAACGCCTACGGCGCCCCGATGTTCGTCGGCACCAACAACTGCATGCGCATCAGCGCCCTGAAGGCCGCGGGCGGCCTGTACGACTCCATCACCGAGGACATGGCCACCGGCCTGGAGATCCACCGGCACCGCAACCCCGTCACCGGGCGCAGGTGGCGGTCGGTCTACACCCCGGACGTGCTCGCGGTCGGCGAGGGGCCCTCGGCGTGGACGGACTTCTTCAGCCAGCAGTTGCGCTGGAGCCGCGGCACCTACGAGACGCTGCTCAAGCAGTACTGGCGGGTGGCGCCGCGGCTGTCCCCCGGGCGCCTGCTCAACTACACGCTGATGGTCGTCTACTACCCGTCGGCGGCGCTGAACTGGCTGCTCGGCGGCCTGTCCTGCGTGCTGTTCCTGGGGCTCGGCGCCTCCGGGGTGCACATCCCCTCCGAGATCTGGATGATGCTCTACAGCGACGCCGCGGCCCTCCAGATCGGCCTGTACATCTGGAACCGGCGCCACAACGTCAGCCCCCACGAGCCGCAGGGCTCCTCCGGGGCGGCGGGCATGGTGATGTCGGCGCTGTCCGCGCCGGTCTACGCCAAGTCGCTGCTGGCCGCGCTGCTGCGGCGGCCGAGCCGGTTCGTCGTCACGCCCAAAGGCGACTCCTCCAGCCCCGACCGGCTGTCCACGTTCCGCATCCACCTGTTCTGGACCGCGGTCTTCGCCGGGTCCATCACCGCCGCCTTCGTCCTGGACCACCTGCACGCGGCGATGCTGACCTGGGCCGGTCTCGCCCTGCTGATGACGCTCATCCCCCTGTTCGTGTGGTGGGGGTCGCTGGCCGCCTCGCGGCGGCGCGCCGGCGACCGCTCCCCCGCCGACCGCCACCCGGCCGCACCCGGCCGTCTGATCCACCAGGGAGAGAGAATCCTTGAGGTACCGACCCAGCCCACGGCTCCGTAAGACCGTCGTCGGCGCGTGCGCGCTCGTGGTGCTCGCCACGATGAACGCGCCCGCCGCGACGGCGTTCGTCACCGACAAGTACCACGACTACCGGATCAACCAGCCCGGGTACCTGGCCTCCCACGGCCGCTGGGAGACGGTGGAGATCCCGGAGGAGTTCCGGGTCAACGCCATCCACGCGGCCCTGCTGCACACGGGCAAGGTCCTGCTGATCGCCGGCTCGGGCAACGACGAGGAGCAGTTCGACGCGGGCACGTTCAAGACGCTGCTGTGGAACCCCGCGGACAACTCCTTCGAGCTCGTCCCCACCCCCGAGGACCTGTTCTGCTCCGGGCACGCGCAACTGCCGGGCGGCAGGCTGCTGGTGGCGGGGGGCACCGCCCGCTACGAGATCCTCGAGGATGACGTGACCCGCGCCGCGGGGCTGATGCTGGTCAAGAACGAGGACCCGAACAAGGAGCGCCGCTTCCGCGCGGGCACCGTGTTCGTCGCGCCCGACGGGCGTCGCTACCGCTCGGTGCGCGCCTTCACCCTGCCGCCCGCCGCCAAGGTCGTGCACCGGGACGGCACGGCGACGGTCACCGCGAGCGAGGTGCGCACGTTCGTCGAGGCGGTGCGCGAGGGCCGCGCCCAGGTGCAGGCCCGGCCCGCCCAGTACCGGATCGCCGGGCTGAAGGGGGAGGACGCGCGCAACTTCTACGGGCTCGCCCGGAAGCTCACCATGGACAAGCAGGACTACCACGGCATCAGGTCGGCGTACGAGTTCGACCCGGTGGCGGAGCGGTACGTCCCGGTCGCCCCCATGGAGGACGCCCGCTGGTACCCGACGCTGGTCACCCTGGAGGACGGCCGGGTGCTCGCGGTGTCGGGGCTGAACGACATCGGCGAGATCATCAACGGCAAGAACGAGATCTACGACCCCAGGACCCGCACCTGGTCCGAGGGCCCGAGGCGCTACTTCCCCACCTACCCGGCGCTGTTCCTCACCAGGAGCGGCACCCTGTTCTACTCCGGGTCCAACGCGGGCTACGGCCCCGCCGACAAGGGCCGCAGGCCGGGGGTGTGGGACCCGCGGACGAACACCTTCACCCCGGTGCGGGGGCTGCGCCACCCCGGCCTGACGGAGACCTCCGCCTCCGTGCTGCTGCCGCCCGCCCAGGAGCAGAAGGTGATGCTGCTCGGCGGCGGGGGCGTCGGCGAGTCGGAGCGGTCCACGGCCCGCACCGCGGTGGTGGACCTGGACGCGCGGCGGCCCAGGTACACCCGGGGGCCCGACCTGCCCGTGGGCGGGGCGCGCTACCTGTCGTCGGTGCTGCTGCCGGACGACCGGGTGCTGACCGCCGGGGGGTCGTCGGACTACCGGGGGCGCGGCGCCTCCGACATCCACCGGGCGCACTTCTACGACCCGCGCACGAACCGGTTCACCCCGGCCGCCGACCCGAGGATCGGCCGCAACTACCACTCCTCCGCGCTGCTGCTGCCCGACGGGCGGGTCGCCACGTTCGGCTCCGACCCGCTGTTCGCCGACCGGAAGAACACCCGGCCCGGCAGGTTCGAGCAGCGGGTGGAGGTCTTCACCCCGCCGTACCTGTACCGGGACGGCCGCCCGGCGATCACCGGCGGCCCGCGGGAGGTCGCGCGCGGGGGCACCGCGTCCTTCCGCAGCCCGCGCCCGCGGGACGTGGCCGAGGTGCGGCTGATGCGGCCGTCCGCGGTCACCCACACCACCGACGTGGAGCAGCGGTCCGTGGAGCTGGAGGTCGCCCACGGCAGGCGGGCGTTCTCCGTGGAGATCCCCGAGGACCCGGCCCTGGTGCCGCGGGGCTGGTACATGCTGTTCGCCGTGGACCGGCACGGCACCCCGTCCGTCGCCCGCTGGGTGCACGTGGTCTGAGCGGTACCCGGCACCGCCGCCGCGCCCTCCCGGCACCGGGAGGGCGCGGCCGCTCGCGGGTCCGCCGCGCCGTCGCCCGCCCTTCCCCGTATCGGCCATTAGTGTGCTTTTCGCCTCTTCGTGTGATAGTGGCACTCGGTGACGGAAAACGGTACTAGGGGCACAAGTCGTGCCCCGGGCCACGTTCCGGCTCGCCTGTCCGCCGGTCCGCGCCCTCGTCACGATGTGGGAGCGCCCATGGCAATCCTGTGCCGCCCGGCGGTCGCCGTTCCGGAGCACGTCATCACCAAGGAAGACACCCTGGAGCTGGCCCGGCTGCTCCACAAGAGCCACCCCCAGCTCGCCCTGGCCCTGCGGCTGATCGAGAACACCGGCGTGCGCAAGCGCCACATCGTCCAGCCCATCGACGACACCCTGCGGCATCCCGGCTTCACCGAGCGCAACGCCCTGTACGAGAAGGAGTCCAAGGCCAGGGTGCCCGAGGTGGTGCGCGAGGCCCTGGAACACGCCGACCTCCGGCCCCGCGACATCGACCTGATCATCTATGTGTCCTGCACCGGCTTCATGATGCCGTCCCTGACCGCCTGGCTGATCAACCACATGGGTTTCCGCTCCGACACCCGGCAGATGCCGATCGCCCAGCTCGGCTGCGCCGCGGGGGGCGCGGCGATCAACCGCGCGCACGACTTCTGCACCGCCTATCCGGGTTCGAACGCGCTGATCGTCGCCTGCGAGTTCTGCTCCCTGTGCTACCAGCCGATGGACGTCGGCGTGGGCACGCTGCTGTCCAACGGCCTGTTCGGCGACGCCGTGGCCGCCGCCGTGATGCGGGGGCGGGACGGGACCGGGGTGAGCATCGAGCGCAACGGCTCGTACCTCATCCCGGACACCGTGGACTGGATCTCCTACGGGGTGCGGGACACCGGCTTCCACTTCCTGCTGGACAAGCGGGTGCCCAAGACCATGGAGCCGCTGGCCCCGGCGCTGCGGGACCTCGCCCGCGACCACCAGTGGGACGCCTCAGGACTGGACTTCTACATCGTGCACGCCGGGGGCCCGCGGATCCTGGACGACCTGTGCCGCTTCCTGCACGTGCAGCCCGAGGCGTTCCGGCACAGCCGGGCCACGCTCACCGAGTACGGCAACATCGCGAGCGCGGTGGTGCTGGACGCGCTGGCGCGGTGCTTCGCCGAGGGCGCGGTCCAGGCCGGGGCGCGCGGCATGATCGCCGGGTTCGGGCCCGGGATCACCGCGGAGATGAGCCTGGGCACGTGGACGGTGCGGGAGGAGGCCGCCGTGGCCGCCCGGCCGCCCGTCGCCGAGGCCCGCCTGGTGTGACGGGCGGCGCGGCGGGGCGGCCGGGGGCGCCGGTCAGGGGCGCGCCGGGGCGAGGGAGGCCAGGAAGTCGCCCAGGGCCCGGTTGAACACCTCGGGCCGCTCCAGGTTCGGCATGTGCCCGGCGCCCTCGACGACCGTCAGGGACGCCCCGGGGATCCGGTCGCGCAGGTACTCGGCGTCGGCCACCGGGGTGAACGCGTCGTCCCGGCCCACCACCACCAGGGCCGGCACGGCGACCCGGGGCAGCATGTCGGTGTAGTCGGGGCGCTCGGCGCGGCCGCGCAGGGCCGCAGCCGCGCCCTCGGGCGGGGCGCCGCGCATCATGCGCAGCACGTGCCCGGCGACGTCCGGCAGCGCCTCGACGTTGTACGGGGCGAGCATCCTCGTCAGCACCTCGTCGGCGTAGCCGCCCATGCCCTCCCGCAGCAGCCGGTCCGCCATGGCGTTGCGGGTGCGCCTGCCCTCGTCCGTCTCGGCCTGCGCGAAGGTGTCCGCCAGGACGAGGGCGCGCACCCGCTCCGGGAACTGCCGGTGGAAGTCCATGGCGATCTGCCCGCCCATGGACAGCCCGGCCACGACCGCGCGCTCCACCCCGAGGTGGTCGAGCAGGGCGGCGAGGTCCCCGGCCAGCACGTCCAGCCCCGCCACCCCGGGGACGACCTGGCTCCCGCCGTAGCCGCGCAGGTCGGGGACGATGGCCCGCCATCCGGTCGCGGCGAGGTGGGCGGTCTGCGGGGCCCACATGGACCGGTCGAACGGGTGCCCGTGGATCAGCAGCACCGGCTCGCCCGTGCCGTGGTCCTCGTAGGCGAGGGTGATCCCGTTGACGAACGCCGTACCGGCGGTGGCCGTGCTCAACCGTGTCAGCTCCCTCGTCGGACGGGGCCGCGCTGCGGCGGCCCGGCCCGGGTGACGGCCGGTCCTGGACGGGCCGGCGATTGCCCTGATGCTAGGGAGCGGAGTGGTTTCGGTGCAATGAATTACATTGTACTCGGTGCAATGTGGGGCGGGTGGCGGTTTCCCGCGGGGAGGAGGCCGTCGGGGGGCTCCGGGACTGCGGGGCGGCGGGGGGCTCGGGCGGGGCGGGGTCGCGGGTGCGGGCGCGCCGGGCCGCCCCGGTGCGCCGGGCGCCGCCGCCCCGGTTCCGCGCCGCGGTCGGGCCGGTGGGACAGTGTGGGCCCGGGGGCCGGGGTGCGGCCGCGGGGCGAAGGAGGGCGGGCGGTGCGGGAGGAGTACCGGCGGGTGGCCGACGCCGTGGCGCGGGACATCGCGGCGGGGCGGCTGCGGCCCGGGGAGCGGCTGCCGCCGCAGCGGGTGTTCGCCCGACGGCAGGGCATCGCGGACTCCACGGCCGGCCGCGTCTACCGGGAGCTGGCCCGCCGGGGCCTGGTCGTCGGGGAGGTGGGCCGGGGCACGTTCGTGCGGGCCGCGCCCGAGGCCGCGGGGCCCGCCCTGGCCGAGCCCGCCGACGCCAGGATCGACCTGGAGCTGAACCACCCGGTGGTGCCGGAGCAGTCCGCGCTGCTCGCCCGGGGGATGGCCCGGCTGCTGCGGCCCGAGCCGCTCGGGGCGGCGCTGCGGCCCGTGGGCGCGTCCGGCACCGCGGCGGCGCGGCGGGCCGTCGCCGGGCTGCTGGCCAGGGGCAACTGGGCGCCCGACCCGGAGCGGGTGCTGTTCGCCGGCAACGGCAGGCAGGCGGCGGCCGCGGCCGTGGCCGCGCTGGTGCCGCCGGGCGAGCGCCTCGGGGTGGAGGCGCTCACCTATCCCGTGGTCAAGGCGGTCGCGGCGCGGCTCGGGGTGACCCTGGTGCCGCTGGCGCTCGACGAGCACGGGCTGGTGCCCGACGCGCTCGCCGAGGCGCACCGCTCGGCGCCGCTGCGCGCGGTGTACGTGCAGCCCACCCTGCACAACCCGCTGGGCACCACCATGCCGGAGCGGCGGCGCGCGGCCCTCGCGCAGACCCTGGAGCGGCTCGGGGTGCACGCGGTGGAGGACACCGTGTGGGCGTTCCTGCGGGACGGGCCGCCGCCGCTGGCCGCGTTCGCGCCGGAGCGCACCGTGCTGGTGGACAGCCTGAGCAAGCGGCTGGCGCCGGGCCTGACGGCCGGTTTCGCCGTGGTTCCCGAGGCGCTCGCCGACCCGGTGGCCGCGGCGCTGCGCTCGGGCGCGTGGACGGTGCCCGGGCTGGCCCTGGAGGCGGCGACCGGGTGGGCGCTGGACGGCACCGCCGCCGCGGTCGCCGAGGCCAAGCGGCGCGACGCCGGGGAGCGGCAGCGGTTCGCCGCCCTGGCCCTGGCCGGCTTCCCGGTGCGCGCCGACCCGCACTCCTACTACTGCTGGTGGGAGCTGCCCGAGCCGTGGCGGGCGGAGACCTTCGTGGCCGCGGCGGCGCGCCGGGGCGTCGCGGTCACCCCCGGCGCCGCGTTCGCCGTCGGCTCGCCGCGGGCCCCGCACGCGGTGCGCATCGGCCTGGCTTCGCCCCCGCCCGCCGTCCTGGCCCGCGCCCTCCGGACCCTGGCCGCGCTGGCCCGCCGCGGCCCGGAGGACGCCGAGCCCGACTGACACGCGGCGCCCCGTCCCCGTCGCCACCACTCCCGGTCGTCCCGGCCCACAGGCGCTCCCCCGGCCCCCGCTCCCCGGTCACCGGTACCGCGGCACCGGTGGCTCCGGGACCGGGCCGAAGCGGCCCATCCAGCGTTCGTACACCCGCTCCCAGTGGCCGTTGCGGCGCATCCGGTCCAGGACGGCGTTGGCGAAGCGCACCAGGTCCGCGTTCTCCTTGGCGACGACCAGGCCGTGCGGTTCGAAGGTGAAGACCGGTCCGACGATCTTCGTCTCGGGGTCCTGGGCCATCAGGCCCTGGAGGACGTGCTCGGTGGTGGACACCGCCTCCACCTCTCCCAGTTGCAGCAGCACCAGGCAGTCCGTCCACTCCGTCGCCGCCACGGGCCGCACCGCCGGGCGGGCCCTGGCCAGCTCCTCGATGGAGGTGGTGCCGCGGGCCGAGCACACCCGCCGCCCGGCCAGGTCGGCCAGGGTGCGGGCCGCGGAGTCGCGGCGCACCAGGACGCGCTGGCCGTCGTGGAAGTAGTCGGCGGTGAAGGCGACGTGGCGTTTGCGCTCGCAGGTGATCGTCACCGAGTGGGCGACGATGTCCACCCGTCCCTCGGCGACCGCGGTCAGCCGCTCGGACGAGGGCAGGGTGCGGTACTCGACCCGGTCGGGGTCGCCGAGGATCGCGCGGGCGACCTCGCGCACCAGGTCGATGTCGAAGCCCTCGATGTCGCCGGTGGCCGGGTCGCGGTAGCCCCACAGGTAGGTGTTCTGGTCCACTCCGGCGATGAGCCGCCCCCGCTCGCGGATGCGCTCCATGGTGGAGCCCGCGGGCATCCGGCCGCCGGGCGGGGGCAGGGCGCCCGTCGGGCGGAGGCTGGCCAGGCGGTCGCAGCCCTCCTCGGCGGGGACCGCGGGGGCGGCGCCGGCCGCGGGGCGGGCCGCCGGGGCGGCCGTCCGGGCGGGGCCGGTGCCGCCGGGCCCCGAGGACGGCACGGCGGCCACGGCGGCCAGCGCGAGCGCCACGGCTCCCGATCCGACTCCGCGTCGCTTCACCCGGCCGCCCTCCACTCGCTCGTGGAACTCCCCCGTCGCTGATGGGGAGCCAGTGTGGCAGTTGCGGGGGCGGCCCGCGCCGCGGCCGCCCGGCCGTCCCCCCATCCGGTGGCCGCGTAACGTTTCGCCTCGGCGGACGGCCGCGCGGCGGCGGCGGGAGGGCTACCCTTCGGCGCCCGCCGAAGCGTGCGGCGCGCATCATGGAGCCCATGGAACGACCCGAGGCCCCCGGCCCCCAGCTCGCCCGGCTCGCCGCGCTGCTGGCCGACGAGACCCGCGCGCGGTTCTGCCTGGCGCTGCTGGACGGGCGGGCGTGGACGGCCGGCGAGCTGGCGCGCGCGGCCGGGGTGTCGCCGTCCACGGCGAGCGAGCACCTGACCCGCCTGGTGGCCGGGGGCCTGCTGGCCGAGGAGCGGCAGGGCCGCCACCGGTATCTGCGGCTGGCAGACGACCGGGTGGCGCAGTTGGTGGAGGACCTCGCCGCGCACGCCGCCCCCGCGGCGGTGCCGCCGCGCGGACTGCGGCAGGTGAGCGCGGACGCCGCCATGGCACGGGCCCGCACCTGCTACGACCACCTGGCGGGGCGGCTGGGCGTGGCGGTCACCGACGCGCTGCTGCGGCGCGGGCTGATCCAGCAGGACACCGGCTTCGCGGTGACCGCGGCGGGGCTGGACTGGTTCCGCGAGGTGGGCGCCGAGCTGCGGGCACCCGCGGGCAGCCGCAGGCCGCTGGCCAGGCCCTGCCTGGACTGGACCGAGCGCAGGCCGCACCTGGCGGGGGTGGCCGGGGCGGCCCTGTGCCGCCGGTTCCTGGACGGCGGGTGGTGCGTGCGGGTGGGCGGCCGGCGCGCGCTGCGGGTGACCGCGGACGGGCGGGAGGCGCTGCGGCACCTGCTCGGCGTCGGCGCGGCGGAGCTGGAGACGGCCGCCGCCTGAGCGCCGCCGCGCCTCCCGGCCCGGCGGCGGGCGGTCGGCCCACGCCGTGTCCCGGCGGCGGGCCGCCTCGGCGGGCAGCCGTGCCCCGGGGGTTTCGATCCCGTCGCCGCGGATACTCCGCAACGGGCCGCGGCCCCGCGGCCGGCCCGCCGGGGCGAGGCAGAGAGGCAGGAACCCCATGGACCCGCTGGACCGCAGCACGGCGGTCACCCTGCGCGTCAACGGCACCGCGCACCGTCTGACGCTGGACAACCGCACCACCGTCCTGGACGCCCTGCGCGAGCACCTGGACCTCACCGGCGCCAAGAAGGGCTGCGACCACGGCCAGTGCGGGTCGTGCACGGTGCTGGTGGACGGCAGGCGGATGAACGCCTGCCTGCTGCTCGCGGTGGCCCACGACGGCGCGGAGATCACCACCGTGGAGGGGCTCGCCGACCACGAGTACCTGCACCCGGTGCAGGAGGCGTTCCTGGCCAGGGACGCCTTCCAGTGCGGCTACTGCACGCCGGGGCAGATCTGCTCGGCGGTGGCCCTGCTGCGGGAGCTGGCCGAGGGCCGCCCCAGCGCCGTCACCGCGGCGGGCGCGCCCGCCGCGGTGAGCGACGAGGAGATCCGCGAGCGGATGAGCGGCAACCTGTGCCGCTGCGGCGCCTACCCGGGCATCGTGCGGGCGGTGGACGACGTGGCGCGGGCCGGGGCGCCGGCGGGCGGGGGAGGCACCGGATGAGGGCGCTGCGCTACCGGCGGGCCACCGACCCGGCCGCCGCGGTGGCCGCGCTGACCGCCGATCCCGCGGCCCGCTACCTGGGCGGCGGCACCAACCTCGTCGATCTGATGAAGCTCGGCGTGGAGAGCCCCGACCTGCTGGTGGACGTCACCCGCCTGCCGCACCACCGGGTGGAGACGGTGGAGGGCGGATCGCTGCGGATCGGGGCGGCCGTGCGCAACAGCGACCTGGCCGCCGACCCGGTGGTGCGCTCCCGCTACCCGGTGCTGTCGCAGGCGCTGCTCGCCGGGGCCAGCGAGCAGCTCCGCAACGCGGCCACGGTCGGCGGGAACCTGCTCCAACGGACCCGCTGCCTGTACTTCCAGGACCCCGGCAAGCCCTGCAACAAGCGCCGCCCCGGCTCCGGCTGCCCGGCCAGGGAGGGCGTGCACCGGGACCTGGCGATCCTCGGCGCCTCGGAGCACTGCGTGGCCACCCACCCCTCGGACATGGCGGTGGCCCTGGCGGCGCTGGACGCGGAGGTGCTGGTGCACGGCGCGGACGGCGCGTACGCGGTGCCGTTCACCGAGCTGCACCGCCTGCCCGGCGACAACCCCGAGCGGGACACGGTGCTGCACCACGGCGACCTGATCACCCATGTGGAGCTGCCGCCGCTGCCGGAGGCCGTCAACTCCGGCTACCGCAAGGCCAGGGACCGCGCGTCGTTCGCGTTCGCGCTGTCGTCGGTGGCGGCCGTGCTGGACGCGCCGGGCGGCACCGTGCGGCGGGTGCGGCTGGCGTTCGGCGCCGTCGCCCACAAGCCGTGGCGCGCCCGCACCGCGGAGGACCTGCTGCTCGGCGCGCCCGCCACACCGGAGGCGTTCGCCCACGCGGTGGAGGCGGAGCTGTCCGTCGCCGAGCCGCTGCGCGACAACGGGTACAAGGTGCCCCTCACCCGCCATCTGGCCGTGCGCCTGCTGACCGATCTCGCCGGGAGCTCGCGGTGACGGCCGCGGCGGCCCCGCCCCGCTCGGGCCCGCTCGGCGACCCGGTGGTGCGCCTGGAGGGCCGGGCCAAGGTCACCGGGGCCGCCCGGTACGCCGCCGAGTACACCCCGGACGACTGCGCCTACGCCTGGCCGGTGCCGGCGACGGTGGCCAAGGGCGCGGTGACGGCGGTGCACACCGGGCGGGCGCTGGCCGAGCCCGGCGCCCTGGCCGTGCTCACCCACGAGAACGCGCCCCGCCTCGGCGACGCGGGCGACGCGACGCTGGCCGTGCTCCAGTCCCCGCGGGTCGCGCACCGCGGCCAGTACGTGGCGCTCGCGGTCGCCGACACCCTCGCCGCGGCCCGCGCCGCGGCGGCCGCGGTGCGGGTGGAGTACGCGGCCGAGCCGCACGACGTCGTCCTGGAGACCGACCACCCGCGGCTGGCCGACGTGGCGGACGCGGGCCGGGAGCGCGGCGACTTCGACGCCGGGTACGCCGCGGCCCAGGTGCGGATCGACGCGGTGTACACCGTCCCGGCCCTGCACAACCACCCCATGGAGCCGCACGCCACCACCGCCTGGTGGGAGAGCGGGGCGCTGACGGTGTACGACTCGAACCAGGGCTCGACGCCGGTCCGGCAGGCCCTGGCCGCGCTGTTCCGGATCCCGCCGGACCGGGTGACCGTGCACGCCGAGCACGTCGGCGGCGGCTTCGGCGCCAAGGGCACGCCGCGGCCGCAGGTGGTGCTGGCGGCGATGGCCGCGCAGGAGGTGAACCGGCCGGTCAAGCTGGCCCTGCCGCGCAACCAGCTCGCCGCCGTCACCGGCTACCGCGCGGCCACCGTCCAGCGGATCCGCCTCGGCGCCGACACCGAGGGGCACCTGGCCGCGTTCGGGCACGACGTGGAGACCTACCGCTCCACGGTGAGCGACTGGGTGGAGCGCGCGGTGCAGGCGGGCCGCTCCCTGTACGCGGCGCCGCACCGGCGGATGCGCCTGCGCGCCGTACCGCTCGACGTGCCGAGCCCGTCGTGGATGCGGGCGCCCGGCGAGTGCTCGGGGATGTTCGCGGTGGAGTCCGCTATGGACGAGCTCGCCGTGGCGCTCGCGCTCGACCCGGTCGAGCTGCGGATCCGCAACGACACCGGCACCGACCCCGACAGCGGGCACCCGTTCGGCAGCCGCCACCTGGCCCAGTGCCTGCGGGAGGGGGCGCGCCGCTTCGACTGGGCGGACCGGGACCCGGCGCCCGCGATGCGCCGCGAGGGCCGGTACCTGCTGGGCACGGGCGTGGCCGCCTGCTCCTACCCGGCGGAGGTCGGCCCCTCGCAGGCGCTGGCGCACGCCGACCCGGCGGGCGGCTACCTGGTGCAGGTGGACGCCACCGACATCGGCACCGGCGCCAGGACGGTGCTGGCGCAGATCGCCGCCCGGGCGCTGCGGGTGGGCGTGGACGAGGTGGAGGTCGGCATCGGGTGCAGCGCCCTGCCGCCCGCCCCGGTCGCGGGCGGCTCCGCGGGCACGGCGTCCTGGGGCTGGGCCGTGGACAAGGCGTGCCGCGCGCTGCGCCGCAGGCTGGACGAGCTGGACGGCATGGTGCCCGGCGAGGGCCTGACGGTGCGGGCGGACACCGCCGAGGACGTGGCGGACCACGGCGCCCGGTACGCGCACCGGTCGTTCGGGGCGCAGTTCGCCGAGGTGCGGGTGGACACGGACACGGGCGAGACCCGGGTGCGGCGGCTGCTGGGGGTGTTCGCGGCGGGCCGCATCCTGAACCCGCGCACGGCCGCCTCGCAGCTCTCGGGCGGGATGGTGATGGGCCTCGGCATGGCGCTGACCGAGGACAGCACCATGGACGAGGGCTTCGGCGACCACGCCGAGCGGGACCTGGCCTCCTACCACGTCCCGTCCTGCGCGGACGTCCCGGACATCGACGTGCACTGGCTGCCCGAGGAGGACCCGCACCTGAACCCGATGGGCGCCAAGGGCATCGGCGAGCTGGGCGTCGTCGGCACGGCGGCCGCGGTGGCCAACGCGGTGCACCACGCGACGGGGGTGCGGGTGCGGGACCTGCCCGTCCACCCGGACCTGCTGCTCGAGGGGATGATCGCGCAGGGACGGCTGTGAGGGGGCGCCCCGGCGGCACCGGCAGGATGGGGCCATGTCCTCCCCCGACGCCGTCTCCCCCGACGCCTCCTCCCCCGACGCCGTCTCCCCTGGCTCCCCCTCCGGTGCCCCGGCCCCCGGTGTGCCCGCCCTCAGCCCGGCCCAGCGCCGTGCCGTGCTCGGCGCCGACCCCGGCACGGGGCGGCTGACGGCCCCTTCCGCGACCTGCGCCGCACTGCGGGCCAAGGGGCTGGCGTTCCGGCACTCCCGCACCCCCACGCACTACCTGACCCCCGAGGGGCGGGCGCTGCGGCAGCGGCTGCTCGCCCCGCCGGAGCCGCGGCGGCCCGCGCCGGGCGGGGCCGCGGCACCGGGCGGGGTCACGGCGGCCACCGGCGCGGCGGGCGGGGCGGCGCCGGGTCCCGGACGGGCCGCCGAGGCCGCCGCCGCGTGGGCGGCGCTGCTGGAGATCCGCCGCCTGCTGCACGAGGACACCGCGCTGCCCGCGGCGTGGGAGCGGGCGCGGCCGGTGCACGCGGTGGCGCTGGCCCTGGAGGCCGCGGGCCTGCCGCCGCGGACGGCGGGCGGCACCGGCTACACGGTCACCGGCCCGCCCGGCGCGGACGAGGTGCGGGTGGCGTGGGCGGCGCCCGCCGGGGCCGACGTGGTGGCCGCGCTGGAGGAGTGCGGCCGCGCGCTGGCCGGCCGCGGCTGGCAGGCCACCCGGCACACCGACCGCGCGGGCGCCGCCTTCCTGCTGGTGACCGCGCGGCGGCGGTGAGCGCGCCGGGGCGGGGCGCTACCGGTACTCGGCGAGGCGGGGCCGCACCGCCACCGGGACGGCGAGCAGGGCCAGGCCGAGCAGGGCCGCGGGCAGCGCGGGCCACGGGCCGAGGGTGTCCTCCGCCGCGCCGGTGCGGGAGGTGAACACCGCGGCGCGCCCGGCGGTGCGGGACTCCATGTGGAGGGAGAGGTCGTAGTGGTCGAAGGCGAGGTGGCCGCGCGGCACCTCGGTGAGCCGCTGCGCCGCCTCGTCCCGCCGGCCGCGCTCCACCAGGCTCGTCAGGCGGTCGTCGTCGCGGTGGAGGACCGCGAACCGGTCCAGGACCGCCCGGTCGGAGGGCACCAGCAGGCCCCGCATGGGCGTGCCGTCCGCCACGGCGGCCGACAGGCGCCGGGCGTAGCTGCCGTCGCCGGGGCCGGGGTCGGCCAGGCGCCTGGACAGCTCGGCGAACTGACGGCGGAACAGCGGGGCGCGGTCACGGTCGGCCGCGAGCCAGCGGCTCTGGAGGGCGCCCGCCTCCGCGGCGAGCGCCTCGGCGTGCGCGGCGCGCTCCCAGGGTCGCAGTCCTGACTCGCGCGCCGTCGCCATGTCGTCCGCGACCGAGGCGAGCGCCGCGGTGGTGGCGATCACCGCCGCCAGGGCGCAGGCGGTGGCGGCCAGCAGGGCCGGGTTGAGCAGACGTCGGTAGCGGCGGGCCAGGTCGCGCTGCCACCAGGCGAGGAGGCCGAGCACCGGCACCCCGGCGGCGGCGCACGCCCACATCGCGGTGCGCGCCCGGTCCTCGATGCGCCCGGCCGCGTCGTCCGCGCGCTGGGTGTGGTCGCGGGCGAGCACGGCGACCTCGGGCAGCAGGTCGTCGTTCATGACCTCGCTCGCCTGCCCGGAGAAGGCGACGGCCAGGGGCGGCGGATGGCCGGCGGGCCGCTTGGGCCTCTGGTCGTCGGCGTACTCCACTCGCCCGCTGAGCGCGTCGTAGCGGCCCAGCAGGTCCATGATCCGGGTCAGCCGCTCGCTGTCGTGCCCGCGCCGGCCCAGCTCGGCGAGCAGCTCGCTGATCTCGGTGCGGCGCTCCCTGGCCGTGATCAGGGCCATCTCGCGGTTGCCGACCTGGGTGCCGGGGTCGTCGGCGGCGTGCCCGGGGACGAGGGCGTTGGCGCGCTGGGCGTCCAGGTCGGCGAGGGCGACGTGCAGGTCGGAGGCCGCCCGGGCGAGCGCGTACTCCTCGCCGGCCAGCCGCCGCACGTCGTCGCGCACCGCGGTGCCCGCGGTCACGGCGAGCCCGCCCAGCACGGCGAGCAGCAGCGCCGCGGCGGCGGACTGCACCAGGAGCCGGACGGCTGGCGTCATGCGCGCCGGGGGCCTGCGCGGCGGCACGGGCGCGGCGACCGGTCCCCCGACCGCGGTCACCTCCGGGGCCAACGTCATGGCTCGAACGTAAGTGCCCCACCCGACCATCCGGTGGCCGGAGGGTGGCGCTCCGGTGACCTGGCGGTCACGGAGCGGTCCCACGGGGACGGCCGGCGGGCGCCTACGCGCCGACCCGCTCGTAGTACCAGCGCAGCACGGCCTCCGCGCCGGAGCCGTACGCCGTCATGATGCGCTGGTAGCGCGGGCCGCGCAGATCGCCGGCGACCAGCACCCGGGGGTACTGCGCCTCGGGCGGGCAGTAGCCCGTGGGGTCGCGCATCAGGGAGCCGCGGGGCGCGTTCGGCTTGACGCCGATGTTGAGGTACGCGACGGCCGCGGTGAGGGTCCTGGAGACGCGGTCGGCGCCGCGCGCCCTGGCCCGCACCTCGCCCCCGGCCTCCTCCCGGACGGTGACGTGGACCACCCGGTGCAGCGCCACCCGGTGGTCGCCGCGCACCTCCTGCGTCTTGTAGACGTCGGCGTCCGGGTGCACCACGTCGAACCGCGCGTCCGCGTCCGGGCGGCCGCGCAGCAGGGTGCCGAGCGGGCGGTCGCCGCCCAGCACCAGGGCCCGGCGCCCGGCGAGCGCGGTGAGGTCGGCCTCCCACAGGGGGCGCAGGGCCAGGTCCGGGGCGCAGGTGATCCAGTCCACGTCGCCCGGGTCGAGCGGGGCGACGCCGGTGGCCACCACGACGGCGTCGGCGGTGAGGGTGATGCCGGTGTCGAGGACCACGCGGGCGCGGTCCACGTCGGCGTCGATGTGCACGGCGCGCCGGCCGAGCAGGGTCTCGCAGGCGCGGGCGCGCCGGACGTCGGCGCGGATCGCCGCGGCGAGGTCCGGGCCGTTGGTGACGCCGCCCAGCACGTTGCCGAGCGACGCGATGGCCTCGATCCTGGCGCACAGCCGCTCCGCCTCGACGAGCACGCTGCGCGCGCCCAGGCTGGCGGCCATGACGGCGGCGGCGCAGCCCGCGGGGCCGCCTCCGACGATGACCAGGTCGGCGTCGAACCCCCGGCGCATGCGCAACCTCGCCTCCTGTCGGCGTCAGCCAGCCCCACTGCCCCGCTGCACGCGGAGGGTGTGCGGATCCACCGTATTGCGGGGCGGCGCTGCCCGGCAGGTCAGGGGGAGCGATCGGGCCGGTCTGCGTCGGCGTACGGGGGCAGGATGCCGGGGCCCTCCCCGACCACCCGCGCGGCGAGGTCGCGGAGCTTGACGTTGTGGTGCTGCGAGACGCGGACCAGGATGCGGAACGCCTGGTCCGGGTCGACGTCGAAGCGGCCCATCACCAGGCCGGTGGCCTCGCCGATGCGCTGCCGGGAGGCGAGGGCCTGCTCGAGGGTCTCGCGCAGCCGGACGCCGGTGAGGGCCACCGAGGCGTGCAGGGCGAAGATCTCCGCGAGCCGGGTGGCGTCGTCGTCGAAGGCGTAGGGGCGCGGGGCGTGCAGGTTGAGCGACGCCTTGACGCCGCGGCGGGCGGTGAGCCGGCAGGCCAGCATGCTGCCGACGCCGAGCCGCACGGCGCGGCGGGTGAACCGGGGCCAGCGGGACTCGCTGCGCATGTCCGCTATGCGCAGCACGGGCCCGGTGTCGATGGCGTCCAGGCACGGGCCCTGGCCGGTGTCGAACTGCGCCTGGTCACAGGCCCTGACCAGGTCGCCGGTGAGCGCGGTGCTGACCAGGGTGCCGTCGCCCCGGCGCAGGACCACCCCGGCGTGGGCGGAGCCGACGGCGGCCCTCGCGGTGTGCACCACGGCGCGCAGGGCCCCGTCGAGGTCGTCGTGGGCGTGCAGGGCTCGGGACAGCTCGGCGAACATCCACGCCGTCTCCGTCGCTCCGCCCCGCCGGCCGAGCCGCTCCCTTTCCACTCGTGCCTCCCAGTGCCGGGCGCCGTCCTTCGTCGGCGGGTCCCCGGGTCGTGCTCCTCAGGTGGTCTCACTGATCCCTGGTCAGAGCCCTACCCCGGGGCGGGGCGGGCACACGGGGGCGGGCGGGGCGGGCGGCGCGCTCGTGCGGAGGAGCGCCACGCTCCCCCGACAAAACGGGCAGCAGTCACTTCCCTTCACTCGCATCTCATCACCCTCTCGCGTTCACCGTTCCCCGGCGGCGGACGGCCCGCGGCGGGCCGCGGGAATGGCGGGGAATACCGGGGCCGGGAGCCCTGTGGCTGACGTCACGTTTCCCGCGGACGGCGCGCGGACTTCACACCGGGAACCGGCCGTTTTGGCGCTCCGTCAATTTCGCCGCTGAACTGCGGAAATTCGCCGGGGCGCGCCGCGCACCGGCCGCGGATTCGCGAAGCCCGTACGCAATTCCGTGACACAAGTCACGCACCCTTCTCTGCATAAGCCGCCGATTCGGACAAAACGACTCGCCCACCGAAGCGCCTATTTCATACCTAAACGGACTCCGCGGACGAATTCCTCGACTCTGCGTGACCCGGCCTCACGTTACGTGCAGGTGAACGCCGACCGGGCAATTCGGGGTTGCTTGAGGCGCCGCCGCTTGTGTGCTTTCTTTTCACCGGCCCTGCCGTCCCGACTCGCAGGGCCCCGCCGGTCGAAACGCCGAGTCCTGTCCACGACCGCCGCGGAAACCACAACCCACAAGGGCAGGAGTGGGGGACCCACAGGTTTGTGCCGGACCGCCCGCGATTCGCGGGAGTTCCGGCTTGGGGTGAAGCCGCGACAGCGGCCGGGCAACTCCAGCCCGAACCCGACAGCTCACCTCGCAGGCGTAGGAGAGGAACAGCACACCTATGTCCGCACGAGGACGTCATCGTCGCGCTCGCCGCAGCCTCATCAACACCACCCGGGTGACGCTCGCCCTCGCCGCGGGCGCCGGCGGCATCGCCCTGCCGGTCGCGGGGGCCACCACCGCGCACGCCGCCCCGGAGAGCACCTGGGACAAGGTCGCCCAGTGCGAGAGCACCGGGAACTGGAGCATCAACACCGGCAACGGCTTCTACGGCGGGCTCCAGTTCACCCAGAGCACCTGGGAGGCGTTCGGCGGCGCGAAGTACGCCCCGCGCGCCGACCTGGCCTCCAAGGCGCAGCAGATCGCGGTCGCCGAGAAGGTCCTGGCCTCCCAGGGCCCGGGCGCCTGGCCGGTGTGCTCGGTGCGGGCCGGTCTGACCAAGGCCGCCGCGGAGCCGGGCAAGACCGCCGAGGCGCCCGCCGCGCAGGCCCCGGCGCAGGCCGCCCCGCAGAAGCAGCAGGCCGCGCCGCAGCCGAAGCAGGCCGCCCCGCAGCCCGAGCGCCGCGAGCAGCGCCCCAGCCGCTCCGAGTCCCGGCCCGCCCAGGCCGCCGACTACACGGTCGCCAGCGGTGACACGCTCTCCCGGATCGCCGACGCCAAGTCCGTCGACGGCGGCTGGCAGCGGCTGTACTCGGCCAACCGCGAGGTCGTGGGCGACAACCCGAACCTCATCTTCCCGGGCCAGCGGCTGAACGTCCCCGGCGCCCAGCAGGCCTCGGCCCCCGCCGAGCGCTCCGAGGACACCGCGTCCCGCTCGGCGGCCCGCACGCCCGCCAAGCCGGCCGCTCCGGCCAAGCCCGCGGCCCCCGCGAAGCAGGAGCAGCCGCAGCAGGCCGCCGCGCCGGCCCCGGCCGCCTCCGGTTACGTCCGCCCGATCCAGGGCAGCCTCGGCACCGCCTACGGCGTCGCCGGCTCGATGTGGTCCAGCGGCCACCACACCGGCGTGGACTTCGTCGCGCCGACCGGCACCTCGGTGAAGGCCATCGCCTCCGGCACCGTCGTCAGCGCGGGCTGGGGCGGCGCCTACGGCAACGAGGTCGTCATCCGGCACGCGGACGGCAGGTACAGCCAGTACGCCCACCTGTCCTCGCTGTCGGTGTCGGCCGGGCAGACCGTCTCCGCCGGCCAGCAGATCGGCCTGTCCGGGGCGACCGGCAACGTGACCGGCCCGCACCTGCACTTCGAGGTGCGCACCTCCCCCACCTACGGCTCCGACCTCGACCCGATCGCCTACCTCCGGGCGCACGGCGTCAGCATCTGAGCCCGCTCCCCGAGCGCACGAAGGCCCCGCGGACCGATGTCCGCGGGGCCTTCCGCGCGCCCGGACCCGGCGGCGGCCTTCCGCCCGGGACAAGCAAAGGGCCCGGCCGGTGCGACGGGGGATGCACACCGGACGGGCCTGAATCATTTGTACCTCACGGGCCCCCGGTTGTGCAGCCCAGGAGCCGAAAAAATTCACCGGCCGATGGGATTCCGCGATCGGCTCGACCAGGATTCGAGCGGAACGGCGGATTCTCCTTGCGGCCTGCCCTGAACCCGGGGAACCCGGCGACGGCGACCGGGGACGGGTCGGGGGCGGCGGACGGGCGGCGAGCGGACGCGCGGCGGAGGGCAGGAGGTCCGGCCCGGACCGGGCACACACCCGACCGCGCCGCGCGGAGCCACCGCGCGGAACCGGCAGGACGGCACCACGGGCGGACCGCGCCGACGAACACCCCCCACACCCGCGGCAGGCGGACACACGACGGCAGACACGGAACCGGCCCCGAACCGCGCCCACGCGCCCGACCGTGTGCCGCGCGGAGCGCCCGCGCGCGACGGGCGGACAGGACGGCGGCGCGGACGCCGCACACAGGCGGACCGGACCGCGACCCGCGCCGACGAACAACCGCCGCACCCGCGGCGGGCGGACACGCGGCGGCGGGTACGGGGACCGGGCTCGGCCGCCGCGAACGGCCGCACCCGCCGCGGGCCGGGCGCCGCGGTCATACCCTCCGGGCGGGAGCGCCCGGCCGTGCGCGCGCCGAGACCGCGCCGGGCTCCGCGCCCGGGCAAGCGCCGAACGAGCATCCGTCAGGCGCGGCGGACGGACGCACGGCGACAAGGGACCGGCACCGCGCCCGGGCCCGCCCCGCGCGGCGCGGAGCACGCCGGGCA
>NZ_BAAGTD010000026.1:0-87228 GCF_054782095.1 Streptomyces capparidis | reverse complement strand
ACCACAACCGGGCACCACAACCGGGCACCACAACCGGGCACCACAACCGGGCACCACAACCGGGCACCACAACCGGGCACCACAACCGGGCGGCGGGGCGCTTCGCGCCCCGCGCCCGAACCCTTCCCACGCGGCGCGGAGCGACCCGCGCCGGGAAGCCGGGCGCGCCGGATCCGCGCCGCGCCCCCGCGCCCGGCAAGCACCCGTCACACCCGCCGCGGGCGGAGCCGCGGCGGCCCGGTGCCGCGGCGGTGCCGGGGTCCGGAATGGCGGGTGGCGGTTGTTCCGGGGCGGGGGGTGGGGGGTGGGGCGTTTCGGAGCGGGGTTTGCGGCTAGTTGTTGGGCGTGCAGACCACATCACGACGGAGCGTCGGGGTCGAGGAAGAGCTGCTGCTCGTGGACCCCGCCACAGGACAGCCGCGCGCCGTGGCGGGCGCGGTGCTGAAGTCGGGCGGCGAGGAGCTCGAGGAGGAGTTGCAGCGGGAGCAGTTGGAGACCGGCACCCGCCCGTGCACCTCCATGGGCGACCTCGCCGCCGAGGTGCGCCGCTGGCGCCGGGAGGCCGCGCGGCGGGCGGGCGAGGTGGACGCCGCGGTGGTGGCGCTGGCCACCTCCCCCCTGCCCGTCGACCCGTCCCTGACGCCCAAGCCCCGCTACCGCAGGATGTTCGAGGAGTTCGGGCTGACCGCGCAGGAGCAGCTCACCTGCGGCTGTCACGTGCATGTGGGCGTGGAGTCGGACGAGGAGGGCGTGGCGGTGCTGGACCGGATCCGGCCCTGGCTGCCCCCGCTGCTCGCGCTCAGCGCCAACTCGCCGTTCTGGCAGGGCCGGGACACCGGGTACGCCAGCTACCGCACCCAGGTGTGGGGGCGCTGGCCGTCCGCCGGGCCCGTGGACGTCTTCGGCTCGGCCAAGCGGTACCACGCCACCCTGCGGGAGATGCTGGACTCCGGGACCCTCCTGGACGAGGGCATGATCTACTTCGACGCCCGCCTGTCCCGCCACTACCCGACCGTGGAGATCCGGGTGGCGGACGTGTGCCTGGACGCGGACGACGCCGTGCTGGTGGCCGCCCTCACCCGCGGCCTGGTGGAGACCGCCGCCCGCGAGTGGCGCTCGGGCGGGCTGCCCCACCCGGTGGGCGTGCCGCTGCTGCGGCTGGCGAGCTGGCGGGCCGCGCGCTCCGGTGTGGAGGGGGAGCTGCTGCACCCGGTGAGCGGGCGGCCCCAGCCCGCCGAGCAGGTGCTGCGGTCCCTGGTGGACCACTGCGCGGACGCCCTGCGGGACGCCGGGGACCTCGACCTGGTGCGCGAGCGGGTCGGGCACGTGCTGCGCCGCGGCAACGGCGCGCTGGCGCAGCGGGAGGCGCTGGACCGGCACGACGACCTGGCGGCGGCGGTGGCCACCGCGGTGGAGCGCACGGCGGCGTAGGGCCGCGCGGGGTGGGGCGGACACCGCTCCTCCCCGGCAGTGGTACCGCACCGCACCCGCTCTCGGCGCGCTGCTCGTGCCTGACCCGCGAGGACACCGAAGGGCGCGCGGCCGCGTGTGAGGGGGAGACGGCGGCCGCGCGCCCGAGGCAGGACCAGCGATCATGAAAAGATGAGGCCGATCCTTGGGTGCTCTTGAGAGTTTCCCGTTCCGGAGGTCGTTCGGCGCTTGTTTTGCGGAAACTACGATGGATCTGCGCCTTTCGGCTGATCCCGGTCTCTAGCCGCAGCAGCAGTCCCGCCGCATCCGGCGGCCGATGTCCAGCCAGTCCACGTCCCCGGCCGGGACCCGCGCCCCGCGGTGCCGTCCGAGCAGCTCCTCCTGCCGCACCAGCGTCCCGCCCACCAGCACCGCCTCGGTGCGCACCAGCGAGGAGAAGTCCCGGAACGGGTCCCCGTCCACGATGACCAGGTCGGCGAGCTTCCCCGGCTCCACCGTCCCCAGGTGGTCCGCGACGCCGAACGCCCGCGCGGGCAGCACCGTCGCCGTGCGCAGCGCCTGCGCCGCGCTCAGCCCGTACCGGCGCAGGGCGCGCAGCGCCAGGTGGAGGTGGAGGCCGACCGGGACGAGCGGCGCGTCGGTGCCGAGCGCCAGCAGGCCGCCCGCCTGGAGGACGCGCCGGTAGATCCCGACCTCCGTCTCCAGGGCCCGCAGTTGCGCCCGGGTCGGGCGGGCGGCCGCCGCCTGGCGCACCGCCGCGGTGTCCCACGGCGGCATCAGCTCCGTCACCCTGGGGTCCTCCGCCAGCGCCGGGTCCTCCCCGGTCAGGGGACGGGCGGTGAACGGCGTGGCGATCAGGGTGAGCCCGCCGGGGCCGTAGGTGGCGAACACGTCCTGGTAGGCCCGGCCGGTCGGCGAGGTGGCGTGGCCGTACTCCAGGCGCTGGGTGGCCTGGAGATGGGTCGTCAGGTCGTGGCCCAGGTTGATGCCTGGCGTGCACAGGTGGCTGCCGACCCGCACCCCCAGTTCCTCGTGGGCGACCCGCTCGGCCTCCGCCATGATCCAGCCGGGCGCCCTGACGTACGTCTTGACGAAGTCGAAGTCCAGCGCGACGGCGCGCTCCAGGGTGCGCCGGACGCCGTCGCGGGTGCGGTGGGCGCGGCCCATGCTGTAGGCGACCCGGGCGCCGTCGATCAGCTCGCCGGTGGCGAACAGGCGCGGCCCGGTCAGCTCCCCCGCGGCGAGGGCCTCGCGCAGCCGCACGCCCTCGTAGGCGGCGCCGCCGAGGGAGACGGTGGTGGTGACCCCGTAGGCGAGGTTGAGGCTGGTCTGTCGGCCGCCGTAGGTGGACTGCCACGGGTGGGTGTGGGCGTCCCACAGGCCCGGCAGGACGGTGCGCTCCGAGGCGTCGACCAGGCGCTCCCCGGGCCGGGCCGGGCCCGCCCGGTGCGGTTCGACGGCGTGGACGCGGTTGCCGCGCAGCACCACGTCCATGTCGCGGCGCGGGGTGTCCGCCACGCCGTCCCACAGCAGGCCGGCGTGGACCCGGGTGACGGCGGAGGGGCCCGGCAGGGCGCGGCGGTGGGTGAGGGGGACGGGCAGGGTGCGCGGGGTGCCGCCGCCGTGGGGGACCAGGCGCAGCCGGCCGTTGGACAGGTACAGCAGGGTGCGGGAGTCGCCGGACCAGGAGGGGTGGTCGGCGGGCTCGTCGGTGACGCGGCGGGGCGCTCCGGCGGGGGCGCCCTCGGGGGTGACGGGCACCGTCCACAGCGCGGACTCGGCGACGAACGCCATCCACCGGCCGTCGGGCGACCACACGGGTCCCGAGGCGAAGCGGTCGGACAGGGACAGGTGGGCCCGCGGGGTGTGCAGCCTGCTCGCCCCGGTGCGGGTGTCGATGACGCGGATGAGGTTGTAGCCCTCGCGGAAGCGCTGGTTGAGGCGGTTGCGGTCGGCGGTGGCCAGGTACCTGCCGTCGGGCGACCAGGACGGCGCGCCGGGCAGGCCGCCCCCGCCGAGCGGGGCGGCCAGGACGCGCTCCTCGCCGGTGGCCAGGTCGCGGACCAGCAGGTTGCCGGTCAGGTCGTGGCAGGCGAGCCGGGTGCCGTCCGGGGACGGGGCGGCGTTGACCCGGCCGCCGTCCGCGAGCACGGTGTCGGTGCCGTCGCGCAGGTCGTGGCGGCGCACCGCGTACAGGCCGTCCCGGTCGTCGCAGTACAGCACGGCGCGGCCGTCCGGGCTCCAGGCGGGGCCGGTGAGGTACCCGGTGGGCGGCGCCTGGACGAGCCGGCGCGGGCGTCCGCCGGGCGTGGTCACCCACAGGGCGCCGAGCGCGGCGAACGCCACCCGGCGGCCGTCGGGCGAAAGCGCGGGCAGGTGCAGGCCCCGCACGGGGCGGGACGCGGCCCCGTCGAAGTCGTACGCCTTGCCGCGGTAGCGGGGGCGGGGCACCTCGACGCGGGCGGTGAACGGGATCGGCGCGGCCGGTCCCGGCGGGCCCTGCGCGGGCACCCGGCGGACCCTGAGCCGGCCGTCGGCGAGGTAGAGCAGCTCGTCGCGGCTCAGCCAGCGCGGCGGGGCGGGGAAGACGTCCTCGCCGGTGGTGACGGGGCGGCCGGCCACCACCAGGGCGGCGCGGGGACCGGTGGGGCCGGTGGTGAGGTGGACGTGGGCGATCCGGCCGTCGGGGCCGACGGCGGGGCAGACGGCGCTGCCCTCGGGGACGGGCTGCTCGACGGTGGCGGGGCCGCCCTCCGCGGGGACGGACACCAGGGCCTGGGTGCCGTCGGGGTGGGCCCGCACGAACAGCACCCGGGCGCCGTCCGGGGTCCAGGTGGGGTCGTACTCCTCCCCCGGGCCCGCGCTCAGGCGCCGCGGCTCGCCGGTGCGGGCGTCCACGGTCCACACCCGGTACGGCGCCCCCGTGACGGGGTCGCCGCCGCGCTCGGAGGCGAAGGCGATGCGGGTGCCGTCGGGGGACCAGGCGGCGCCGCGGTCGTCCCAGGGGCCGTCGGTGAGCTGCCGCAGCCCGGAGCCGTCCGGGGCCATGGTCCACAGGTGGAAGGCTCCGCCGCGGTAGGCGACCAGGGCCACCTGGGTGCCGTCGGGGGACCAGGCTGGGCGGGTGGGCTCCAGGCCGGGCGGGGTGAGCGCGGTGGCCTCGCCGCCGGCGCGGGGCAGCGCCCACAGCACGCCCTGGATCTCGGCGATCAGCCGGGAGCCGTCGGGGGCGGCGGTGACGGAGGCGCCGGTGGCGGCGGTGAACGTGAGGGTGCGGGTGCCCGCGGCGGCCTGGGCGGCCCGGGCCGCGGACGGGGCGGCGGCCAGGGCGCCGCCGGTCGCGGCGACCGGGCCGGCCGCGCTCGCGCGCAGGAAGCGCCGTCGGGTCAACTTCTCCATGCCCAGCCGTCCCCTCGTGTCCCGCCGTGCCCGGCGGCCCTGGCAGGTCCGTCCCAACGGTCTCACCGGTCACCGCGGTGGCGCGGGACCTCAGGTCCCGGATACCCCGATCGGGCGGGGATTGCGCGCTGCCCGACGGTTGCGCAAGCTGGAGGGGGGCGGGGGGCGACCTGCGCCGCGGCGGCGTCCGGCCGGGCCGCGGGCGCGCGGATCCGGGGGGGCGGCGCGCCGGGGGCGTGCGGCGCCGGGCACGGTGCGGCGAAAAGCGCGCACCTTTCAGGCATGGTGCGGCCGTGGCGGGGAAGGCGCGCGCAAGCGGAGGCGGGCGACGCCGAGGAGTCGGAGGTGACGGAGGCCATGCGCGGCGACGGCATACCGTGTCCGAGGGCGCCCGAGTGCGGCGGACTGGGCCTTGGACGGTGCGGAGTGGCATGAAGGAGTATCAGCGCACCGAAGTGCGGGAACACGCGCTTCGGTGCCGGGTCCCGGAACGGGAGGACGGCGCGCAGGAGCCGAGGCAGGTCTGGCAGTCACCGCCTGAGCCGGGGGCCATCGCGGAGGCCAGGGACCGGGCCGAGCGGGTGCTCGGCGGGTGGGGGCTGGACCGCTCCACGGTGGAACTCGTGGTGCTGATCGTCTCCGAGCTGGTCACCAACGCGCACCGGCACGCCAAGGCCGCCGCCGAGGTGGAGCTGGTCCTCCTCGACGGCGGCGTGCGGCTGGGTGTGGCCGACCCGAGCCCGCGACTGCCCGAGGTGCAGCCGCTGGACCCGGCCCGGCCGGGCGGTCACGGGCTGCACATGGTGGCGCGGGTCAGCCGCCGCTGGGGCGTGGACCGGCGTCCCCGGGGCAAGCAGGTGTGGGCGTTCTTCGCCGCCTGAGCCCGGCGGAGCGCGGCTCAGCCGAGCGCCTTGACCGCCTGGTAGTAGGTCCAGGCGGTGCTGTTGCACGCGGTCTTGGTGGCGCCGCTGTAGCCGTTGCAGACGCGCTTGAGGTCCTCGTAGAAGGCGCTGTCCAGGCGGGCCTTGTTAGCGGAGAACTGTCCGATGGCCTTGTAGTTGCGGTACCCGAAATCGTGACGCGCGCATGACAGCTTGAAGGGGAAGCCGAGCGGGTTGTCCGGCGAGCTGCTGCAATAGTCGGTGGACCAGTCGAAGCCGTAGGCCGCCCACGCGCCCTGGTTCTGGCGCGCGGAGTTCCAGGCGTTGAAGCTGGACGCGCTGGTCTGGGTCCAGCTCGAGAGCACCTGGACCTTGTCCGCGGGTGCGGCCTGAGCCGGCATGGTCATGCCCACGGTGGCGACGGTGGCGGCAGCGGACACGGCGAGAGTGGCGGTGAGCCGACGCATCGGTTCCTCCGGTTGGTCGCGAACGGCCCCTCGTGGGGGCCGATCGGCACGGTGAGAACAGGTGGTTGCGAAGCCGAGCGCGCCGTCCGCGCACCAGGCCCCGCGGACGGCCGGAGCCATCCCACCGGACGCCGGCCACCGCCGTCCAGATCTCTGACCTGAACTCGACAAGAACTACCGGTTCCCGTAGAGCGCCGCTATGTCCGCGGCATAGACCTCCGCGACCACCGCGCGTTTGACCTTCAGCGACGGGGTGAGCATCCCCCGCTCCTCGGTGAAGTCGCCCGCCACGATCCGGAACCGCCGCACCGACTCGGCCCGCGAGACCGTCCCGTTGGCCTCGTCCACCGCGCGCGCCACCTCCCGCAGCACCGAAGGGTGCACGGGGACCGCGCTGCCGCCCTCGGCGGTCGGCGCCGCGCCCGCGTCCCGCCCCCCGCCGCGCAGGTGCGCCAGGTGCGCCGCCACGGCCTCGGCGTCCAGGGTGATCAGCGCCGCCGCGTAGGCGCGGCCGTCGCCGACCACCATGGCCTGGCCGATCAGCGGGTGGGAGCGCAGCCTGTCCTCCAGCGGCCCGGGGCTGATGTTCTTCCCGCCGCTGGTGACGATCAGCTCCTTCTTGCGGCCGGTGATGGTCAGGTAGCCGTCCTCGTCGAGCCGCCCGAGGTCGCCGGTGGGGAACCAGCCGTCCTCCACCGCCCCCCGCGCCTCGCCCTGGTAACCGGCGAACACGTGCGGGCCGCGCAGCCACACCTCGCCGTCGTCCCCGATCCGCACCGCGGAGCCGGGCACCGGCGGGCCGACCGTGCCGGGGCGGGGCCGCAGCGGCGGGTTGACGGTGGTCGCGCCGGTGGTCTCGGTGAGCCCGTAGCCCTCGTAGACGAGCACCCCGGCCCCGGCGAAGAACAGCAGCAGCTCCGGGTCGAGGGAGGAGCCGCCGCTGATGGCGTAGCGGACGGCGCCGCCCAGCGCCGCCCTGACCTTGCGGTAGACCAGCAGGTCGAACAGGGCACGGCGGGCCCGCAGGGCGGGCCCGGGCCCCGGGCCGCGCCCCGCGAGCGCGTCCAGCTCGGCGCGGCCGCACTCCACCGCGACCCGCACCGCCCGGTCGTACACGCGCTCCGCCTTCCGCCCCTGCGCCTCCACCCGCCCCAGGTGGTGGATCTTCTCGAACAGGTAGGGCACGCCCAGCAGGAAGGTGGGCCGGAAGGACTCCAGGTCGGGGCGGAGGTCGTCGGGCTTGATGGACGGGGCGTGCCCGAGCCTGATGCGGGCGCGGACGCAGGCGACCTGCACCGAGCGGCCGAGCACGTGCGCCAGCGGCAGGAACATCAGCGTGGAGGCGGGCTCGCTGGAGACGGACCGGAACACCGGGTGGAGCAGCTCGGTGGTGTTGGCCGCCTCGGCCAGGAAGTTGCCGTGGGTGAGCGGCACGCCCTTGGGCCGCCCGGTGGTGCCGGAGGTGTAGATGACGGTGGCCTCGCTGCCGGGGCCGAGCGCGGCGCGGCGGGCCCGCAGCTCGGCGTCGGGCACGCCCCGGCCGCGCTCGGTGAGAGTGCGCACGGCGCCGTCGTCCACCCGCCACACCGGCGGCTTGACGGGGCTGCCCTCGGCGGTGGCCCGGTCCACGGCCCGGTGCAGCACCTCGGCGCAGGCGGCGTCCTCGGCGACGCAGGCCACGGCGCCGCAGTCCCGGACGATCCAGGCGGCCTGCTCCGCGCTCGCGGTGGGGTACACGGGCACCACCATGGCTCCGGCGGCCCACGCGGCGAAGTCGAACAGCGTCCACTCGTAGGAGGTGCGGGACATCACCACCACGCGCCCGCCCGGCTCGACGCCGGAGGCGATCAGGCCCTTGGCGAGCGCGGTCACCTCCTCGGCGAACGCGGCGGCGGTGACGTCCCGCCAGACGGCCCTCCCCTGGCCGGGGTCCTCGGCCCTGCGGGCGAACACCACGGCGCCGGGTTCCTCGGCGGCGTTGACGTACGGCAGGTCGGCGAGGCTGCCCCCGGGGGGCGGGGCCAGTGCCGGGGTGGCGGCCCGGCGGACCTCGCCGCCCGAGCGCTCGACCTCGACGGGGGCCCGGTCCGCGAGGTGGCCGGCGTCCTTGGCGCGGGCGAGGGGGTGGGGCATGGGTTCTCCTCCGGTCGTTCGGCCAGGTGCGTGGGCGGGTGGCGGGTGGGAGACACGCGGGTGGGGGGGAGGAACGCGGTTCGGCGGGCGGCGGGCGCCCGGGCCGGAGCGGCCGGGCGGGCTCAGCGTTCGAGCAGGGCGGTGACGCCCTGCCCGCCGGCCGCGCAGATCGACACCAGGCCGCGCACCGGGCGCCCCCCGGCGTCCGGTGCGCGCTCGCTCAGCAGCTTGGCGAGGGTGGCGGTGATCCGACCGCCGGTGGCGGCGAACGGGTGCCCGGCGGCGAGCGAGGAGCCGGCGACGTTGAGCCGGTCCCGGTCCACCGCGCCCAGCGGGGCGGCCAGGCCCAGGCGGCGGGCGCAGAACTCCTCGTCCTCCCAGGCCCGCAGGGTGGCCAGCACCTGGGAGGCGAACGCCTCGTGCAGCTCGAACAGGTCCAGGTCGGCGAGGCGCAGCCCGTTGCGCTCCAGCAGCCGGGGCACGGCGTACGCGGGCGCCATCAGCAGGCCGTCCTCGCCGTGCACGTGGTCCACCGCGGCGACCTCGCTGTCCACCAGGTACGCCAGGGGCGCCAGGCCGCGCTCGCGGGCCCAGTCCTCGCCGGCGAGCAGCACCACCGCCGCCCCGTCGGTGAGCGGGGTGGAGTTGCCCGCGGTCATGGTGGCGCCCTCGCCGCGTCCGAACACCGGCTTCAGACGGGCCAGCTTCTCCGGGTCGCTGTCCGGGCGCAGGTTCTCGTCCCTGGACAGGCCCAGGTACGGGGTGAGCAGGTCGTCGAAGAAGCCGCGGTCGTAGGCGGCGGCGAGGCGGCGGTGGCTGGCGGCGGCCAGCTCGTCCTGCTCGCGCCGCCCGATGCCCCAGCGGCGCGCGGTGAGCGCGGCGTGCTCGCCCATGGACAGGCCGGTGCGCGGCTCGGCGTTGCGGGGGATGTCGGGCACCAGGTGCCCGGGGCGCAGGCCGGTGAGCAGCACGCGGGCGCGGGCGGCGCCGGAGCGGGCGTGCCGCGCCCGCAGCAGCAGGCGGCGCAGGTCGTCGTTGAGCCCGACGGGGGCGTCGCCGACGGTGTCGACGCCGCCCGCGACCGCGCAGTCGATGCGGCCGAGGGCGATCTTGTCGGCGGCGAGGACCACGGCCTCCAGACCGGTGCCGCACGCCTGCTGCACGTCGTAGGCGGGGGTGCGCGGGTCCAGGCGGCTGCCGAGGACGACCTCGCGGGCGAGGTTGAAGTCGCGGGCGTGCTTGAGCACCGCGCCCGCGGCGAACTCGCCGAGCCGCTCCCCGGCCAGGCCGAACCGCTCGATCAGCCCGTCCAGGG
This sequence comes from Streptomyces capparidis, assembly GCF_054782095.1. Taxonomy (NCBI): domain Bacteria; kingdom Bacillati; phylum Actinomycetota; class Actinomycetes; order Kitasatosporales; family Streptomycetaceae; genus Streptomyces; species Streptomyces capparidis. The sequence continues at coordinate 77,602 of NZ_BAAGTD010000026.1, read as the reverse complement.
CGGCGCCCAGCATGTCCTGGTTGGACACGCCGAGGTAGCGGCCGCCCGCGCGGGCGAAGGGGATGCGGTTGCCTCCGACGATCGCGACTCTGCGGACGGTGCGGGTCATGCGGGCTGCTCCTTGCTCCGGTCGTGACTGCCCCGGTCGGTGATCGCCCCGGGCTCGGCTCCCCGGGCCGTGACCGCCCCGGACCGGGTGCCGGGGCCCTCGGGGCTCCGGCACCGGCGCCCGGCTCCCGCTCCCGGCTTCCCGGTCCGCGGGCTCCCGGGTCCGGCGGGGCGGTGCCGGGTTCCGGGATCCGCCGGACGCGGATGTCCGACAGCGTATTTACTCCTCAGTAGACTTACCAGTGGGTAAGAAGGAGGTTTTCATGCGCGATCCCATCCGGGGGCTCATTGACAGCCCTCCCGCGCGGGCCCTGCTGCGGCGGGCGGGCGTGCCTGCCGCCACGCCGCTGCGGCGCCACACCCCGCGGGAGCGGGACGCGGGCGGGACGGTGGAGCTCGGTGCCGCCGAGGGCGGCCTGCCGCGCGGGGCCGTGGCCGCCGTCGTCGAGGAGTGCGGGCTGACGCCGTGCCAGTCCCCGCCGCCGGAGCCGGCCGCCGACCGGGCGCCCGGCCCGGACGGCGGGCCCGCCGCGCTGGTCTTCGACGCCACCGGGATCACCGGCCCCGACGGCCTGTCCGCGCTGCACCGCTGGTTCCACCCGAGGGTGCGCGGGCTGCGGCGCTGCGGCCGGGTGGTGGTGCTCGGCCGCGACCCCGCGCGGGAGCCGGACCCGGCGACGGCGGCGGCGCAGCAGGGCCTGGAGGGCTTCGTCCGCTCGCTCGGCAAGGAGCTCGGCGGCCGGGGCACCACCTGCCAACTGCTGCGCGTCGCGCCGGGCGCCGAGGGCGCCCTCGGGTCGCCGCTGCGCTTCCTGCTCTCGCCCCGCTCCGCGTTCGTCTCCGGGCAGGTGGTGCTGGTCGAGCCGGCCGACGCGCCCGCGCCCGCGCGGTGGGAGCTGCCGCTGGACGGGGCGGCCGCCCTGGTCACCGGCGCGGCCCGGGGCATCGGCGCGGTGATCGCCGAGGTGCTGGCCCGCGACGGCGCCCACGTGGTGTGCGTGGACCTGCCCGCCGGGGCCGACGAGCTGCACCGGGTGGCCGCGCGGGTGCGGGGCTCGGCGCTGCCGCTGGACATCACCGCGCCCGAGGCGCCCGCCCGGATCGCCGCGCACCTGCGGGAGCGCCACGGCGGCGTGGACGTGGTGGTGCACAACGCGGGCATCACCCGCGACCGCACCCTGGCCCGGATGACCGCCGCGGAGTGGGACGCCGTGCTCGCCGTCAACCTCGCCGCGGTGCAGCGGATCACCGCGGCCCTGCTGGAGGAGGGCGGACAGGGGCCCGTGCTGCGCGACGGCGGGGCGCTGGTCGCCGTCTCCTCCATCGGCGGCATCGCCGGCAACCGCGGCCAGACCAACTACGCCACCAGCAAGGCCGCGCTGATCGGCCTGGTGCGCGCCTGGGCGCCGGCCCTGCGGGAGCGCGGGGCGCGGGTCAACGCGGTGGCCCCCGGGTTCGTGGAGACCGACATGACCGCGCGGATGCCGCTGCTGGTGCGCGAGGCCGGGCGGCGGATGAGCAGCCTGGGCCAGGGCGGGCAGCCCGTGGACATCGCCGAGGCCGTCGCGTGGCTGGCCGCGCCGGCCACGGCCGGGGTGAACGGGCAGGTGGTGCGCGTGTGCGGCCAGTCCCTGCTCGGCGCGTGAGGGGAGGGACGATGGAGGAGACCGTGGTGCTCCCCCGCGCCCCGCGGGTGCTGCCGCTGTACGCGCGAGCGGTGCGCGGCGCCCTGGGGCGCGGCCGGGGCGGCGGGCCGGTGGAGCTGCCGCGCACCGCCCTGGTGCTGCCCGGCGTCGAGGTGGACCCGGCGCACGTCGCCGCGTACGCGCGGGTGTGCGGCTTCCCCCGCGCCGGCGCCCTGCCGCCGACCTACCCGCACCTGCTGGCGTTCCCGGTGTCGCTGGCGCTGATGACCGGTCCCGGCTTCCCGCTGCCGCTGCTCGGCCTGGTGCACGTGGCGAACCGGATCGTCACGCACCGGCCGGTGGACCCGGCGGAGCGGCTGACCGTGGTGGTGCGCGCGCTCGGGCCGCGGCCGCACCCGCGCGGCACCGCGTTCGACGTGGCCGCGGAGGTGTACGCGGTGCGGGCGGACGAGCCGGTGTGGGAGTCGCGCAGCACGTATCTGCGCCGGGAGCCGGGGAAGCGGGCGGCGGGCGAGCCGTCCCCCGCCGGGTCCCCGGAGCGGGCCGGGCAGCCGTCCCCCGCCGGGCGCCCGGGGCCGGCGGGGCCGCCGGGGGGCGCGGAGCCCACCGGGGCGGTGGCGCTGTGGCGGGTCCCGGCGGGCACCGGGCGCAGGTACGCGGCGGTCAGCGGCGACCGCAACCCCATCCACCTGCACCCGTGGGCCGCCCGGCCGTTCGGCTACCGCGCGGCCATCGCCCACGGCATGTGGACGGCGGCGCGCTCGGTGGCGGCGCTGGGCCCGCGGCTGCCGGGGGCGGCCGAGATCGACACCGCGTTCCACCGGCCGGTGCCGCTGCCCGCGACGGTGCGGTTCGCGGTGGATCCGCCGCTGGGGCCGGGCCCGGTGGACGAGGCCCGTTTCGCCGTGGCGGACGCGCGCACCGGGCGGCCGCACCTGACGGGGGTGGTCAGGGCGCGGTGACCCCGGGGGCGGGGAGCTGGTAGGAATCGCCCGCCCGGCGGCGCTCCAAGCCGATCCAGACCAGGTTCATCAGCCGCCGCGCGGTCTCCTCCGGGGCCTCGCGGGTGCCGAGCAGCGTCCAGTCCGCCAGGGCGTCGGCGGCCCCGACCAGGGCGTGCGCGACGGCGGACGCCTCCTTGCGCAGCGCGGCGTAGCCCGGCGCCGCGCCGCGCCGCGCCATCGACCTGCGCACCAGCTCGGTGACGGTCTCCACGATCTCGCGGCGGGCCCTGGCCAGTTGCTCGGCGAAGGAGTCGCTGTGGGAGCGGGCCTGCTGGTAGAGCACGGCCCAACTGTCCCGGTTGGCGCTCACATAGCCGAAGAACGCGGTCAGGCCGTGGAACAACTGCTCGGCGGGGTCGTCGGAGCGGCCCTGCACGGCGGCGCCGAGCGTGTCGAGCAGGCGGTCGGCCTCCCGGTCGATGCACGCGCTGAACAGGTCGTCCTTGGAGCCCAGGTACAGGTAGAGCATCGGCTTGGACACGCCCGCGAACTCGGCGATCTCGTCCATGGACGCCGCGTGGAAGCCCTGCCGGGAGAAGACGCGGACGGCGGCGTCGAGCATCTGCTGCTCCCGCACCGCCCGGGGCAGCCGCTTGCGCCTGGGTTCTTCTGGCATTGTGCGATCGTAATCTACGCGCGCGTCACCTTACCGGGCCGTCAGCCGGGGGTTGGCGCCCCTCCCCCGGGCCCGGCCGCGCCCCCGCCGCTGGAGCGCGCCGCCGCACCGCCCCGGGCCGAGGACCCCGTCCGGACCCCCCGCCCTGTTTGCTTCCTGCCACAGGTGCCCTACATTCGCGCGCATGACCGCTCACGGTCCGGCCGCCGGAGCGCCGCCCGCGGCGCTCGGCGCCCGGGTGCGCGTCGGCTACGGCCTCGGCTCCTTCGCCACCGGCACGTTCAGCACGGTGCCGGGCCTGCTGCTCCTCTACTACCTGACGGACGTGCTCGGCGTCGCCGCCGGGGTCGCCGCCCTCCTGGTGTTCCTGCCCAAGGCGTGGGACGTGCTGCTCAACCCGTGGATCGGCAGCAGGTCGGACCGGACCGCGCACCGCTGGGGCCCGCGCCGCCCGTGGATGCTCGCCGGGGCCCTGGTGATGCCCGCCGGCTTCGCCGCGATGTTCGCCGGGCCGCCGCTGGGCGGCGACTGGGACGCCGCCTGGGTCGCCGCGCTGTTCCTGCTCACCGCGACCGGGTTCGCCTGCTTCCAGGTGCCGTACGTGGCCCTGCCCGCCGAGCTGACCGCCGACCCCGACGAGCGGGCCCGCCTGATGTCGTGGCGGGTGGCGTTCCTCGGCGGGGCCATCCTGCTCTCCGGCGCCCTCGCCCCGGTGCTGGCCGGGACCTCGGGCGACGACCACGGCACGGTCGGCGGCTACCGGCTGATGGGCGCGGTGACCGGGCTGCTGATCTGCGCCGGGGCGCTCACCTCGGTCCTGGCCACCTCCGGCGCCCCGGACGCGCTGCCCGCCTCGGTGAGCGAGCCGTCGCTGCCCGCGCAGTTGCGGGCGGCCCGCGGCAACCGGCCGTTCATGCGGCTGCTCGGCGTCTACGTCGTGCAGGCCGCCGCGGCCGGTCTGATGCTGGCCGGCGCCCAGTACTTCGCCACCTACGTCCTGGACGAGCCCGGCGCCGTCACCGCCCTGTTCGCCTGCCTGATCGTGCCGTCCCTGCTCGCCACGCCGCTGTGGCTGGCCGCCGCCCGGCGCACCGGCAAGCGCGCCGCCGCCCTCTGCGCCTCCGGCTGCTTCCTGGCGGGCGCCGCAGTCGCCGCGTTCGCCCGGGTGCTGCCCGAGGCGGCGGTGTACGCGGCGGTGGGGCTCGCCGGGGTGGGGTACGCCGGGATGCAGATGCTCCAGATGTCGATGCTGGGCGACGCCATCGCCGCGGACACCCTCACCAGCGGGCGCCGCCGCGCCGGGGTGTTCACCGGCCTGTGGACCGCGGGCGAGACCCTGGGCCTGGCCCTGGGGCCCGCGCTGTTCGGCGGGGTGCTGGCCGTGAGCGGCTTCGTCTCCTCCGACGCCGACGACCGGGTGCCGCAGCCGGACTCGGCGCTGACCGGGGTGGTGCTCGGGTTCGGCGCGCTGCCCGCGCTGCTGATGCTGCTCAGCCTGCCGCTGCTGGCCGGGTACCGGCTGACGGAGGCGCGGCTGGCGGAGCTGGCACGCGAGGCGCGGGCGGGCGGAGCCGCGCCGCCGGACGCGGGAACGCGGCCGGGACGGGCCGGGCTCCCGGCCGCGCGGGAGGCGCGATGACCACGCCCCGGGACCGGGACCCGCGAGACGCCCGGATCCTCGACCGGCTGGACGGGCTGCGCGCCGCCGACCTGCCGGTGCGCGGCGGCCGCACCATGGCGTACGTCTACGACTCGGGCGTCGAGGGCCTGGAGGAGCTGGCCGCCGCGGCGCACCAGCGGTTCGCCGGCGTCAACGGGCTGGACATGACGGCGTTCCCGAGCGTGGTGGCGCTGGAGAACGAGGTGGTGGGCCGCGCCGCCCGACTGCTCGGCGGCGACGCCCGCACCGTCGGCACGTTCACCTCGGGCGGCACCGAGAGCTGCCTGCTGGCCGTGCTCGCCGCGCGGGAGCACGCCCGCCGGGTGCGCGGGGTCGCCGACCCGGAGCTGGTGCTGCCGCGGACGGCGCACCCGGCGTTCCACAAGGCGGCGCGGCTGTTCGGGCTGCGGGTGGTGCCCGTGCCCGTGGACCCGGCCGGCTTCCGGGTGCGGGCGCGGGAGGTGGCCGCGGCGGTCACCGGGCGCACGGCGCTGGTCGTGGTGTCGGCGCCGTCCTACGCGCACGGCGTGGTGGACCCGGTCGCCGAGGTGGCCGGTGCCGCGGCGGCGCGCGGGGTGCTCTGCCACGTGGACGCCTGCATCGGCGGCTGGTACCTGGGGCACCTGCGCCTGGCCGGGGCGCCGCGGGTGCCCGCGTTCGACCTGTCGGTGCCCGGCGTCACCTCGCTCTCCGTCGATCTGCACAAGTACGCCTACACCCCCAAGGGCGCCTCGGTGCTGCTGTTCCGGGACGCGGAGCTGCGCCGCCACGGCTGGTTCGCGCACGCCTCCTGGCCGGGCTACCCGGTGGTGAACAGCACCCTCCAGGGCACGAAGTCCGCCGGACCCCTGGCCGCCGCGTGGGCGGTGCTGGAGCGGGTGGGCACCGACGGGTACGTGGAGCTGGCCCGCCGGGTGCGGCGGGCCACGCGGGCGCTGGTGGCGGGCGTCGAGCGCATCGAGGGGCTGCGGGTGCCGGTGCGGCCGGACGCGTCGCTGGTGGCGGTGGCCGCGGCGGAGGGCGGCCCCGACCCGTTCGTGGTGGCCGACGAGATGCGGGCCCGCGGCTGGTACCTCCAGCCGCAGCCCGGGCGCGGGGCGTCCCCGCCGAACCTGCACCTGACGGTGACCGCGGCGGTGGCGGGCGAGGAGACGGTGCGCCTGCTGCTGCGCGAGCTGGCCGCGGCGGTGGAGCGGGCCCGCTCCGTGCCCCCGCCGCGGCCCGACCCGGAGCTGGTGCGGTACCTGGGCGGGCTCACCCCGGAGGCGCTCACCGGGGACGAGGCCGCCCAGGTGCTGCGGCTGGCCGGGGTCGGCGCGGACGGGGCGCTGCCGGAGCGGATGGCGCCGCTGCTCGCCCTGCTGTCCGAGCTGCCGCCCGCGCTGGCGGAGCGGCTGCTGCCGGAGCTGGTGAGCGGCCTGTACGGGGCGCCGCTCGCGGGCGAGGGCGCCCCGTAGGGCCGGGAGGCGACGGCGCCGCCCCGGCCCGTGCCGGGCTCAGTGGCCCCGGTCGATCCACTCCTGGAGGTGGGGTGCCTCCGCGCCGACGGTGGTGGTGTCGCCGTGGCCGGTGCGCACCACGGTCTCCGGCGGCAGGGTGAGCAGCCGCTCCCTGATCGAGTCGATGATCGTCGGGAAGTGGGAGAAGGAGCGGCCCGTGGCGCCGGGCCCGCCCTGGAAGAGGGTGTCGCCGGTGAGCACCGTGCCGAGCTCGGGCGCGTACAGGCAGACCCCGCCGGGGGTGTGCCCCGGGGTGTGCAGCACGGTCAGGGCGGTGCCGGCGACCTCGAGCACCCGGCCGTCGGCGAGCGGGCCCTCCGGGGCGCGGTCCGGGTGGGTCCGCTGCCACAGCGGCAGGTCGTCGTCGTGCAGCAGCACCGGCGCGCCCGTGCGCGCGGCCAGCGCGGGAGCGGCGTCGATGTGGTCGTTGTGGGCGTGGGTGCACACGATCGCCACCAGGCGGCGCCCGCCGACGGCCGCGGCGATGGCGTCGGCGTCGTGGGCGGCGTCCACCACCAGCGCCTGCTCGTCGTCGCCGACGATCCAGACGTTGTTGTCCACCTCCCAGGTGCCGCCGTCCAGGGCGAAGGTGCCCGAGGTGACCAGGCGCTCGACGCGGGCGGCCATCACAGCACCACCACCGAGCGCAGCACCTCGCCGCGGTGCATGCGGGCGAACGCGTCCTCGACGTGGTCCAGGGTGATGGTCTCGCTGACGAACGCGTCCAGGTCCAGGCGGCCCTGGAGGTACAGGTCGACGAGCATGGGGAAGTCCCGGGACGGCAGGCAGTCGCCGTACCAGGAGGACTTCAGGGCGCCGCCGCGGCCGAAGACGTCGAGCAGCGGCAGCTCCAGCTTCATCTCCGGGGTGGGCACCCCGACCAGCACGACCGTGCCCGCCAGGTCGCGGGCGTAGAACGCCTGGCGGTACGTCTCGGGGCGGCCGACCGCCTCGATGACCACGTCCGCGCCGAAGCCGCCGGTCAGCTCGCGGATCGCCGCCACCGGGTCGGTCTCGCGGGAGTCGACGGTGTGGGTGGCGCCGAGCCCGCGCGCCGTCTCCAGCTTCCGCGCGTCGATGTCCACCGCGATGATCCTCGCGGCCCCGGCCAGCGCGGCACCGGTGATCGCGGCGCAGCCGACGCCGCCGCAGCCGATCACCGCGACGCTGTCGCCCCGGCCCACGCCGCCGGTGTTGATGGCCGCGCCGATCCCCGCCATCACCCCGCAGCCCAGCAGCCCGGCCGCGGCCGGGGAGGCCGCCGGATCGACCTTGGTGCACTGCCCGGCCGCCACCAGCGTCTTCTCGGCGAACGCGCCGATGCCCAGCGCCGGGGACAGCTCGGTGCCGTCCTCCAGGGTCATCCGCTGCCCGGCGTTGTGGGTGTCGAAGCAGTACCAGGGGCGTCCCCGCAGGCAGGCGCGGCACTGCCCGCACACGGCCCGCCAGTTGAGGATGACGTAGTCGCCCGGCGCGACGTCGGTGACGCCCTCGCCGACCTGCTCCACCACCCCGGCGGCCTCGTGGCCGAGCAGGAACGGGAACTCGTCCGTGATCCCGCCCTCGCGGTAGTGCAGGTCGGTGTGGCACACGCCGCACGCCTGCACCCGCACCACCGCCTCCCCCGGGCCGGGGTCCGGCACCAGGATCGTCTCGACCCGGACGGGCTCCCCCTTCGCGCGTGCGACGACGCCCTTGACACGGTGCGGCATGGCTGCCCCTTCGAACGGGTCCGCGCGGCCCGGCGGGGCCGCGCGGACGACGGACCGTCACCCCCGGCAAGGGGCAACCCTAGCCGCCCCGCCCGCCGCGGAGCCCGCGCGGCGTGGACGGCGCCGAGGTCGCCCGGACGGAACGGCCCCCCTTCGGGGGAACGGGAGGCGGATGGTCGAGAACGCGGCGGCGTTCCGCGGCGTGCGGATCGGCCTCGGCCTCGGCCCACAGACCTGGCGGGCCGGGGGACGGTGGTGGTCGGCCACCGCGCTCGCCGCCGCCCCGGCCGGGCTCACCGGCCGGGCGGTCGGCGCGGGGCGGCGGCGGGAGTGGCGCGGGGAGGTCAGTCGCGGGCGGGCAGCACCCGCCCCGTGACCTCGCCGAAGCCGATGCGGGAGCCGTCCGGGCCGGGGGCCCAGGCGGTGATCGTCACCTCGTCGCCGTCCTCCAGGTAGGTGAGCGCGCGGCCGTCGGGCAGGGGCAGCGGGTCGGCGCCCGCCCAGGTCAGCTCCAGCAGGCAGCCACGGTGCTCCCGCTCGGGGCCGCTGACCGTGCCGGAGGCGAACAGGTCACCGGTGCGCAGCGCGGCCCCGCCGACGGTGAGGTGGGCGAGCTGCTGGGCGGCGGTGAAGTACATGGTGCGGAACGGCGGGCGGGCGACGACATGGCCGCCGACGGCGACGGTGAGGCGGATGTCCAGGCCCCACGGCTCCTCGGCGCTGTCGTCCAGGTAGGGCAGCAGGGCGGGGTCGCGCGGCGGGGGCACGGTGCGGGCGGCGGCCAGCGCGTCCAGGGGGATCACCCAGGGGGAGACGGAGGTGGCGAACGACTTGGCGAGGAACGGGCCCAGCGGCGCGTACTCCCAGGACTGGACGTCCCGCGCGGACCAGTCGTTGACCAGGCACACCCCGAAGACGTGGTCGGGGAACGCGGCCAGCGGGACGCGCTGCCCGGGGGCGGTGGGGGCGCCGACGACGAAGCCGACCTCCGCCTCGAAGTCCAGGCGCCGGGTCGGGCCGAACACCGGCGCCGGATCCCCCGGGTCGCGGCGCTGCCCCCGCGGGCGGGTGACGGGGGTGCCGGAGACCACGACGGTGCCCGCGCGGCCGTGGTAGCCGGCCGGGAGGTGCCGCCAGTTGGCGGGCAGCGGGTCGGCGGCGGCGGGCCGGAAGATCCGCCCGGCGTTCGCGGCGTGGTGCTCGTTGGCGTAGAAGTCGACGTAGTCGGCGACCTCGAACGGCAGGTGCAGGGTGAGGTCGCCGACGGGGCGCAGGTGCGGCTCCACGGCGGGGCGCAGCGCGGGGTCGGTGACCCAGGAGGCGACGGCGGCGCGGACGGCGCGCCACGCGGAGGGCCCGGCGGCCATCAGCGGGTTGAGGGTGGGGTGCGCCAGCAGGAGGGCGTGCGGGTCGTCCAGGGCGCGGGCGCACGCGGCGGCGTCCAGGACGAGGTCGCCGACGCGCACGCCGACGCGGGGGCGGCCGGGCCCGTCCGGGGCGGTGTAGCAGCCGTAGGGCAGGTTGTGCGGGCCGAACGCGGTGTCGTCGGGCAGGTCGAGCCAGGTGGTGGGCATGTGACGCCGTGTCTCCTGTGGTCGCCGGTGCGGGGCCGGGGCCAGGGTACGGCGCCCCGGCCCCGCGGACGATCACCTGACGGAGCGTACGGGCTCGTACTTGTAGCCCACCCGGCGGACGGTGACGATGCCGGCGCGGTGCACCTCGCCGAGCTTGCGGCGCAGCCGGGCGACGTGCACGTCCACCGTGCGGCCGTCGCCGGCGTGGCCGTAGCCCCAGACGGTGCTGATGAGCTGGTCGCGGGTGTGCACCCGGTAGGGGTGGGCGACCAGGTGGGCGAGGAGCTCGAACTCCAGGTAGGTCAGCTCCACCGCCGCGCCGTCCACGTGGACGGTGCGGCGTTCGGCGTCCACGTGGATGCCGTGGGCCGGTGGCTGCACCGGGCCGGCCTCCCCCGGGCGGTAGTCCTCCACGGCGCGCAGGTGCTGGTGGGGCAGGGGGGCGGGCAGCGGGGCCGGCGCGGTGAGGAAGGCGGGCGCGGGCTGGGTGTGCGTGGTCATGAGGGCTCTTTCGCGCGAAGGGTCAGTGGGTGACGTGCTCGCGCGGGGGCTCGAGGCCGCCGGCTGTCGCGGTCAGCGCTGGAGTCGGGCCCGCGCGGGACTCGCGCGGCGACACGCACGGTCGTAGTGGTGTGGCTGCCGGGAGGGCCAGAACGGCTCGAGGTCGTAACGCTTCGCGGCAGAAGTGCTCGACAGGCTGGCCATGGGGAGCATCGTACCGGTCCGGTAACGGTTCGGGGACGTCACGGAACGGCCATGATGAGTGGCGAAATGCACAGCCGGATGGAATGCACAGCCGGACGGACAACCGCGAGGACCGGCCCCGTCGTCGGGGCCGGTCCTGCGGGTCACCGGGGGAGGTGTCCGGTCACATCTGGGGCGCCGGTTCCGGCTCCGGGGGCGGCGGAGTCGGGCTCGGCGGCTGGGGGTCCGGAGGGGCGGGGCCGGGAACGGGGCCCGGTTTGGGGTCGGGGTGCACGGGGCCCGGGCCCGGGGGCCCGGGGGCCGGCGGGTCAGGAGGGATGATGGCGCGGCGGTCCACGGCTTGGGCCTCCCTTCGCTTCCGTCGTCGTCCGTGACCACTCGCCTACCCGGAAGGGCGGGGAGGATGCGGGGTGCGGACCGATTGATTCCGGTTCACCGGCGGACGGGGTGCGAAGGGGGCGCGGCGCCCGGCGGAGGGCGCGGGGCGCGAAGGTGCGGCGGGGACCGGCCCCGGGCCAACGGAGGGCCGGTCCCCGCCGCGCTCGTGGGGCCCTACCGGATCGGCATCCCGGACAGGGTGCGGGCGATGACCAGGCGCTGGATCTCGCTGGTCCCCTCGAAGATCGTGTAGACGGCGGCGTCGCGGTGCATGCGCTCGACCGGGTACTCGCGGGTGAAGCCGTTCCCGCCGAGGATCTGGATGGCGTTGGCCGTCACCCACTTGGCGGTCTCGCCGGCGTACAGCTTGGACATCGAGCCCTCGGCGGCGGTGAACTGCTTGCCCGCCGTGGCCATCCACGAGGCCCGCCACACCAGCAGCCTGGCCGCGTCGATGCGGGTGCGCATGTCGGCGAGGGTGAAGGCGACGCCCTGGTTGTCGATGATGGGGCGGCCGAACTGGACCCGGTTCTTGGCGTACTCCAGCGCCACCTCGTACGCGGCGCGGGCGATGCCCACGGCCTGGGCGCCGACCGCGGGCCGGGACGCCTCGAAGGTGGCCATGGCGGCGTTGGACCGCTCCCCCGACCGCTGCCGCTCGCGGGCGCGGGCCAGGCGCGCGTCCAGCTTCTCCTTGCCGCCGAGCAGGCAGCGGCCGGGCAGGCGCACGTCCTCCAGGACCACCTCGGCGGTGTGGGAGGCGCGGATGCCGTGCTTCTTGAACTTCTGGCCCTGGGACAGGCCGGGCGTGCCGGGCGGCACCACGAAGGACGCCTGGCCGCGGGCGCCGAGCTCGGGATCGACGGAGGCCACGACGACGTGGACGTCGGCGATGCCGCCGTTGGTGGCCCAGGTCTTGGTGCCGTTGAGCACCCACTCGTCCTTGGCCTCGTCGTAGCGGGCGCGGGTGCGCATGGCCGAGACGTCGGAGCCGGCGTCGGGCTCGGAGGAGCAGAAGGCGGCGAGCTTGACGTCGTCGGGGGTGCCGAACATCTGGGGCACCCACTCCCCGATCTGCTCCTCGGTGCCGTTGGCGAGGACGCCGACGGCGGCCAGGGTGGTGCCGACGATGGACAGGCCGATCCCGGCGTCGCCCCAGAACAGCTCCTCCATGGCGAGGGGTATGCCGAGCCCGGTGGGGTCGAAGTAGCACTGGGCGTAGAAGTCCATGGAGTACAGGCCGATCTTGGCGGCCTCCTGGATGACCGGCCAGGGGGTCTCCTCACGTTCGTCCCACTCCGCGGCCGCCGGGCGCATGACATCGGCCGCGAAGCCGTGGATCCAGTCGCGAAGCTGGATCTGGTCGTCGTTGAGCTCGAGCGTGAAGTCGCCCATGTCCCCTCCGGGTGCGGTTCGATCGTCGTGCGGGCAAGCAACCGCCGCCCAAGCTGTTACTTGCGGTAACATCAGTCTGTTACCGGCCAGTAGAGTTGTCAACACCCGTAGCGGCGCCGTGCGGCGCGCGGGTGGTGGGCGCGGCCCTCCGGCGAGCGGGGGACGCGGACGGTGTTACGTTTCAGCAGGGGTCCGGCCCACCAGGTGCCGGTCGGGGGATGGCGCGGAGGACTCGCAGGTGGACACCAGGCGCAGGGAGGACCAGCAGCGCGCGGCGCAGCGGCGCAGGGCCGAGCTCCTGGACGCCGCGGACCGCGTGGTGCTGCGCGACGGGCCCGAGGCGTCGATGAACGCCATCGCCAAGGAGGCCGGGATCACCAAGCCCATCCTCTACCGGCACTTCGGCGACAAGGGCGGCCTGTACCGGGCGCTCGCCAGGCGGCACACCAACGCCCTGCTGATCACGCTGCGGGAGGCGCTCGACGCCTCGGACGACCGCCGCGAGCGCGTGTCGGCCACCATGGACGCCTATCTGGCCGCGATCGAGGCCAACCCGCAGGTCTACCGGTTCCTCATGCACCCCGCCGAGGCCGCGGAGCACGGCGACAACGGCGAGGGCCCGTTCGACGTGGGGCGGCACACCGCGCCGCTGCTGCGCCGGCTGGGCGAGGAGCTCGCCACGGTCATCGCCGAGCGCCTCGACCTCGGCCCGCGCGGCGACCTGGAGGCGCGGGTGCTCGGCCACGGCATCGTCGGCATGATGCACGCCGCGGGCGACTGGTGGCTGGCGGAGCGGCCGTGCGCGCGCCGGGAGCTGGTGGAGCACCTGACGGACCTGCTGTGGGGGCGGCTGGCGTCGGCCGAGGACCGCCGCAGGCCGGCCCCGCCCCCGCAGGCGCCGTCCCCGCAGACCCCGCCCTCGCAGACCCCGCGAGCCTGAACGGCCCGTCAGGCCCGCTCCCCCGCGTACCACCCGGCCCGCCGCACCGCCCGCCCGGCCCTGATCCGCCGCAGCCCCGTCAGGCGGTCGAGGAACACCCCGCCGTCCAGGTGGTCGCACTCGTGCTGGAGGCAGCGGGCGAAGAACCCGGTGCCGTGCACCCGCACCGGCTCGCCGCGCACGTCCACGCCCTCCACCACCGCCTCGTCGTACCGGGGCGTCCCGGCCCGCACCCCCGGCACCGACAGGCAGCCCTCCTCCCCGGTGACGGTCACCCCGTCCACCGCCACCAGGCGGGGGTTGACGACGTGCCCGAGGTGGCGCCGGTCCTCGTCGTCGGGGCAGTCGTAGACGAACACCCGGGAGGCCACCCCGATCTGGTTGGCGGCCAGGCCCACCCCGTCGGCCGCGTACATGCTGGCGAACATCGACTCCACCAGCTCGGCGAGCCGTCCGTCGAACGCGGTCACCTCGGCGCAGGGCCGCCGCAGCACGGGGTCGCCGAGCAGGCGCAGGGGCACGACGGCCCCGGAGGAGCCGGGGATGGGGACGAGGGCCATCCGCCCAGGGTAGGCCCGCCCTCGCCCCCGTCCGGCCGCGGGGCGCAGCGGCCCTTTCCGCCCGGGTGCGGGGCGGGCGGGAGGGCGCTTCACCCGGTGGCCCGGCTCTCCGAGGTCAAGGCCGCGCCCCGGACTCGATAGGCTGAGCCGCGACCGATCGTGGAAGCGGCCCCGGCCGGCAGGCGGGCCGCGGGGGGTTTGGCGTGTGAACCGGCGGATCCACGCCGGCATTCGAGGAGGAGCACCAACGATGCAGGATGCCTCGCCGCAGCAGCGCGGCTCGCAGCCGTTGACGCCGCGCGCGAAGCTGGCGGTGACCGCCGGGAAGGTGGCGGCGGCGGTTTCCCGTTCCGCGGGCCGCGGCAGCGGCTCCGTGATCGGCGGCAAGGTCGCGCTGCGCCTCGACCCGGACCTGCTGGCCCGCCTGGCCCAGCACCTGGACGTGGTGCTGGTGTCCGCCACGAACGGCAAGACCACCACCACCCGCCTGATCGCCGAGGCGCTGCGCGCCGCGGGCCCCGTGGTCTCCAACGCCCTGGGCGCCAACATGCCCGCGGGCATCACCTCCGCGCTCGCCGGCGGCTCCGACGCGAAGTACGGCGTGATCGAGGTGGACGAGAAGTACCTGGCGGGCGTGGCCAGGGACGTGAACCCCAAGTGCATCGCGCTGCTCAACCTCTCCCGCGACCAGCTCGACCGCGCCGCCGAGACCCGCATGCTCGCCGAGAAGTGGCGCGAGGGCCTGTCCGGCTCCGACGCCTGGGTGGTGGCCAACGCCGACGACCCGCTGGTGGCGTGGGCCGCCTCCTCCTGCCCGAACGTGGTGTGGGTGGCCGCGGGGCAGGCGTGGAAGGACGACGCCTGGTCGTGCCCGTCCTGCGGCGGCGTGATGCAGCGCCCCGGCGACGACTGGCTGTGCCAGGAGTGCGGCTTCCGCAGGCCGCAGCCGACCTGGGCGCTCAAGAGCGACTACTGCATCGACCCCAACGGCACCGCGTGGCCCATCCAGCTCCAGTTGCCGGGCCGCGCCAACAAGGCCAACGCCACCAGCTCGGCCGCCGTCGCCTGGTGCTTCGGGGTGCCCCCGGAGACCGCGCTGGAGCGGATGAAGTCGGTCACCGCCGTCGCCGGCCGCTACGACGTGGTGCGCTACCAGGGCCGCGACCTGCGGCTGCTGCTGGCGAAGAACCCCGCCGGCTGGCTGGAGACCTTCTCCCTGATCGACCCGCCGCCCACGCCGGTGATCCTGTCGGTGAACGCGCTGGCCGCCGACGGCACCGACACCTCCTGGCTGTGGGACGTGGACTACCCCCGCCTGGCCGGGCACCCGGTGTTCGTCATCGGGCAGCGCAGGCTCGACCTGGCCGTCCGCCTGGACGTGGCCGGCCTGGACTTCACGGTGTGCCAGAACGTGGACGAGGCGGTGCGGCTGGCCCCGCCCGGCCGGATCGAGTGCATCGCCAACTACACCGCCTTCCAGCAGTTGCGCCGCCAGGTCGGCGGCTGAGCCCGGCCCGCTCCCGCGGGGCCGCGCACGAGAGATCAGGGAGACACTGACGTGAGCGAGTCCGTCCTGCGCCTGGTGTGGGTCTACCCGGACCTGCTTTCCACCTACGGCGACCAGGGGAACGTACTGGTCGTGGAGCGCCGCGCCCGCCAGCGCGGCCTGAACGTGGCGCGCGTGGACGTCCGCTCGGACCAGCAGGTGCCGACGTCGGGCGACATCTACCTCATCGGCGGCGGCGAGGACCGCCCGCAGCGCCTGGCGGCCGAGCGGCTGCGCCGCGACGGCGGGCTGACCCGGGCCGCCGAGAACGGCGCGATCATCTTCTCGGTGTGCGCCGGGTACCAGATCCTGGGCCACGAGTTCGTCAACGACCTGGGGCGGCGCGAGCCGGGCCTGGGGCTGCTCGACGTGGTCAGCGAGCGCGGGCAGGGCGAGCGGTGCGTCGGCGACGTGCTGGCCGACATCGACCCCAGGCTCGGCCTGCCGCCGCTGACCGGGTTCGAGAACCACCAGGGCGTCACCCGCCTCGGCCCGAACGCCAAGCCGTTCGCCCAGGTGCGCCTCGGCAAGGGCAACGGCACCGGCGACGGCACCGAGGGCGCCTACGGCGAGACGGTGTTCGGCACCTACATGCACGGCCCGGTGATGGCCAGGAACCCCGCGATCGCCGACCTGCTGATCAAGCTGGCGCTGGACGTGAACGCGCTCCCGCCGGTGGACGAGACCTGGTACGAGGCGCTGCGCAACGAGCGCATCGCCGCGGCCGCCCAGCCCGCCTGAGCGCGGTCCTCGAGCGCGCGGCGAGCGCGACCGGGGAAGCTCGGGGCGGGACCCCTGAAGGCAACCGCCGCTTCCGCGGCGGGCCAACCGGGCGCAAGCCCGCCGTCAGCCGGTCCTTGTAAGGTGCTGTCGGAGCCCTCCGGACGACGGTGTCCGGCCGTCGACCCACCGGATGAGTTCGGGAGAAGTGGAAAATGCGTATTGGTGTGCTGACCAGCGGAGGCGACTGCCCTGGCCTGAACGCCGTCATCCGGTCCGTGGTGCACCGCGGTGTGGTGGACCACGGGGACGAGGTCATCGGCTTCCACGACGGCTGGAAGGGCCTGCTGGAGTGCGACTGGCGCAAGCTCGACCTGGACGCCGTCTCCGGCATCCTGGCCCGCGGCGGCACCATCCTCGGCTCCTCCCGGGTCCGCCCCGAGCACCTGCGCGACGGCGTGCAGCGGGCGAAGCAGCACGTGGCCGACCTCGGTCTGGAGGCGATCATCCCGATCGGCGGCGAGGGCACCCTGAAGGCCGCCCGCCTGCTGTCCGACGCCGGGCTGCCCATCGTCGGCGTGCCGAAGACGATCGACAACGACATCGCCTCCACGGACGTCACCTTCGGCTTCGACACCGCCGTCGGCGTGGCCACCGAGGCGCTGGACCGGCTGAAGACCACCGCCGAGTCCCACCAGCGGGTGCTGATCGTGGAGGTCATGGGCCGGCACACCGGCTGGATCGCCCTGCACTCGGGCATGGCGGCGGGCGCCCACGCGATAGTCGTGCCCGAGCGGCCGTTCGACATCGCGGAGCTGACCGAGGTGGTCGGCAAGCGGTTCGCCGCGGGCAAGAGGTTCGCCATCGTGGTGGTCGCCGAGGGCGCCAAGCCGCGGGCCGGCACGATGGACTTCGACGAGGGCGGCAAGGACATCTACGGGCACGAGCGGTTCGCCGGGGTGGCCCGGCAGTTGGCCGTGGAGCTGGAGCGGCGGCTGGGCAAGGAGGCCCGCCCGGTGATCCTGGGCCACGTCCAGCGCGGCGGCACCCCCACCGCCTACGACCGGGTCCTGGCCACCCGGTTCGGCTGGCACGCGGTGGAGGCGGCGCACAACGGCGACTTCGGGATGATGACGGCGCTGCGCGGCACGGACATCACCCTGGTGCCGCTGGCCGAGGCCGTGCAGACCCTCAAGACGGTGCCGCCGGAGCGGTACGTCGAGGCCGAGTGCGTGCTGTAGGTCCCACCCGCCCGGGACGCACGTGAACGGGCCCGCCACCGGACGCTCCGGTGGCGGGCCCGTTCGGCGTTCGGGGGCCGGGGCGGAGCCCTCCGGACCCCACCGGAGGCACCCCCTCCCCCACCCGGGCCCGGGTGCGGCAGGTGGCGCGGGCCGCACTACTGTGGGGACGCCCAGGTAAGTGGGGCGAACCACCCCCAAGACGGAGGAAGCAAGCATGGACCACGGTGGCGGGCACGGCTCGGGCATGCCGACGGAGCCGTTCACCCTCTCCCGCGGGCTCGCGTTCACCGGGGAGCCGTTCTTCCTCGTGGGCTGCCTGCTGGCGCTGGCCCTGTACGGGTGGGCGGTGTGGCGGCTGCGGCGGCGCGGCGACGCCTGGCCGGTGGGGCGGACGGCGGCGTTCGTCCTCGGTGTGCTCACCATCGGCGTGGCCATGTGCACGGCGCTCAACGACTACGGCATGGTCATGTTCAGCGTGCACATGGTGCAGCACATGATCATCAGCATGGTGTCGCCGATCCTGCTGCTGCTCGGCGCGCCCGTCACCCTGGCGCTGCGGGCCCTGCCGCCCGCCGGGCGCGGCCGCACCGGGCCCAGGGAGCTGCTGGTGTCCGTGCTGCACAGCCGCTACATGCGGATGATCACGCACCCGGCGTTCACCCTCCCCATGTTCATCGCCAGCCTCTACGCGCTGTACTTCACCCCGCTGTTCGACACCCTCATGGGCAGCCAGGCCGGGCACATCGCGATGATGGTGCACTTCCTCGCGGTGGGCCTGGTCTTCTTCTGGCCGATCATGGGCGTGGACCCGGGACCGCACCGGCCGGGGTACGTGATGCGGATCCTGGAGCTGTTCGTCGGGATGCCGTTCCACGCCTTCTTCGGCATCGCGCTGATGATGTCCAGCGAGACCCAGGTCACCGCGTTCGACAACCCGCCCGCCTCGCTCGGCGTGGACCCGCTGGCGGACATGCACACGGCGGGCGGCATCGCCTGGGCGTTCAGCGAGATCCCCTCCGTGCTGGTGCTGCTCGCTCTGGTGTTCCAGTGGCGCAAGTCCGAGGAGCGCCAGGCGCGCCGGGCGGACCGGGCCGCGGAGCGGGACGGCGACGCCGAGCTGGAGGCGTACAACGCCTACCTGAGCGCCTTGGACACCCGCTCCCGAGGGGCGTGAACGGCGCGCGCCCGGGCGTCCGGTGTCCACCAGGGGCATATGCCCGCTCCGGCGAAAAATCGGGCTCCCGGTGGCAGCATGGTGACGGGGGCCAGCGCCGGGCGTGCCGGGGGCGCGGGCCGGCGGACCGCTGAAGGAGGACCGGATGCAGACGCCCGCGAAGGCGATGACCGCGTGCACCGGAGTGAGCCTGGTCGTGGTCACGATGTACTCGGCGGCGCTCGGCGGCAGCGGATGGCTGTGGTTCGCGTGGGTCGTCCTGGGCCTGGCCACGGTGGGTGTGATCGTCACCGGCCAGGCGTGAGCGGCGCGCGGGCGCCCGCGGAAATCCGGGTGCCCGCCCCGTCCGCGGGCCGCTAGGGTGCCGCGGTCGGCACGGCATGCCGGCACGGTACTTCTTCGGGGGGCGGGACACACGGTGAGCGCACGGCTGCGGGCTCTGGCGGGGCAGACGGTCCGGATCGTGGAGGCCGGATGGTACCCGGCGCCGAGCGGCCGGACCGTGTCCGTGGGCGACCCGGTGGCGCGGGCGGCCGCGGGCACCGCCCTGTACGGCCCCGGGCCCGTGCCGGTGCCGGAGGCGGGCGCGGCGAGGGCGACGTCGTTCGAGGTGACCGGCGAGGGCAGCCTGGCCGCGGCCCGGCGCCTGGTGGACGCGGGCGCGGACGGCGTGGCGGTGCTGAACTTCGCGTCGGCGCGCAACCCCGGCGGGGGCTTCCGCAACGGGGCGCAGGCGCAGGAGGAGTACCTGTGCCGGAACTCGGCGCTGTACGCGTGCCTGCTGCGGTGCCCCGAGTTCTACGAGGCGCACCGCGCGGACCGCGACCCCTTCTACAGCGACCGGGTGATCCACGCGCCCGGGGTGCCGGTGTTCCGGGGCGAGGACGACGCGCTGCTGGAGACGCCGTTCGAGGTGGGCTTCCTGACCTCGCCCGCGCCCAACGCCGGGGTGATCGCCCAGCGGGCGCCGCGGGAGCTGGGACGGGTGCCCGCCGCGCTGGAGCGCCGGGCGGGCCGGGTGCTGGAGGTGGCCGCCCGCCACGGGTACGGGGCGCTGGTGCTGGGGGCCTGGGGGTGCGGGGTGTTCCGCAACGACCCGGCGCAGGTCGCGGCGGCGTTCGCGGCGCACCTGGGGGACGGCGGCCGGTTCGCGGGCCGGTTCGGCACGGTGGTGTTCGCGGTGCTGGACCGCCGGGCGGACTCCCCGACCCGGGCGGCGTTCACGCGGGTGTTCGGGGCCGGGGTGGTCGGGACGGGGTGAGGGCGCCCGCGGTCACCGTCCCCCCGGCGGGGCCGGGCCGCCGAGTGCCGCCAGCCCCTCGTCCAGCAGCCGCCGCAGCCGCAGGGCGTCCGGGGCCAGGGCGGTGACCAGGGCGGCGGGCCCGGCCAGGGGGGTGATCACGGCGTCGCCGCCGTCCAGCGGGCGCGCCTGTGCGGGCGCGCCGGCGAGGGCCGGGGCGACCACCAGGAGCTGGCCCACGGCCCGGTGGCCGCCGAGGACGGCGGGGCCGTCCCAGCCGGGGGCGCCGGGGCCGAAGGACAGCTCCTGGTCGAGCAGCGTCCGGCCCGCGTGGCGGACGGTGAGCCGGGAGGCGACCGCGCCCGTGGGCTCCCCGGCGCGGCCGAGCACCTGCTCCTCGCGCAGCACCAGGTGGGCGCCGTCGGCCAGGTCGGCGCTGGTGGCCAGGCGCAGCCTGCTGCCGGACGCGGCGATCACCGGCCGCGGCAGCCAGTGCAGGGCGGCGTCGGCCTCGACCGCGAGCCGCACCTCGTAGGTGCTCTCCGCGCCGTCGCGCCCGGGCAGGCTGACGGTGGCGGCGGCGGAGTCCACTCGCAGGGCGGCGCCGGAGCGCACGGTGGCGTCCAGGCGGAGCCGGTCGCCGCCCAGGGGCGCGGCCATGGCGCCGACGACGGTGACGCCGCCCCGGCCGCGCCGCAGCGCCAGCGGCCCGTCGGAGACCAGCTCGGGCAGGGCGGTGCCGCCGCGGCCGTCGGGGGCGGCGGTGATCCGGGCGTGGGCGGTGACGCTCACGCGCGCCAGTCGGCGAGGCGGGCGCGCACCCACGCGGCGACCGGGGCGACGCCGTCGGGGGCGGTGAGCGCGGTGAACACCGTCGGCAGGTCGCCGCGCTGCGCCCGCGCGTCGCGGGCCATGACGGCGAGGTCGGCGCCGACCAGCGGGGCGAGGTCCGTCTTGTTGACGACCAGCAGGTCGGCGGTGGTGACGCCGGGCCCGCCCTTGCGGGGGATCTTGTCGCCGCCCGCGACGTCGATGACGAAGATCTGGGCGTCCACCAGGCCCTTGGAGAAGGTGGCGGTGAGGTTGTCGCCGCCGGACTCGACCAGGATCAGGTCCAGCGGGCCGACGGCCTCCTCCAGCTCCTCCACGGCCTCCAGGTTGGCGGAGATGTCGTCGCGGATGGCGGTGTGCGGGCAGGCCCCGGTCTCCACCGCGGCGATCCGCTCGGGCGGCAGCACGGCGTGCCGCAGCAGGAACTCGGCGTCCTCGGTGGTGTAGATGTCGTTGGTGACGACGGCCAGGGACAGTTGGTCGCGCAGGACGCGGCACAGGGCGGCCACGGTGGCGGTCTTGCCCGAGCCGACGGGCCCGCCGAGGCCGATCCGCAGGGCCCGCGCGCCCCTGGCGGCCGGGGGCGGGGCGGCGCCGTGGGTGTGCCGGTCGGGGTACGGGTCGTCGTGGTCACGATGCAAAGAGACGCACCTTCCATCGGGCGTGCCGCTCGGCGAGCAGGTCGAGCAGCGGGGCGGAGGCGGCGGGCAGGGCGCGGACGCCCTCGTGGCGGGCCCGCTCGCCGGCCGCCGCGGCCTGTCCCGCGGCGGCGTCGAGCTCGGGGGCGAGGCGGGCGAGCAGGGCGCCGACGTGGTACGGGTCCAGGGACAGCAGCCGGACGGCGGCGGTGGCCGGCCCGGTGACGGACTCGTGGGCCGCGGCGTGGGCGGCGTCGTAGGGGGTGAGCCCGGCGCTCGCGGCGGTGACGCCGAGCACGACGGGCTGGTGGGCGCCGCGGGGGCGGGCGGCGGCCAGGTCGGTGAGGGCGGGGGCGGGCCAGGCGGCGCGGGCGGCGCGCATCAACTGGCGGCCGAGCCTGCGGGAGGTGGCGCGCAGGGCGGGTGAGGGAGTGCGGGCGTCGGCCGCGTCGTCCACCGCCAGGGGGTCGAGTCCGGCGGCGGCCGCCGCGGCGAGCCCGGCGGCGGTCAGGCCCGCGGTGTGCAGCCGCCCGCGGCAGAACAGCTCGAGCGACGCGGCGTCGCGGACCTGCCCGGCCCGCACGGCCGCCTCGGCGCCGCCGGAGTGGGCGTGCCCTCCGGCGGGGAAGCGGCCGTCGGCCAGGAGCAGCAGGGCGGCCCTGGGGGCGGCGGGGACGGCGGTCATGGCGGCGGGCCCGTCAGAACAGGAAGTAGCGCTGGGCCATGGGCAGCTCCGCCACCGGGGCGGGCTCGACCACCTCGCCGTCGATGCGCACGGTGAAGGTGTCCGGGTCGACCTCGACGCGCGGTGTGGCGTCGTTCTCCCGCATGTCGGCCTTGGTGCGGCCGCGGGTGCCGGTGATGGCGGTGAGCGGTTTGGCCAGGCCGAGCCGCTCGGGCAGGCCGTCGTCGAGCGCGGCCTGGGCGACGAAGTTCAGCGAGTTGGCGGCGGGGGCCGATCCGGTGGCGCCGAACATGGGGCGGGGCAGCACCGGCTGCGGAGTGGGGATGGAGGCGTTGGCGTCGCCCATCTGCGCCCAGGCGATCTGCCCGCCCTTGAGCACCAGGCGGGGCTTGACGCCGAAGAACGCCGGGTCCCACAGGACGAGGTCGGCGAGCTTGCCCGCCTCGACGGAGCCGATCTCGTGGTCCAGGCCCTGGGCGACGGCGGGGTTGATCGTGTACTTGGCGACGTAGCGGCGGGCGCGGTGGTTGTCGGCGCGGCCGTCGCCGGGCAGCGGTCCGCGCCGCCGCTTCATCACGTGGGCGGTCTGCCAGGTCCGCAGCACCACCTCGCCGATGCGGCCCATGGCCTGGGAGTCGGAGCTGATGACGGAGATGGCGCCGAGGTCGTGCAGGACGTCCTCGGCGGCGATGGTGGAGGGCCGGATCCGGGACTCGGCGAAGGCCAGGTCCTCCGGCACGGCGGGGTTGAGGTGGTGGCAGACCATCAGCATGTCGAGGTGCTCCTCGACGGTGTTGACGGTGTGCGGCCGGGTCGGGTTGGTGGAGCTGGGCAGCACGTTGGGCCGGGAGACCACGGTGATGATGTCGGGTGCGTGCCCGCCGCCCGCGCCCTCGGTGTGGTAGGTGTGGATGCCGCGTCCGGCGACGGCCGCCAGGGTGTCCTCGACGAACCCGGCCTCGTTCAGGGTGTCGGTGTGGATGGCGAGCTGCACCCCGGTGGCGTCGCACACCGTCAGGCAGGCGTCGATGACGGCGGGGGTGGCGCCCCAGTCCTCGTGGATCTTGAAGCCGACGGCCCCGCCGCGCAGTTGGGCGTGCATGGCCTCGGCGGAGACGGTGTTGCCCTTGCCGAGCAGGCCGACGTTGACGGGCATGCCGTCCATGGCGCGGAGCATGCGGGCCAGGTGCCAGGAGCCGGGGGTGACGGTGGTGGCCTTGGTGCCCTCGGCCGGTCCCGTGCCGCCGCCGACGAGGGTGGTGACGCCACTGGCCAGGGCCTCGTCCACCAGTTGCGGGCAGATGAAGTGGACGTGCGCGTCGACGGCGCCCGCGGTGAGGATCCGCCCGTTCCCGGCGATGACCTCCGTCTCGGGGCCGATGACGAGGTCGGGGTGGACGCCGTCCATGGTCTCGGGGTTGCCGGCCTTGCCGAGCGCGGTGATCCGCCCGTCCCTGATGCCCACGTCCGCCTTGACCACCCCCCAGTGGTCGAGCACCACGGCGCCGGTGACGACGGTGTCGGGCGTGCCGTCGGCGCGGGAGGCCCGGGACTGGCCCATGGACTCGCGGATCACCTTGCCGCCGCCGAACACGGCCTCGTCCCCGGAGCGGCCGGGGCCGCCGGACAGGTCGCGCTCGATCTCGATCAGCAGATCGGTGTCGGCGAGGCGGATCCGGTCGCCGGTGGTGGGTCCGTACAGGTCGGCGTACGCCTCGCGGCTCAGCTCGGTCACGACAGGGGGCCCTTCGTCTCGCCGCGCAGGCCGTGCACGACCCGCTGCCCGGCGATGGGCACCAGCGCCACCTCGGCCGGGATGCCGGGCTCGAAGCGGACGGCGGTGCCCGCCGCGATGTCGAGCCGCAGCCCGCGGGCCGCCTCGCGGTCGAACTCCAGGCCGGGGTTGGCCTCGGCGAAGTGGTAGTGGGAGCCGACCTGGACGGGCCGGTCGGCGGTGTTGAGCACGGTCAGGCGGGTGACGGGGCGGCCCTCGTTGACGCGCACGGGGCCCTCGCCGAACAGGATCTCTCCGGGGACCACGGGCGTCAGCCGATCGGCTCGTGGACGGTGACGAGCTTGGTGCCGTCCGGGAACGTGGCCTCCACCTGCACCTCGGGGATCATCTCGGGCACGCCCTCCATGACGTCGTCGCGGGTGAGGACCCGGCGCCCGGACTCCATCAGCTCGGCGACGGTGCGGCCGTCGCGCGCCCCCTCGAGCAGATGGACGGTCAGCAGGGCGACGGCCTCCGGATGGTTGAGCCGGAGCCCTCTGGCCCGGCGCTTCGCAGCGACGTCCGCTGCGACGTGGATGAGCAGGCGCTCCTGCTCGTGCGGCGTCAACTGCACGCCAAGCACCTCCCGGTCGTCCCTGGCCTGGCCCGGGCGTCCTGTGCGGCGGCCCGCGGCCCCGGGCCGCCGCCGCCCGGACGTCGCACGCTAGTGTGCCTGTTTTTCCACCGCGTTAACCGCCCTCATCCGGCCGGGCGGCCCTCCGTCGCCATCAGGCCGCGCAGCCCGCTCTCGAACGACTCGATGTCCACGTCGCCGAAGAGCGCCTGCTGGGTGAGGTAGCCCTGGACGGTGCCGATCAGCAGCCGCGCCACGTCGTCCTCGGGGATGTCGCCGCGCAGCCGGCCGTCCCGCTGGTACGCCACCACCAGGCCGGACCAGGCGTCCCGCAGCTCCACGTAGCTGCGGGACAGCGACCGGGCCAGCTCCGGGTTGCGCAGGGTCTCGCTCCACACCTGGAGGACCAGCCGGGGGAACGCGGCGGGGTCCTCCTCGTCCTCCCCGAACACCTGGCGCAGCACCTGCCCGAGGACCCGGTCCAGCGGCGGGAGGGGCTCGGTGGACATGACGGACTCGAACGCGGCCCTGATGCTGTCCATCGCCTCCACCGCGATGGCCTCGATCAGGTCGTTCTTGCTGCGGAAGTAGCGGTAGACCGCTCCCGCCGACAGGTCCACCTCGCGGAGCACGTCCTGCATGGAGGTGGCGTGGAAGCCGTTGCGGGTGAAGGAGCGGCGGGCGCCGTCGAGGATCTGGCGGCGGCGGGCGTCGAGGTGCTGCTGGGATACGCGGGCCATGGGGTCCGAGGATAAAAAGAACATTCGTTCTTGACAATGCGCGGGGGCGGTCGCACAGTGGAAGTGCAAAAAGAATGAACATTCGCTCTCAGTGATGACAGCGCCGGCGTGAGCGCTGACGTCAGTGCTCACGTCGGCGCACATGACAGTGCTCACACCGGCGCTCGCGGCGTCACTCACCGCATCGCCGCGAGATCACGCCGCGAGATCACCGACCGCACTCACCCACCCCGAGGGAGGCGACACCATGTCCGCCACTCCCCCCGCGTCACACCGCTCCCCCACCTCGCGCCACGTGCTGCTCGTCGTCGCGCTGGTGCCCGCCGTGGTCGTGTTCGCCCTGTGGGCGTTCGCCTGGCCGGCGGCGCGGCTGGCGCCGCGCGACCTGCCCGTCGGGGTCGCCGGGCCCGCGCCGGCCGCGGCGGCGCTGGAGAGGCCGCTGGCCGCGCGGGGCGACGCCTTCGACATCCACCGGTACGGCGACGAGGCCGCCGCCCGCGAGGCGATCGAGGAGCGCGAGGTCTACGGCGCGCTCGTCGCCACCCCGCGGGGCGTGAAGCTGCTCACCGCGAGCGCCGCGAGCCCCGCGGTGGCCGAGCTGCTCACCGGGACCGCCGCCGCGCAGGCGCCGCCCGGCCACGCCCCGGTCGTGGAGGACGTGGTGCCCGCCCCCGAGGCGGACCCGCGCGGCTCGGGGCTCTCCGCCGGAGTGCTGCCCCTGTCGCTCGCCGGGGTCGCGGCCGGGGCGCTGCCCCTGGCGCTGGGGCTCGGCCGCCGCGCGACGGTGGCCGCGCTGGCCGGTGCCGCGGCGCTGACCGGCCCCGCCGCCGCGGCGATCGCCGGCAGTTGGCTGGGCGTCGTCGAGGGCGACCGGTGGGCGAACGCCGGGGTGTACGCGCTCGCCGTCTTCTGCGTCGGCGCCGTCGTCGCCGGGTGCGCCGCCCTGCTCGGCCCCCGCGGTCTGGGCGTGGGCCCGGCGGTGGTGGTGCTGTGCGGCAACCCGTGGGCGGGGGTCGGCTCCGCCCCGCACCTGCTGCCGGAGCCGGTCGGCGCGATCGGCCAGTGGCTGCCGCCCGGCGCGAGCGGGACGATGCTGCGCGGTGTGGCCTGGTTCGACGGCCACGGCATCGGCACCGCCGCCCTGGCGCTGACGCTGTGGACCGCGCTCGGGCTCGCCGCCGTCGCCCTCTCCCGCCGCACCGGTCCGCCCGCGCGGACCGCGGCCGTCCCGCCCGCCGTGCGGGAGACCCAGTACGTGGGCTGACCCCCGCGGCCCACCGCCGCGTGCGCCCCCTCGGCGGGGCGCACGCGGCAGCACCCCTCCCGATCCCCGCCCCGGCGCCGCACCCCCGTGCGGCGCCGTCCGGTTTCCGGCCCTCCGCGGGCGCCCGCGCCCCCCGGCCTTGACGCGGCCCGCCCCCACACCCATCATCATGTCCGCGTCAAACTGCGCCACCGCCCCGCGGCCACCCCGGCGGGGCGTCGTCGTGTGCCGCCCACCCGGCCCTTACGCGGAAAACGGAGACCACCGTGCCCACACCCCCCGCCGCACGCCTCCCCCGCACCCCGCGCCACCGCGCCCTGACCGCCGCCGCGGCGGCGACCGCGCTGGCCGCCGCCCTGCTGACCTCCCTCGCCCCGGCCCCCGCCGCCGCGGCACCGCCCGCGACCGCGCTCGCCGCGCCGGACATCCCGCTGTCCAACGTCAAGGCGCACCTGACCCAGTTCCAGTCGATCGCCACCGCCAACGGCGGCAACCGCGCCCACGCCCGCCCCGGCTACCGGGCGTCCCTGGACTACGTCAGGGCCAGGCTGGACGCGGCCGGGTTCACCACGACCGTCCAGCAGTTCAGCACGAGCAGCGGCACCGGCTACAACCTGATCGCCGACTGGCCCGGCGGGGACACCGAGAACGTGGTGATGGCCGGGGCCCACCTGGACTCGGTCAGCGCCGGGCCCGGCATCAACGACAACGCCTCCGGCTCCGCGGCCGTGCTCGAGACCGCGCTCGCCGTGGCCCGCGCGGGCCACCAGCCCGCCAAGCACCTGCGGTTCGCCTGGTGGGGCGCGGAGGAGCTGGGAATGGTCGGCTCGCGGTACTACGTGAACAACCTCTCCAGCGCCAACCGCGCCCGCATCGACGCGTACCTGAACTTCGACATGGTCGGCTCGCCGAACCCGGGCTACTTCGTCTACGACGACAACGCGGCGATAGAGAAGGTGTTCAAGGACTGGTTCGCCGCCAGGGGCGTGCCCACGGAGATCGAGACCGAGGGCGACGGACGGTCCGATCACGCCTCGTTCAAGAACGCGGGCATACCCGTGGGCGGCCTGTTCACCGGCGCGAGCAGCGTCAAGACCAGCGCGCAGGCGCAGAAGTGGGGCGGCGCGGCGGGCGTGGCCTTCGACCGCTGCTACCACCGCTCCTGCGACACCACGTCGAACATCAGCGACACCGCGATGGACCGCAACAGCGACGCGATCGCGCACGCGGTCTGGACGCTGAGCGCGGGCTGATCCGCCCGCGCACCCTCACCTGTGGCCCGGACGCCGCTCGGCGGTGTCCGGGCCGCTGTGCTGCGCGGCGATGCCGAAGCGGCGGCGTTCGCCCTGCGCGGAACCGCCGGGGTCCACGGCGGAGACGGTGCTGATCACCGGCTCGTCCGCGGCGGAGTCGAGTTTTTCCAGGTCAGCGGGGGTGACCAGGGCGACGATCGGCTTGCCGTGGCGGGTGAGGACCACCCGCTCGCCGCCGTACACGACGCGGTTGATCAGATCCGCGAACTCGGCTCGGGCTTGCGTCACCGGGATCTCGTAGGACATGCTCCACAGCCTACATTCTGTACAGAACGTACGGACTCAAAGTTCTGTACAGAGTGGATGGAGTGCGCATCGGGGCGGGAGGCGGCCTGCCGCCCCGGAGGCCGACGAGCCGCCTTCGGCATGCCGAACGGCGTTCGGCACCTCGTGCGCCCCGGGCGGGAGACGGGGCGCGCGGCCGACGCGCGGCCCCCGCACGCACACAGCGCGAACCCACCACACGAACCGGAGGAACCGACCGATGATCCCCCCGACCGCCCGTCACGTCCTGCCCGAGTTCCACGAGCGGACCTCGTCGGGGACACGGGTGCTCGACCCGTACTCCAGGCTGCTCCAGGAGCGGATCGTCTTCCTCGGCACGCCGATCGACGACACGGCGGCCAACGACGTGATCGCCCAGTTGATGCACCTGGAGCACGCCGCCCCGGACCGGGACGTCTCGCTGTACATCAACTCCCCCGGCGGGTCCTTCACGGCGATGACGGCCGTGTACGACGCGATGACGTTCGTGTCCTGCGACGTCGAGACGGTCTGCCTGGGCCAGGCGGCCTCCGCCGCCGCGGTGCTGCTCGCCGCGGGCGCCCCGGGCAAGCGGCTGGCCCTGCCCGGGTCGCGGGTGATGATCCACCAGCCGTCGCTGTCCGACGCGGCGCGGGGGCAGGCGACCGATCTGGAGATCCAGGCCCGCGAGGTGCAGCGCACCCGGGAGCTGCTGGAGGAGCTGCTGGCCCGGCACACCGGGCGGGAGCGGGCCCGGGTGCACGAGGACATCGAGCACGACCTGTTCCTGACGGCGGAGCAGGCGGTGGACTACGGGCTCGTGGACCGGGTCACCCGC
Source organism: Streptomyces capparidis (assembly GCF_054782095.1). Lineage (NCBI taxonomy): Bacteria > Bacillati > Actinomycetota > Actinomycetes > Kitasatosporales > Streptomycetaceae > Streptomyces > Streptomyces capparidis. The sequence goes on along the minus strand of NZ_BAAGTD010000026.1, from coordinate 48,981 downwards.
TCCCGCAAGGCCGTCCCGCTCGCCCCGGGGCGGTGATCGGGGTGGTGCCGGAACTGCCCCCGCTGCCCGCCCTCACCCGCGCCGAGGGCGAGGTGGTGGACGCCTACCTGGACGTGGTGGACCTGCTCGGCCGGATCAACCCGGCGCGCGCCACCCACACGTACGGCGCACTGCGGGCCGCCCAGGCGCTCGTTTCCAGGGCGACGGCGCTGCGGGACGCCCTGGCCACGATGCACCTGCGCGGGGAGGCGGAGATGCACGCCGAGACGCTGCGGCGCGCGCTGCTGGTCCTGGACGGGGAGCGGCGCACCGGCCGGGTCACCGTCCCCGCGCCCGCCGCGCCGGGCGGTGACGGCGGCACGGCCTGACCCGGTGCCACCCGGCCTGCCGCCGGGTCACTCTGACGGCCGATCGGTCACCCGTTCGGGCTCCCTCGTACGGCTGAGCGCGCGAAGCGGCGCTCGATGCGCGAACCCGCTTGCGACTTGCGCTTCCACACACCGTCGGAAACCCCCAATTCCGCTGGTCAACAGGGGTTTCCGGCGGTAGCCCGCAGGGGTGAGGAGCGCCCGGTTCCGTCGAATGACCCAGAAGTGAAGAAGTTCACAGAAGGGCGTTTGCGCTACGAATCCGGGCGCCACATGACGCAGGATCCCTTCTCGACGACAAGCCCCCGTCACCGAGGCGGGGCGGTCCGGGCGGACGCCGAGTCCTGCCGCCGCACCGGATGACAGGTCGACGCAACGCACCGGCAGGAGCGGGAGACCCGAGCAAGGCGGAGCGCCACGGACGACGGCGCTCCTTGGGGTGAAGCCACGACAGTGGCCGGGCAACTTCGCCAGCCCGAACCCGACAGGTCATCTTTCGCAGGCGGACGACGAAGGGTTCTCGCATGACCGCGAGTTCACGCATACCTGCGCTCGTTTCCCGGGCCGGAGCCACCTCCGCCCTCACCGCCGCCGCACTGGCGGGGACGGTCCTGGCACCGTCCCTCGCGCCGCAGGCCGAGGCCGCGAGCGCCTCCGCCAAGGCGCTGAAGGTGGCGGCGTCCAAGAAGGGAGCCCCGTACCAGTGGGGGGCGGCGGGTCCGAAGCGGTTCGACTGCTCGGGTCTGGTCCTCTACTCGTTCAAGAAGGTCGGCAAGAAGCTGCCGCGCACCGCGGCGGCCCAGTACAACAAGACCAAGCACATCTCGGCCAAGTCCCGCAAGCAGGGCGACCTGGTCTTCTTCCACTCCGGTGGCAGCGTCTACCACGTCGGCATCTACGCCGGCAAGGGGAAGATCTGGCACTCGCCGAAGCCCGGCAAGCGGGTGAAGCTGGAGAAGATCTGGACCAAGAAGGTCTACTACGGTCGCGTCCGCTGAGGCTCCGGGGCGCTGTGCGGCGACCCGGCCGGGCCGCACGGCGCCCCTCCTCCCGTCCCCGGCACCGGCCGGACCACCGCGTAATCCGCGCCCAACGGGCTAGAAGACCCCAATGGACACCAACGCGAGACACGTGGACGGCAGGCGCGAAACCCCCCAGGAGCGGGACGACCGCAACTTCGCGGAGCTGCTCCAGGAGCTCCGGGTCACCCAGACGGGGGTGCAGATCCTGTTCGCGTTCCTGCTGGGGCTGGCGTTCACTCCGCGCTTCCCGGATCTGGACGGCTTCCAGCGCGACACGTACGTGGTGACGCTGCTGCTGGCCGTGGTGTCGGCGGCGCTGTTCACGGCGCCGGCGGCGCTGCACCGGATGCTGTTCCGGCAGCGGGCGAAGCGGAAGATCGTGGACGTCTCCGCGCGGTTCGCCTCGTACGGGCTGTGCGTGCTGGCGATGGCGTTGACCGGATCGGTGCTGCTCATCCTGGACTTCGTGCTCGGCAGGACGGAGGGCGTCGTGGCGGCGGCGTGCGTCGCCGTGCTGTTCGCGACGCTGTGGGCGGTGATCCCCTGGCGGCTGCGGCGCGCGAACGAGCGAATATCGGGGCGGGTCAGGACCCGCCGGAACTGACGGCCCACGGGAGGCTCAGCCACACGGTCTTGCCGCCTCCCGGGGCCGCGGTCACCGAGAGCCTGCCGCCGAGCTCGGCGGCGAGGTGCCGGACGATCAGCAGCCCGCGCCCGTTGTCCTGGCCGACGGCGGCGGGCAGCCGCCGCGGCCGGCGCGGGCACCTGTCGGTGACGCCGACGCGGAGCACCTCGTCGCGCTCCAGCCGCATCGCGACACCGAAGAACGGGGAGCTGCCGAAGGTGTGCACCACCACGTTGGTGGCGAGCTCGGACACCACCAGGCGCACGGTCTCCGCCGTCGGATGCCCGGGGGGCAGCCCCCACCCCTCGAGGACCTCGGCCACCCGCCGTCGCGCCGCGGCCACGGAGTCCGGGGCGGTCGGCAGCGTGAAGCGGGCTTCCTGGAGGTCCGCCATGGCGAGGCTGTCCCTTCCCCCGATGCCGCGGCGGCGCGCGGCGCCGCCGGGCGGCGCGGCCGGCCGCCCGGCGTTCACCCTGCCACCTCCGCCCGCGCCGGCGGAGGGGTTCGGCAAAGGTATTCGTATATATGGGAGCGGGCTGCGCGCGGGCGGGCGCGGCCCGGCCGGGGCGGCGCCCGCCGGGCTCACGGCGCCGTCGCCACCACCGTGCGCACCGCCCGCTCCAGCTCCGCCTCGGTCAGGTCGGCGCGGGCGGTCAGGCGCAGCCGGGAGACGCCGTCGGTGACCGACGGGGGGCGGAAGCAGCCCACGGCGACGCCGTGCCCGCGGCAGTCGGCGGCCCACCGCACGGCCTGCTCGGGGCCCGGGGCCCGCACCGACACCACCGCCGCGTCCGGGGTGCTCGCCGCCAGGCCCGCCGCGGCCAGGCGGGCGGCCAGCTCCCGGGCGGCGCGCAGGGCCCGCGCGGCCCGGTCCGGCTCCTCGCGCAGCACCCGCACGGCGGCCAGGGCCGCCCCGACCGCGGCCGGGGCGAGGCCGGTGTCGAAGATGAAGGTGCGGGCGTTGGAGACCAGGTGCCCGATCACCCGGGCCGGGCCGAGCACCACGCCGCCCTGGCTGCCCAGGGACTTCGACAGGGTGGCGGTGCACACCACGTCCGGCGCCCCGGCCAGGCCCGCGGCGGCCACCGACCCGGCGCCGCCCTCCCCGAGCACACCGAGCCCGTGCGCGTCGTCCACCAGCAGCGCCGCGCCCGCCTCGCGGCAGGCGGCGGCCAGTTCGCCCAGCGGGGCGGCGTCGCCGTCCACGGAGAACACCGCGTCGGTGACGGCCATCGCCGCGCCGTCGTGGGCGGCGAGCCGCTCCCGCACGGCCGCCACGTCACGGTGCGGCACCACCGCGGTGGTGGCGCGGGACAGGCGGCAGCCGTCGATCAGCGAGGCGTGGTTGCACGCGTCGGACACCAGCAGGGTGCCGGGCCCGGCCAGCGCGGTGACGGCGGCGAGGTTGGCGGCGTAGCCCGAGGAGAACACCAGCGCCGCCTCGGCCCCGCACAGCGCGGCCAGCTCCTCCTCCAGGCGCGTGTGCAGTCGGGTGGTGCCGGTGACCAGGCGGGAGCCGGTGGAGCCCGCGCCCCAGCGCAGCGCGGCGTCGGCGGCCGCCCGGGTGACGCGTGGGTCGCGGGTGAGCCCCAGGTAGTCGTTGCCCGCCAGGTCGAGCACGGGGGCGTCGGCGGGCCGGGGCCGCAGGGTGCGCACCAGCCCGGCGCGGCGGCGCTCCTCGGCGTGCCGGTCGAGCCAGGCGAACGGGTCGGCGGCGGGCCGGGCGGCGGGGTCCTCGGTGGGGTCGGCGGCGGGCACTGCGGACATCGGGCATTCCCTGGGGTCGAGAGCGGGGCGACAGTGACCGTAGCGCGGCTGGAGCGCGGCGCGGACGGCGGGCGCGGTGTCCCGTCCGTCACAGCCGTACGGGCCCGCTGTCCGTAGGATCGGCTGCCATGGACCTGCTGAACACGCTCGTGGACAAGGGACTGCGGCGCGAGTCGCCGACCCGTGAGGAAGCACTGGCCGTGCTGCGCACCTCCGACGATGAGGTGCTGGACGTGGTCGCGGCGGCGTCGAAGGTGCGCAGGCACTGGTTCGGGCGCCGGGTGAAGCTCAACTACCTGGTGAACCTCAAGTCGGGGCTGTGCCCCGAGGACTGCTCCTACTGCTCCCAGCGCCTGGGCTCGAAGGCGGGGATCCTGAAGTACACCTGGCTGAAGCCGGAGGAGGCGGCGGCCGCGGCCCGGGCGGGGGTCGCGGGTGGGGCCAAGCGGGTGTGCCTGGTGGCGTCCGGGCGCGGCCCGACGGACCGGGACCTGGACCGGGTCTCGCGGACGATCGAGGCGATCAAGGAGGAGAACGCGGGCGTGGAGGTCTGCGCCTGCCTGGGGCTGCTGTCGGACGGGCAGGCGGAGCGGCTGCGCGAGGCGGGCGCCGACGCCTACAACCACAACCTGAACACCTCCGAGGGCACGTACGGGGACATCACGACCACGCACACCTACGCCGACCGCGTGGACACGGTGCGCAAGGCGCACGCCGCCGGCCTGTCCGCCTGCTCCGGGCTGATCGCGGGCATGGGCGAGTCGGACGAGGACCTGGTGGACGTGGTGTTCGCGCTGCGGGAGCTGGACCCGGACTCGGTTCCGGTGAACTTCCTCATCCCGTTCGAGGGCACCCCGCTGGCGAAGGAGTGGAACCTCGGTCCGCAGCGCTGCCTGCGGATCCTGGCGATGGTCCGGTTCGTCTGCCCGGACGTGGAGGTGCGGCTCTCCGCCGGGCGCGAGGTGCACCTGCGGTCGATGCAGCCCCTCGCGCTGCACCTGGCCAACTCCATCTTCCTGGGCGACTACCTCACCAGCGAGGGCCAGGCGGGCCGGGCCGACCTGGAGATGATCGCGGACGCCGGGTTCGAGGTGGAGAGCACCGACCAGGTGACCCTGCCGGAGCACCGGGCGGCCGGCGGGCCCTGCGGGGACGGCGGCGCCGGCGGCGGGTGCGGCTCCGGCGGGGCGTGCGCGGCCCCGGAGGAGACCGCAGAGGCGGCGGCCCCCCGGGTGGCGGTCCCCGCGGTGGACGCGCCGCGCCCCGACCTGGTCGCGGTGCGCAGGCGGGGCGCGGGCACGGACCTGCCCCCCAATGCGTGAGCACGCGCTGCCCGGGCGGTTGACGCCGCGGGAGGTGCTCGCACTCGACCGGGCGCACGTGTGGCATCCGTACGGGCCGATGCCGGGCCGGCGCACCCCGCTGCTGGTGGAGTCGGCCTCCGGGGTGCGGCTGCGCCTGGCCGAGCCGTTCGAGGGCCGTACCGAGCTGGTGGACGGCATGGCGTCGTGGTGGTCGGCGATCCACGGCTACGGGCGCCCCGAGCTGGACCGGGCCGCGCGCGAGCAACTGGACCGGATGAGCCATGTGATGTTCGGCGGACTCACCCACGAGCCCGCGGTGCGGCTCGCGGCCACCCTGGTGGAGATCACGCCCGAGCCGCTGCGGCACGTCTTCCTCGCCGACTCCGGCTCGGTGTCGGTGGAGGTGGCGGTCAAGATGTGCCTCCAGTACTGGCGCTCCCTGGGGCAGCCCGGCCGGACCAGACTGCTGACCTGGCGCGGCGGCTACCACGGCGACACCTGGCAGCCGATGTCGGTGTGCGACCCGGACGGCGGGATGCACAGCCTGTGGTCCGGGGTGCTGCCCCGGCAGGTGTTCGCCGACGCGCCGCCCGAGGGCTTCGACGCCGACCCCGACCCGGCGTACGTGGCGCACCTCGCCGGGCTGCTGGAGCGGCACGCGCACGAGCTGGCCGCGGTGATCGTGGAGCCGGTGGTGCAGAACGCGGGCGGGATGCGCTTCCACTCCCCCGGCTATCTGCGGGCCCTGCGGGAGCTGTGCGACGAGCACGGCGTGCTGCTGGTGTTCGACGAGATCGCCACCGGCTTCGGCCGCACCGGCGCGCTGTTCGCCGCGGAGCACGCCGGGGTCAGCCCGGACGTGATGTGCGTGGGCAAGGCGCTGACCGGCGGCTATCTCACCCTGGCCGCCGCGCTGTGCACCTCCCGGGTGGCGGACGGGATCTCCCGCGGCGGTGTGCCGGTGCTCGCGCACGGGCCGACGTTCATGGGCAACCCGCTGGCCTGCGCGGTCGCGAACGCGTCGGTCGAGCTGCTGCTGAGCGGGGACTGGCGGGCGGACGTGGCCAGGATCGAGGCGGGCCTCACGGCCGGCCTGGAGCCCGCCCGGAAGGTCCCGGGGGTGCGGGACGTACGGGTGCTGGGCGCGATCGGCGCGGTGCGGCTGGACCACGAGGTGGACATGGACGCCGCCACCCGGGCCGCGGCCCGGCACGGCGTGTGGCTGCGGCCGTTCCGCGACCTGGTGTACACGATGCCGCCGTATGTGACCGGCGACGAGGATCTGGCGCGGATAACCGCGGCTGTGGTGGCCGCGGCCGAGGAGGGGTGACAGGCATGGGCGTGCTGGTGGTGACGGGCACGGGCACCGAGATCGGCAAGACGGTGGTGACCGCCGCGTTGGCCGCGACGGCGCTGGCGGCCGGGCGGAGCGTGGCCGTGGTCAAGGGCTCGCAGACCGGGGTGGCGCCGGGCGAGGCCGGGGACGCGGCGGAGGTGGCGCGGCTGGCCGGGCCCGTCACCGGCGTGGAGGTGGCCCGCTTCCCCGAGCCGCTGGCCCCGAACACCGCGGCGCGGCGGGCCGGCCTGCCCCCGGTGCGGCCCGCCGAGATCGCCGAGACCGCGGAGAAGCTCGCCGTGGAGCACGACCTGGTGCTGGTGGAGGGCGCGGGCGGGCTGCTGGTGGCGCTGGACGACGACGGCGGCACCCTCGCCGACGTGGCCGCCGCCCTGGCCGCCCCGGTGCTCGTGGTGGTCACCGCCGGGCTCGGCACCCTCAACACCGCGGCGCTGACCACGGAGGCGCTGCGCAGCCGGGGCCTGGACTGCCCGGGCACGGTCATCGGCGCCTGGCCGGCCGAGCCCGACCTGGCCTGCCGCTGCAACCTGGCGGACCTGCCGGTGTGCGCGGGCGTCCCGCTGCTCGGGGCCGTGCCGCAGGGCGCGCCCGCCCGGGCGCCGGAGGACTTCCGGGCCGCCGCCCCCCGGTGGCTGGCGCCGCGGCTCGGCGGGGTGTGGGACGCGGCGGCGTTCACCGCGGAGCACGCCCCGGGCCGCTGACCGGCCGGGGCCCGCGCCGCCGCGCGGCGTCCCCGCGGAGCCGTCCCCGCGCGGCGTCCCCGTGGTGTCCGCATGGTGAAAACGGCTCGCCCGCCGGTGCGGGCCGCTGCTTGGCTGACCGCATGAGCGACCAGCACTCCCCCGCCCCGGTGATCCGCGCCGCCGAGCCGTCCGACGTGGACGCCGTCCTCGCGTTCTGGCGCACCGCCGCCGAGGGCACCAGCGTCAGCGACGACCGCGCCGGGGTGGCCCGCCTGATCGAGCGCGACCCGGAGGCCCTGCTGCTGGCCGAGTCCGACGGCGCCCTGGTGGGCACGGTGATCGCGGGCTGGGACGGCTGGCGCTGCCACCTGTACCGGCTCGCGGTGCACCCGGGGCACCGGCGGCGCGGCATCGCGCGGGCCCTGCTGGACGCGGCGGAGCGGCGGTTCACGGCGCAGGGCGGGCGGCGCGGGGACGCGATGGTGCTGGACGCCAACGAGCGGGCGCACCACGCCTGGCGGGCGGCGGGCTACGCGCCGCAGCCGCAGTGGTCGCGCTGGGTCAAGCCGTTGGCCACCGATGTGACCCGCCAGTAACCGGGGCCGGGCGGCATCGTAGGATCACAACCGCCATGGACGACACGCACACCACCGACACCCCCTTCACCTCCTACGTCGCGCTCGGCGACTCCTTCACCGAGGGCATGTCCGACGCGCTGCCGGACGGCTCCTACCGGGGCTGGGCCGATCTGCTCGCCGCCCGGCTGGCCGAGCGGAGCCCCGGGTTCCGCTACGCCAACCTGGCGGTGCGCGGCAAGCTGATCGGGCAGATCCTCGACGAGCAGGTCGCCCCGGCCGCCGCCATGAAGGCCGACCTGGTCTCCCTCGTCGGCGGCGCCAACGACGTGCTGCGCCCGAAGTGCGACGTGGGCCTGGTGTGCGCCCGCTACGAGGAGGCCGCGGAGCGGCTGGCCCCGACCGCCCGCAAGCTGCTGCTGGTCCGCCCCGTGGACCCGCGCGGGCGGATGCGCGGCGGCACCCGGCTCATGCCGCGGGTGGAGAGGCTGCTCGCCACCATCGAGGAGACCGCGCGCCGCCACGACGCGGCCGTGCTCGACCTGTTCTCGGTGCGCACCCTCGACGACCCGCGGATGTGGGCGGACGACCGGCTGCACTTCAGCACCGAGGGCCACCGCCGCGTCGCCGAGGGCGCCTGGCAGGCGCTCGGCCTGCCCGCGACCTTCGACTGGACCGAGCCGCTGCCGCCCGCCGCCCCCGTCCCCTGGACCGAGCGCTGCCGCGCCGACCTGCGCTGGGCCCGCATCCACCTCGGCCCCTGGGTCGGCCGCCGCCTCACCGGCCGCTCCTCCGGCGACGGCCGCCTGCCGAAGCGGGCCGAGCTGGAGATCTGGGGCCCACGCACCACCCCGTGAGCGGGCCCCCGCCGCGGAGGCACCGTTCTGCGGGGTGGGCGGAGCCGGCCCCGTGGGGCAGCGCGGGCCTGCCCGGGGGCGACCGGTGCCGCGTGCCCCGCCGTGGGCCGGGCCCGCCGCGTCGTTACACTTGGCGCACGTGACTGACAAGCCCCGCATTCCGAACGTCCTCGCCGGGCGTTACGCCTCTCCCGAGCTCGCCGCGCTGTGGTCGCCCGAGCACAAGGTCGTCCTCGAACGCCGCCTGTGGCTGGCGGTGCTGCGGGCGCAGGCCGACCTCGGGGTGGAGGTCCCGGCGCGGGCGGTCGCCGACTACGAGCGGGTGCTGGAGCAGGTGGACCTGGCCTCCATCGCGGAGCGCGAGAAGGTCACCCGGCACGACGTGAAGGCGCGCATCGAGGAGTTCAACGCCCTCGCCGGCCACGAGCACGTGCACAAGGGCATGACCTCCCGGGACCTGACGGAGAACGTGGAGCAGCTCCAGATCCGGCTGTCCCTGGAGCATGTGCGGGGCCGGGTGGCGGCCGTGCTGGCGCGGCTGGCCCGGCTCGCCGCCGAGCACGCGGAGCTGGTGATGGCGGGGCGCTCGCACAACGTGGCGGCGCAGGCCACCACCCTGGGCAAGCGGTTCGCCACCGGCGCGGACGAGCTGCTGGCCGCCTTCGAGCGGCTGGAGGACCTGCTCGGCCGCTACCCGCTGCGCGGGATCAAGGGCCCGGTCGGCACCGCCCAGGACATGCTCGACCTGCTCGGCGGCGACGCGGACCGGCTCGCCGAGCTGGAGCGGCGGGTCGCCGGGCACCTGGGCTTCGCCCGCACCCTCACCTCCGTGGGGCAGGTCTACCCGCGCTCGCTGGACTTCGACGTGGTGACCGCGCTGGTGCAGTTGGCCGCCGGGCCCTCCGGCATCGCGCGGACGATCCGGCTGATGGCCGGGCACGAGCTGGTCACCGAGGGCTTCAAGCCGGGGCAGGTCGGCTCGTCCGCCATGCCGCACAAGATGAACACCCGATCCTGCGAGCGGGTCAACGGCCTGGCCGTGGTGCTGCGCGGCTACGCGTCGATGACCGGGGAGCTGGCCGGCGACCAGTGGAACGAGGGCGACGTGTCCTGCTCCGTGGTGCGCCGGGTCGCGCTGCCGGACGCGTTCTTCGCCCTGGACGGGCTGCTGGAGACGTTCCTGACGGTGCTGGACGAGTTCGGCGCGTTCCCCGCCGTGATCTCCCGCGAGCTGGACCGGTACCTGCCGTTCCTGGCCACCACCAAGGTGCTGATGGGCGCGGTGCGGGCCGGGGTGGGCCGGGAGGCGGCGCACGAGGTGATCAAGGAGCACGCGGTGGCGTCCGCGCTGGCGATGCGCGAGAAGGGCGCCGAGCGCAACGAGCTGCTCGACCGGCTCGCCGACGACGAGCGGATCCCGCTGGACCGGGCGCAGCTCGGCGCGCTGATGGCCGACCGGCTGTCGTTCACCGGCGCCGCGGCGGCGCAGGTGGCGTCCGTGGTGGAGCGCGTGGAGCAGGTCGTGGCGCGCTACCCGCGCGAGGCCGCGTACACGCCCGGCGCGATCCTGTAGCGCGGGCGCGCGGGCGGCCCGGAACACCGCGCCCCGGCCGCCCGCGCCGCCCTTCCACCGCGGCCGCCACCGGGACGGTCCCCGCCAGGGGAGCCGCCGCCCGGGAATCCCCCGCCAGGGACGACGAGGACAGGACCCGATGACCCCAGAAGAGCTGCTCGCCGCCGCGGACCGGACCATCCCCGACGTGGTGGCGCCGGGCCTGCGGGTGCTGTTCTGCGGCATCAACCCCGGTCTGTGGTCGGCGGCCACCGGCCACCACTTCGCCCGCCCCGGCAACCGCTTCTGGCCCACCCTGCACCGCTCCGGCTTCACCCCCAAGCAGCTCCGCCCCGCGGAGCAGTGGGAGCTGCTCGACCTGGGCCTGGGCATCACCAACGTGTGCGCCAGGGCCACGGCCCGCGCGGACCAGCTCACCCCGGAGGAGTTCGCCGAGGGCGGGCGCGTCCTCACCGACAAGGTGGAGCGGCTGCGCCCCGCGTGGCTGGCCGTGGCCGGGATAACCGCGTACCGGGTGGCCTTCGGCGAGCCCCGCGCGCAGATCGGCCCGCAGCCCAGGACCATCGGCGCCACCCGCGTCTGGGCCCTGCCGAACCCCAGCGGCCTGAACGCCCACTGGCCGGCCCAGGCCATGGCGGAGGAGTTCGCCCGCCTCCGGGTGGCGGCGGAGGAAGCCACCGCGGAGGCGGACGCGCCCGGGGACGAGGGCGCGGCGGGGTAGCGGGCGCCGCGGGGCCGCCCCGCGCCCCCGGCCCACGCCGGCCCCGGCCACGGGTTCCCCCCGGGGCGGGGCCCGCCCTGCCCGATCACCGGACCGGCGGCGCCCGCTCCGGACACGGGCCCGGCCGCGGGGATAGGCTCCACCCCGGCGGGGTGCCGGAAGGAGGCAGGTTGGGTCAGCTCACCGGTGGGGATCCGTCCCTGCTCCGCCGCATCAACTCCGCCGTCGTGCTCCAGGCGCTGCGCGAGTCGAGCGGCGCCACGCTCACCGAGCTGGTCGGCGGCACCGGCCTGTCCCGCCCGACGGTGGAGGGCGCGGTGGAGGGCCTGGTGGACGCCGGGCTCGTGGTGGAGGTGCCGCCCGCGCCGGAGGACACGCGCCGGCAGGGCCGCCCGGCGCGGCGTTTCCGTTTCCGCGCGGAGGGCGGGCATGTGCTGGGCCTGGAGATCGGGGCGCGCCGGGTGCACGCGGTGGTGGCGGATCTGTCCGGCCGGGTCCTGGGCGCGCACGGGCGGCAGGTGGCCGACGCGCTCGCGGCCGAGGAGCGCTTGGCCCAGGCCCGCGCCGCGGTCGGCGAGCTGCTCGCCGCGGCGGGTCTGGCGCCCGGGTCGCTGCGGGCGGCCGGGGTGGGCACGCCGGGTGTGGTGGCGGGGGACGGCACGGTGCGGCTGTGCACGGCGCTGCCCGGCTGGACGGGGCTGCCGCTGCGGGAGCGGCTGCGGGGCTTCCTGCCCTGCCCGGTGCTGGTGGAGAACGACGCGAACCTGGCGGCGGTGGCCGAGCGGTGGCAGGGCGCGGGGGCGGGCTCGGACGATCTGGTGTTCGTGCTGGCGGGGCTGAGCCCGGGCGCGGGGTCGCTGATCGGTGGGCGGATCCACCGGGGTTTCGGCGGCGCGGCCGGGGAGATCGGGGCGCTGCACCTGCTGGGGCACGAGGCCGCGCCGGAGCGGCTGCTGTCGACGACGGGCAGGCCGCTGGACCCGCTGGACGAGATCGCGGTCGGCGAGGTGTTCCGGCTGGCGCGGGCGGGCGACCCGGTGGCGCGGCAGGCGATGGACCGGTTCCTGGGGCGGCTGGTGCACGACGTGACGGCGCTGGTGCTGGCCATCGACCCGGAGGTGGTGGTGGTCGGCGGCTGGGCGGCGGGGCTCGACGGGGTGCTGGAGCCGCTGCGGGAACGGCTGGCCCGCTACTGCCTGCGCCCGCCGCGGGTGGTGCTGTCCTCGCTGGGGGAGGCGGCGATCGCGACGGGCGCGCTGCGGCTGGCGCTGGACCGGGTGGAGGACGAGCTGTTCGCCGTCACCCGGGTGACGGGGACGGGCCCGCGGCCGTGACCCGGTCCGGCGCGGCGGGTCACGACGCCTGGCGGGCCGTCTCGTACGGGGCGACGCCGACCGCTCCGGAGTCGTCGAAGGTCAGCCGGCAGGTGTCGGCGCGGTAGGTGGCGACGGCGACGGCGGCGGCGCGGCCCCCGCTGAGGTAGCGGGTGGTCAGCACCAGCACCGGGGAGCCGGGCAGCCGGTCGAGGCGCCTGGCGTCCTCCGCGCCGGCGGCGCCGAGCTCGACCGAGCGGGTCTGGCCGTCCAGCGGGAGGCCGTGCAGCTCCCGCAGCACGGCGCGGGCCGAGCCGCCGGGGGCGGGGATCCCGGACGCGGCGGGCACGGAGCGGGTGGGGATGTGGAGCTGCTCGGTGCCGATGGTCTGGCCGCCGAGGGTGCGCAGCCGGTGCAGGACGTGCACCCGCTCGCCGGCGGGGATCTCCAGGGCGGCGGCGACGGCGGCCGGGGCGGGCTCCTGCCCGCAGTCCACGGTGCGCCAGGCGTCGGGCGCGGCGCCGGGCCAGGAGTGCCGCGGGCGGGCCACGGGCACGCAGGCGCGGGGCCCGGCCACGGTGGTGCCCACGCCGCGGCGGCGCTGGAGCCTGCCTTCGAGCTCCAGTTGGTCGAGGGCCTGGCGGAGGGTGGCCCTGGCGACGCCGAAGCGCGCGGCGAGCTCCCGCTCGTTGGGCAGGACCTCACCGACGGCGAAGTCGGATTCGAGGGCGTCGTTCAGGACGGTCTTGAGCTGCCAGTACTTGGGCTCCTGCACCGCCGCGGATCGCTTGGTCACCTGTCCCCCTGAGTGTGGCCCGACTCTCGTGCCGCCCGCCGGGCGGCGCCGCGGCGCCGGCGTGGTCCGCGCCGGGGTCGGCCGCGCGGGCGCGCCGGCCTCCGCTCTCCCCCTCGGCGCCCGTGCCGGGCCGCTTTCACTGAGTTGTTTATTAAAGGTTCTTTCAGTACTCGCTACCCGGCGACAGTAAGGCGGCGGCATTCCTTGGTCAAGACCAATGCAGGGGGTCCATCGGGCTCCGGGGCGCCACCCGGGAGGGCTAGAGTCCCCCCGTGAGCGCTCCGGAACCGCCTGCCGCACCCGCACCCGCCCGGTCCCTGGGCACCGTCGACGCCGTGGTCGTCGGGCTCGGGGCGATGCTGGGGGCGGGGGTGTTCGCGGCGTTCGCGCCCGCCGCGCGGGCGGCCGGTTCCGGGCTGCTGATCGCGCTCGCGGTGGCGGCGGTGGTCGCCTACTGCAACGCCACGTCCTCGGCGCGGCTCGCCGCGCGGTACCCGCAGTCGGGCGGCACCTACGTCTACGGGCGGCGCAGACTGGGCGACTTCTGGGGGTATCTGGCGGGCTGGGGGTTCGTGGTCGGGAAGACGGCGAGCTGCGCGGCCATGGCGCTGACCGTGGCGCAGTACGCGGCGCCCGGCGCGGGGCGCGGGGCGCGCACGGCGGTGGCGCTGTCCGCGGTGGCGGCGCTGACCGCGGCGAACTACCGGGGCGTGCACAAGTCGGCGCTGCTCACCCGGGTGCTGGTGGCCGCGGTGCTGCTGGCGCTCGGGTGCGCGGTGGCGGGGGCGCTGCTGGGCGGGCAGGCCCGGGCGGGGAACTTCACGCCGTTCCCGGGGACGGGGGTGCGCGGGGTGCTGGAGGCGGCCGGGCTGCTGTTCTTCGCGTTCGCCGGGTACGCCAGGATCGCCACGCTCGGCGAGGAGGTGCGGGACCCGGCCCGGGTGATCCCCCGGGCGATCCCGCTGGCGCTGGGCATCGTGCTCGCCGTGTACTCGGCGGTGGCGCTCGCGGTGCTGGCGGCGCTCGGCCCGCGGCGCCTGGCGGCGGCGGCCGATCCGCTGGCGCTGGCGGCGGGCGAGGGCTGGCCGGAGGCGGTGGTGCGGGCGGGGGCGGTGGCCGGGGCGCTCGGGTCGCTGCTGGCGCTGGTGCTCGGGGTGTCGCGGACCACGTTCGCGATGGCCCGCGACGGTCATCTGCCGCGGCGTCTGGCGGCGGTGCACCCGCGCTTCGGCGTGCCGCACCGCGCCGAGCTTGCGGTGGGCGCGGCCGTGGCGGTGCTCGCGGCGTCCGTGGACCTGCGCGGGGCGATCGGGTTCTCGTCGTTCGCGGTGCTGGTCTACTACGCGGTGGCGAACGCCTCGGCGCTGACGCTGCGCGGCGACGAGGGCCGGCCGCCGCGCGCGGTGCCGGTGGTGGGGTTCGCCGGGTGCCTGGTGCTCGCGGCGAGCCTGCCCGCGGCGTCGGTGGCGTGGGGCTGCGCGGTGCTCGCGGCGGGGGCGGCCGTATGGGCGGTGCGGCGCCGGCGCGGGGGTCCGGTACCGTCCCGGCATGAGTGATCACATCACGGTCGTCACCGGAGGCGGGCGGGGCATCGGCGCGGCGGTCGCGCTGCGGCTGGCCGCCGAGGGGCACGACATCGCGTTCTGCTGGGTGGGCGACGAGGACGCGGCGCTGGAGACGGCCCGGCGGGTGCGGGAGGCCGGGGCGCGGTGCGTGGCGGTGCGGGCGGACGTCAGCTCCCTCGCCGACGTGGACCTGCTGTTCGACACCGCGGCGGCCGAGCTGGGGCCGGTCACCGGCCTGGTGAACAACGCGGCGGTGACCGGGCCGCTGGGCCGGTTCACCGCCACCGACCCGGAGGTGGTGCGGCGCGTGGTGGACGTCAACGTCACCGGCGCCCTGCTGTGCGCGCGCCGGGCCGCCAGGGACATGAGCACCGCGCGGGGCGGCCGGGGCGGCGCCATCGTGAACATCTCCTCGGGCGCGGCCACACTCGGCAGCCCCGGCGAGTACGTGCACTACGCCGCGAGCAAGGCGGCGGTGGACGCGATGACGGTGGGCCTGTCGAAGGAGCTGGCCGAGGAGGGCATCCGGGTCAACTCGGTGCAGCCCGGCCTGGTGCTGACCGACATCCACGCGGCCATGGGCGACCCGGACCGGCCCGCGAGGAAGGCCCCGGCCGTGCCGATGCGCCGCGCCGGGCGGCCGGAGGAGGTCGCCGGGGCGGTGGCGTGGCTGCTGTCGGACGACGCGTCGTACACGACCGGCGCGGTGCTGCGGGTGGCCGGGGGTCTGTGACCGGGTGCGGCGGGCCCGCACCGCATAGGCTCGCCCCATGGAGCAACTGCCCGCACTGCCCGGGGACTGGCGGCGCGCGCTCGCGGTGGCGGCGCACCCGGACGATCTGGAGTACGGCGCGGCCGCGGCCGTCGCGGAGTGGACCGCGGCGGGGCGCGAGGTCGGGTATGTGCTGGTGACGCGGGGCGAGGCGGGGATCGAGGGGATGGATCCCGCCCGGGCGGCGCCGGTGCGGGAGGCCGAGGAGCGGGCGAGCGCGGCCGTGGTCGGGGTGGGCTCGGTGGAGTTCCTCGGGCACCGGGACGGGGTGGTGGAGTACGGTCCCGCGCTGCGCCGGGACATCGCGGCCGCGATCCGCCGCCACCGCCCCGAGCTGGTGGTCACCCTGAACCACCGCGACACCTGGTTCGGCTCGGTGTGGAACACCCCCGACCACCGGGCGGTGGGCCGCGCGGTGCTGGACGCGGCGGGCGACGCGGGCAACCGGTGGATCTTCCCCGAGCTCGCCGACGGCGGCCTGGAGCCGTGGGACGGGGTGCGGTGGGTGGCCGTGGCCGGGTCGGAGCGGCCGACGCACGCCGTGGCGGTCGGACCGGAGGCGGTGCGCCGGGGCGTCGCCTCGCTGGCCGAGCACCGCGCGTACATCGCGGCCCTGTCCGGCCGGCCGCCACTGGAGTACGCGCGGCAACTGGTGGAGGGCGAGCTCGCGGCGGCCGCGGAGCGGTTCGGCGGGCGCCCGGCGGTGGCGTTCGAGGTGTTCACGCGCTGAGCCCCGGCGGGTCCGGAGGCGGAAGGCGGTCTTGCACTTGACGCATGCGTCAGGTTTTACGGTCCTCGCGTCGCCGTCCGGCCGCCCGGGCCGGGCCGAGACCGAAGGAGCCGTCGTGACCACCGCCGCCGTCCCCTCCCTGCACCGCGAGGTCCGCCTGGCCGCCCGCCCCGAGGGCGCGCTCCGCGCGGAGCACTTCTCCGTGGTCCGCGTCCCGGTGCCCGAGCCCGGGCCCGGGCAGGTGCTGGTGCGCAACCGGCTGATGGGCGTGGCCGCAGTGATGCGCACGCTGATGCAGGAGGACATCGGGGACGTGCCGGTGCCGCCGATCGTCCCGGGCGGGCCGCTGTGGGGTCCCGCGGTCGGCGAGGTGGTGGCCGCGCCCGGCGGCGGTCCTGCGCCGGGGGACCTGGTGCTGACCTACACGGGCTGGCGGGAGTACGCGGCCGTGGACGCGGCCGCCGTGCGGCGGCTGGACCCCGAGGCGCTGCCCGACCCGGCGGCGCATCTGTCGCAGGGCTTCGCGGCCTGGCTCGGCGTGGTGCGGGCGGCGCAGGTGCGGCCCGGTGACACGGTGTTCGTCAGCGGGGCCGCGGGCGGCGTCGGCTCGTTCGCCGGGCAGATCGCCAGGCTGCGCGGCGCCGCGCGGGTGATCGGCAGCACCGGCTCCCCCGACAAGGCGCGGCGCCTGGTGGACGAGCTGGGCTACGACGCCGTGGTGCTGCGGGACGGCGGCTCGTTCGAGGAGCACCTGCGGAAGGCGGCGCCGGACGGGGTGGACGCGGTGTTCGACAACGTCGGCGGCGAGCAGTTGACCGCGGCGCTGGCCGTGGCGAACCGCGGGGCCAGGGTGGCGCTGGTCGGCGCGCTCGCCGCCCAGCTCGGCGGTGCCCGAAGCACGCCGGTGGACACCTTCTCGCTGATCAGCCGGAGCATCACGCTGCGCGGCATCGCGGGCGCCGACCACCTGGGCGCCGTGCCGGAGTGGGAGGAGGTGTTGGGCCGCGGGCTGCGCGAGGGCACACTGGTGTTCCCGCACACGCGCTTCACGGGTGTGGACCAGGCACCGCGGGCGCTGTGCGAGTTGCTGGAGGGCCGGCACGTCGGGGCCGTCCTCGTCGAGCTGTGACACCGGCGGGCCGGGGAGGAAGCGATGCGGATCGGGGACGCCGCCGCGGCGGTCGGGCTCACACCGCGGGCGCTGCGGTACTACGAGCAGCGGGGTCTGATCGCGGTGGGGCGCGCCCCCTCGGGGCACCGCGAGTACGGGCCGCGGGACCTGCGGCGGCTGCGCGCCGTGCGGGACCTGCTGGAGATCGGGCTGACCATCGAGGACGTGCGCACCCTGCTCGGCGGCCTGGACCGGCCCGAGCCGCGGGGCGGCCCGTGCGTCGGCGAGGTGGTGCTGCGGCAGCGCCTGGCGGAGCTCGACGCGCGCATCGGGCGGCTGACCCGGCTGCGGGACAGCGTCGCGGCGCAGTTGGGCCGCCCCGGTGTGTTCCGCGACGCGTTCGACCGCATGGCCGGGGCGGAGGGCGGCGGGGACCGGCCGGCGGACCGGGTGGCGTGACCGGCCCGGCGGCGGTCAGCCTGCGGCCTCGCCCGCCAGGCGGGCGCCGAGCTCCCCGACCACCTCCACCAGCGCCGCCACGTCCTCCTCCCGGGTGCGCCAGTTGACGATGGCCGGGCGCAGCGCGGTCACCCCCCGGTACACGGTGGTGCCCGCGTACACCCGGCCGTCGGCGATCAGCTCCTCGCCGAGCCGCCGGTTGTGCGCGTCCAGCGCGGCCTCGGGCAGGCCGGGCGGGCGGTGCCGGAAGCAGACCACGCAGCTCCGCACGGGCGCGAGCAGTTGCAGGTCGGGGGCGCTTTCGACGCGTTCGGCGAGGTGCGCGGCGAGGTCGAGGTGGCGTTCGACCATGGCGCGCAGGCCCTGCCGCCCGTAGGCGCGCAGCGCCGCCCAGATCGGCAGCGCCCTGGCCCGCCGGGACGACTCGGGGCCCAGGTTGTTGTAGTCGACGCGGGCCCCGCCGTCGCCGCTGGCCAGGTACGGCGCGTTCCAGGCGCCGAAGGCGCGGGCGAGCAGCCGCGGGTCGCGGACGAGGGCGAACCCGCTCTCGTAGGGGACGTTCAGCCACTTGTGGGCGTCCGCGGCCACCGAGTGGGCCCGCTCCACGCCGGCGGTGAGGTGGGCGGTGCGCGGGGACAGCGCGGCGAACAGGCCGAAGGCGCCGTCGACGTGCAGCCAGGCACCGTGCCGCTCGGCGATGTCGGCGAGTTCGCCGACGGGGTCGAAGTCGCCGGTGTTCACCTCGCCGGCGTTGGCGATGACGACGGCGGGCCCCTCGGCCGCGGCCAGCGCCGCGTCCAGGGCGGCCGGGTCCACCCGTCCCGCGTCGTCCCTCGCCACCACCCGCACCGCGTCCCGGCCGCAGCCGAGGATCTGGAGGGCCTTGCGGCTGCTGGGGTGGACGTAGCCGCCGGAGAACACGGGCATCCGGGGCAGCCCGGCCAGGCCGTCGGCGGCCACGTCGGCGCCGTGCCGCTCGCCCCACCACTGGCGGGCGCAGGCCAGGCCGGTGAGGTTGGCGAAGGTGGCGCTGGGGGTGAGCACCCCGCCGTACTCCGCGGGCAGCCCGAACAGCTCCTTCAGCCAGCGCAGCGCCACCGTCTCGGCCTCGGCGGCCAGCGGGGACGACGCCCACAGGCCGGCGCACTGGTCCAGCAGCGAGGCCACCCAGTCCGCGGCCTGCGCGGCCGGGGTGGCGCCGCCGACGACGAAGTGGAAGAAGCGCGGCCCGGAGGAGTGCGTGGCCGCGGCGGTGCTGACGCGCAGCAGCCGCTCGACGCTGTCCAGGGTGCCGTGGCCGTTCTCGGGCAGCGGCCCGTCCAGCTCCCGCAGCAGGTGCTCGGCGGCCGGGTCCCGCACGGGCAGCCCGGGCAGCGCCTCCAGGTAGGGGCGGGCGGCCCGGGCCACGCGGTCAAGGGCGGGAGCGGCCAGGTGGGACTCGTTCAGCGGATCCGGCATCCAAGCAGTCGATCACCTCGCGCGCGGTGGTGTCGAGAGGTGCCGCGGGCTCCGCCTCCCGCCGCGGGCGGGCCGTGCCGCCGGTGGCGCCGAACGCGACCGCGGCCCCCACCAGCGCGCTGCCCGCCACCTGCACCGGGCCCAGGCCGCCCGCGCCGACCAGGGGCGCGGTCAGCGCCGCCGAGACCGGGATCAGCCCGGAGAACAGGGTGGCGCGCTCCGGGCCGATCCGCCGCATCCCCGCGTACCAGCACACGAAGCCGATCACGGTCACCACCACCGCCTGCCAGCCGAGCGCGGCGGCCTCCGCGGTGTCCGGGAGGCGCAGCCACCCCGACCCGTCCAGCGCGATCCCGAGGACGGTGGCCTCCGCGGCGGCCACCGCGCAGGCCAGCGCGGACAGTTGGGCGGCGCCGAGGACGGTCAGCAGCGGCACCGCCACCAGCGCGAACGCCACCTCGCCGGCCAGGGCGAGCACGGAGAAGGCGACGCCCGCGGTGTCGGTGCGGCCGAAGCCCTGCACCACGGCGGCGCCGGCCGCGACCACGCCCGCCGCCAGGGCCAGGCGGGCGGTGGGGCGCCGGCCCCGCAGCAGGGGCGCGAGGACGGCGACGACCAGGGGGGCGCAGCCGACGAACACCCCGGGCACGGCGGGCTCGGCGGTGCGCTCGGCGGCGATGACCGCCACGTTGAAGCCGACCATGCCGGTGGCGGCGAGCACGGCCAGGCGCAGCCACAGTCGCGGTGTCAGGGCGCGCAGGGCGCCGGAGCCGATCAGCAGCGGCGACAGCAGCAGCGCGGCGACGCCGTACCGCACGGCCTGGCCGCCCAGGTACGGGTAGTGCGCGAGGACGCTGTTGGCGGTGAACGAGGCCCCCACGACGAGGGTGGCCAGGGCGGCGAGCAGGGCGCCGAGCCGGTGCGAGTTTTCCACGCAGGGGACGCTATGGGGGCGGGTGGTCCGTATTAAGGTCCAATCCGGGGGCGGTTTCACGGACCAATCCGGGCGATGACGTGTGTGAGGCGGGCCCCTCGTGGCGGCGAGGGGCGGGGAGCGGGAGGCGGCGTGGCGGGGCGGAACGGGCGCGGGGACGGGCGCGGGGACGGACGCGGGCGCGGGGACCGGGACGACCGCGGGCGGGGCGCGGCGCCGCCCGAACCCGGGGGCGCGGGGGGCGGCGGCCGACCGGAGGGCGCGGCGGGCGGCGCGGCGCGGGATCCGGGGTGGACCCTCGCCTGGGAGCTGCTGCTGCCCGCCGCGGGGGCGGGGCGGCGGCGCCGGGGGTGGCTGCTGCGGGACGCGCTGCGCGACGCCGTGCGCTCCGGGGTGCTCGCGCCGGGGACGCGGCTGCCGCCGAGCCGGGAGCTCGCCGCCGACCTCGGGGTCTCCCGCGGCCTGGTCACCGACGCGTACGCGCAGCTCACCGCGGAGGGGTACCTGGTCACCAGGACCGGCGCGGGCACCTGGGTGGCCCGGCTGCGGGACGCCGCGCGCCGGCCCGCGCCGCCCGCCGCCCCGGCGGGGCCCCCGCCGGACGTGGCCGACTTCCGCCCCGGTCGCCCCGACCTGTCGCTGTTCCCCCGCGCCTCGTGGGGCGCCGCGCAGCGCAGGGTGCTGGCCCAACTGCCCAGCAGCGGCCTGGACTACCCCGACCCGCGCGGCCTGCCCGCGCTGCGCGAGGCCCTGGCCGCGCTGCTGGCCAGGCGGCGCGGGGTGGCGGTGGACGCCGACCGGCTGATCGTCTGCTCCGGGGTGGCGCAGGCGCTGACGCTGCTGTCCCGGGTGGCGTTCGCGCGCGGGCTGCGCCGGGTGGCCACGGAGGACCCGGGCAGCCTGGAGTCGTGGCCGCTGTTCGAGGCGGCCGGGCTGCGGCCGGTGCCGGTCCCGGTGGACGGCGCGGGGCTCGACCCGGCGGCGCTGGCCGCGTCGGGCGCGCGCCTGGCCGTGGTGACGCCCGCGCACCAGTTCCCGTCCGGGGTGTCGTACTCGGCGGCCCGCCGCGCCGCGCTGCTCGCCTGGGCTCGGTCGGCGGACGGCCTGGTGGTGGAGGACGACTACGACGGCGACTTCCGCTACGACCGGGAGCCGGTGGGCGCGCTCCAGGGCCTGGACCCGGCCCGGGTGGCGTACACCGGGTCGGTGAGCAAGACGCTCGCCCCGGGCCTGCGCCTGGGCTGGCTGGTGTGCCCGCCCGCGCTGCTGGACGAGGTCGCCGAGGTCAAGCGCACCACCGACCTGGGCCACCCGTCGCTGGACCAGGCGGTGCTCGCCGACTTCGTCGCGGGCGGCCACTACGACCGGCACCTGCGGCGCGCCCAGCGGCGGTACCGGGACCGCAGGGACGCCCTGGTGGGCGCGCTGGCCCGGCACTTCCCCGACGCCCGGGTGCGGGGCGTGGCGGCGGGGCTGCACCTGATCGCCCGGTTCCCCGGGCTGCGCGAGGCGGACCTGGCGTCGCTCGCGGGCGCGGCCGGGGTGCGGCTGCGCCCGCTGTCCGACTACACGGTGGCCGCCCGCCCGGCGCCGGACGCGGCGGAGCTGGTCCTGGGGTACGCGCACCTGGCCCCGGGCGAGATCGACGGAGCGGTGCGGGCGCTGGCGGAGGCGGTGCGGGCCCGGCACGAGGGCTGACGGGGAGTTCGTTTACATTCCGTAAACCCAAAACCGGCCCGCGAGCAGGCACACTCCCCCGGTACCCGCGTGGAACCACCTCAGGAGCGTGCCATGGCCAAAGACGTCACCCACCCGCCCCAGGCGGAGCCGGGCCCGGGCGCAGGGCGCGGCAGTGCCCTGGACCGCTTCTTCCGGATCTCCGAGCGCGGCTCCACCGTGGGCCGCGAGGTGCGCGGCGGCTTCGCCACGTTCTTCACCATGGCCTACATCCTGGTGCTCAACCCGATCATCCTGGGCAGCGCCGCCGACGCCTCGGGGCACAAGCTGTCGCCGGAGGAGCTGGCCACCTCCACCGCGCTGGTCGCCGCGGTGATGACGGTGATCATGGGTGTGGCGGGGAACCTGCCGCTGGCCCTCGCCGCCGGGCTGGGCCTGAACGCGGTCGTCGCCTTCCA
Source organism: Streptomyces capparidis (assembly GCF_054782095.1). Lineage (NCBI taxonomy): Bacteria > Bacillati > Actinomycetota > Actinomycetes > Kitasatosporales > Streptomycetaceae > Streptomyces > Streptomyces capparidis. Next base: position 26,856 of record NZ_BAAGTD010000026.1, on the reverse strand, counting down.
GATCGCCCCGCGGATGAGCTGGGCGGACGCCATGGGCCTGGTCGTCATCGAGGGCCTGCTGATCTGCCTGCTGGTGGTCACGGGGCTGCGGCAGGCAATCATGCACGCCATCCCGCAGGCCCTCAAGCAGGCGATCAGCGTCGGCATCGGCCTGTTCATCGCGTTCATCGGCTTCGTGGACGCCGGGTTCGTCACCCGCAACCCGGACCGCGAGCACACCACGGTGCCCGTGGACATGGGCGTGGACAACCACCTGATGGGCTGGCCCGCCGTGGTGTTCTGCCTCGGCCTGCTGCTGACGGTGTGCCTGCTGGTCCGCAAGGTCAGGGGGGCGCTGCTGCTGGGCATCGTGACGACGGCGGTGTTCGCCGTCGTCGTCAACGAGATCGCCGACGTCCCCGCCGCGTCCTGGGGCACCACCGTGCCGAGGATCCCGGACGACGTGGTGGCCGCGCCCGACTTCGGTCTCGTGGGCGAGTTCAGCCTCTTCGGCGGGTTCGCGGAGGCGGGCGTCATCACGGCCACGCTGCTGGTGTTCACCCTGGTCCTCAGCGACTTCTTCGACACCATGGGCACGGTGGTCGGGGTCTCCGGCGAGGCCGGGCTGCTGGACGAGCGGGGCCGGGTGCCGGGCCTGGGCCGGGTGCTGTTCGTGGACGCCACGGCGGCGGTCGCGGGCGGCGCGGCGTCGGCGTCGTCCAACACCACCTACATCGAGTCGGCGGCGGGCGTCGGCGAGGGCGCCCGCACCGGGCTCGCGAGCGTGGTCACCGGCTCGCTCTTCGCGCTGGCGCTGCTGTTCACGCCGCTGGCGGTCGTGGTGCCCGCGCAGGCCGCGGCGCCCGCCCTGATCGTCGTCGGCTTCCTGCTGATGACACAGGTCAGGTTCATCCCGTGGGACGAGCTCGACATCGCCGTCCCGGTGTTCCTGACCGTCTCCGTGATGCCGTTCACCTACAGCATCACCAACGGCATCGGCGCGGGCTTCGTCTCCTACGTGCTGCTCCAGACCGTGCTCGGCCGGGCCAGGAAGGTGCACCCGCTGCTGTGGGGGGTGACGGCGCTGTTCCTGCTGTACTTCGCGATCGACCCGGTGGAGCGGCTGCTCGGCGTGGACTGAGGCGCGGCGGCCGAGCGGCGCCTCCGTCGGCCTGCCGGTCCCGGTGCCCGGCGCACCGGGACCGAACGGACAGCGGTACCGAACGGACAGCGGTACCGGCCCGGGAAATCCGCCGCGAATCCCGGGAGCATTCCTTTGAACACCCGCCAGCGGGCCCCCGTACTTAGGGGCGGCAAACGGCGCGCCCGGCGCCGACCGACTGCGAACAGGCAGGTGTGAAAGATGAAGAAGCTGCGTTACGCGTCGCTCGCCGGAACGGCGGCCGTGATCATGCTGACGGCGGCGTGCGGCGGTTCGGGTGGCGACAACGCGGCCGACCCCGCGGCCCCGGCGGGCGCCGCGGCCGACGCCACCTACGGGAGCGGGGACTACGGCGGCGGCCGGCAGGCGGCGGGCGCGGGCGCGCAGTCCGCGCAGCAGGCGGCCGGGGAGCTGGCGGTGCGCAAGGACACCAGGATCGGCGACCTGGTGACGGACAGCAGGGGATTCACCCTCTACCGCTTCGACAACGACTCCCACCAGCCGCCGCAGTCCAACTGCGACGGGGACTGCGCGGTGACCTGGCCGCCGGTGCCCGCGGGCGACGTGTCGGCGGCCGCGGGGCTCGACGAGTCGCTGCTCGGCGAGGTGGCCCGCGCCGACGGCACCAAGCAGCTCACCCTGGGCGGCTGGCCGCTGTACCGCTACAACAAGGACGTGCAGCCGGGCCAGACCAAGGGCGAGGGCGTCGGCGGCACCTGGTTCGCGGTGGCCCCCGACGGCAAGAAGGCCTCCGCCGCGGGCGCCGGCGCGGGCACGGGCGCGGGCGGCGGGGCCGAGGCGGAGCAGCCCGCCGACCTGCCGGGCCTTTCGGTGCGCAACGACCCGGAGCTCGGCCGGATCCTCCAGGACGGCGAGGGCCACACGGTCTACCTGTTCACCAAGGACTCGCGCTGGCCGATGAAGTCCAACTGCCTCGGCGAGTGCCTGGAGAAGTGGACGCCGGTGGCCGCCGTGGAGAAGAACGACGTGGAGGGCGTCGACCCGAAGCTGGTCACGCCGTTCGCCCGCCCGGACGGCACCCGGCAGGCGTCCGTGGACTGCTGGCTGCTGTACACCTTCAGCGGCGACGAGGCGCCCGGCGACATCAAGGGCCAGGGTGTCGGCGGCACGTGGTTCGCCGTCACCCCCGACGGCAAGAAGGCGAAGGCCGCCTGACGGGCGGCCCGGGGCGCCGCGCGCGGGTCAGCGGCGCCCGGAGTGGCGCAGGTACAGCTCGACGCCGGCCCGCCCGTCGGGAACGAACGGCCAGGACGGGTCGGCGAGCCGGGCCAGCAGCTCGGGCCACTCCATCCACCACCCGGCGGCGACCTCCTCCGGCTGGTGCCGGACGGGGCCGTGGCGGGCGGGGTCCCAGCGGGCCTCGAAGTGATGGGCGAGGTAGTTGGTGTGATCGTCGCGGTACCAGTGGGTGAACAGGGGGACCGGCTCGCAGCCGTGGACCCCCAGCTCCTCCGCCAGCTCCCGGGCCGCCGTCCGCACGGGGTCCTCCCCGGCGCGGACCACTCCGCCGGCCCACACGTCGTGCATGCCCGGGTAGATGTCCTTGGTGTCGGTGCGGCGGTGGACGTACACCCGCCCCGCGGCGTCGCGCAGCAGGGTCGCGGTCGCGGCGTGCGGCAGGTTCTCGGCCCGCACCCGGCTCCTGGGCGCACGGCCGACCACCCGCCCGGCGCGGTCGCCCTCCGCGTAGAGGGCGACGAGTTCGTCGTCCACGGGTCCATCGTAGGCGGGGCGCGGGCGGGACCCGGGGGCGGGCCGCCCTGAGCCGGCGGCGGCGCGGGAACGGGGTGGGGAGAGGGTTCCGCTCGGGTGCGGTTTCCCTGGCTTCCGTGGACTCCCCTGTTTCCGCGTTTCCGCGGTTTCCGCGTTTCAAGGGGCGAATACGGGCTGCGGGCCATCGGGCGGGATATCGCGGAAGGGCCGGACGGAAAAACCGCGCGGGGCGGTGAAAGCGGGGAGCGATATCGCGGGGTGCGGTCGTGCGTGGTCCCGGTATGCGCAGCCCGGTGCGAGTGGTGCGGTCATGGGATGCGTGTATGCGCGGTGCGGGTGCGCGTTGCGCGGGGATGGCATCCATGTACGTGGGGGCCGGCGTGTGCGGTGCCGGTGCGCGCGGGGCCGGTGTGTGCGGTGCCGGTGCACGGGGCCAATGCGCGCGGGGCCGGTGCACGCGCCCGGCGGACGGACGGTGCCGAGCGCGCGGTGCGACGTGCGGTGCCGGTGCGCGTGGCGCGGGAATGCCCCTGCCGTGGCGCGGGTCTCGCCGGTCCGGCGCGCGGGAGTGGGCGGCCCGTGGAGGGAGCCCCCGCCAGGAGCGCCCCGGCACCCGTTCGCGGGCCCGGCGGCACTCCCCGCGCGGCCCCGCCGCCCTCCCTCCTCTCCCCCGTGGTGTGGCTGTTCACTGGGTGTTCGTGTGCCTGGCACGTCGCTGCGTTAGACACGGCTCGCGCAACAGCTCCGCCGCCTCAGGAGGAAGACCCATGCCATCCACCCCCGGCACTCCCACCGGCCCCGCCCCCGACCGCCGAGCGCTGCTCCTGGGCGGGCTCGCCGCCTCGGGGGCGCTGCTGGTGCCCGCGCTGCCCGGCGCCGCCCACGCCGCCGCCCCGGCGGGCGCGCCCGCGCAGGTGCGCCGGGGCCGGCCGCGGGCCGAGTTCGGCGTCCAGACCGGCGGGGTGACCGCGACGTCCGGCCTGGTGTGGGTGCGGGCGGACCGGCCCGCCCGGATGATCGTCGAGATCAGCCCCACGGAGACCTTCCGCCGCGTGCGCCGCTGGACCGGCCCCGTGCTCACCCCGGACACCGACCTGACCGGCAGCACGGCCCTGCACGGCCTGCCGCCCGGCGAACTGGTCCACTACCGGGTGCGGCTCGCCGACCCCGACGACCCGGGCCTGACCGGCCCCGCCGTCGAGGGCAGCTTCCGCACCGCGCCGGCCCGGCGCCGCGACAGGGTGCGCTTCCTGTGGTCCGGGGACATCGCCGGGCAGGGCTGGGGCATCAACCCGGACATCGGCGGCTACGGCATCTACCGGGCGATGCTGGACCTGGACCCGGACTTCTTCCTGTGCAGCGGCGACAACGTCTACGCCGACAACCCGATCGCGGCCACCGCGGCCCTGCCCGGCGGCCGCACCTGGCGCAACGTCACCACCGAGGAGAAGGCGAAGGTCGCCGAGACGCTGGCGGAGTTCCGGGGGAACTTCCGGTACAACCTGCTGGACGCGAACCTGCGCGCGTTCAACGCGCGGGTGCCCTCGATCGTGCAGTGGGACGACCACGAGGTCGTCAACAACTGGTATCCCGGGGAGATTCTCGACGACGCGCGCTACACCGAGAAGAACGTCGACACGCTGGTCGCCCGGGCCCGGCGCGCGTTCACCGAGTACTTCCCCGCCGCCGCGCCGCGGCCCGACGGCTCGGGCCGCATGTACCGGGTCGTGCGGTACGGGCCGCTGCTCGACGTCTTCGTCCTGGACATGCGCACCCACCGCAACGCCAACACGCCGGGCCGTCAGACGGTGGACCCGCAGGGCATCCTGGGCGTGGAGCAGTTGCGCTGGCTGAAGCGGGAGCTGGCCCGCTCGCGGGCGGTGTGGAAGGTCATCGCCGCGGACATGCCGCTCGGCCTGGTGGTGCCGGACGGCTCCACCGGGAACATCGAGGCGGTGGCGCAGGGCGACCCCGGGGCGCCGCTGGGGCGCGAGCTCCAGATCGCCGAGCTGCTGCGGTTCGTCAAGCACCGCCGGATCACCGGCACGGTGTGGCTGACGGCGGACGTGCACCACACGTCGGCGCAGCACTACCAGCCGTCGCGGGCGGCGTTCACCGACTTCGAGCCGTTCTGGGAGTTCGTCTCCGGGCCGCTCAACGCCGGGGCGTTCCCGGCCAGCGCGCTCGACCAGACGTTCGGCCCCGAGCGGGTGTTCGTGAAGGCGCCGGACGCGGCGCACGCGAACACCGCGCCGGTGGACGGCTACCAGTTCTTCGGCGAGGTGGAGATCGACGGCGCCTCCGCGGAGATGACGGTCCGTCTGCGGGAGCAGGACGGCCGGGTGCTGCACACCACGGTGCTCCAGCCGGGCCGCGTCGGGCAGTAGGCGCAACCGCCCCGCCCTCGATCGGGCGATGAGTGGCGGCGGCCCGCCGGCGCGGGCCGTTCCCGGGGAACGGATGCGGTCGGCGCCGGGGGACCGGCGCCGACTCACCGAGGACCCGAGGAGGACCAACCATGAAGCTGAGCATGGAGGGCAAGGGGTGCCGCGGCGCCGTCGTGGCGGGCGTGGCGGCGGCGGTGCTGCTGGGCGCGTCCCCGGTCGCGTGGGCGCACGGTTCCGGGCACCCGCACGGCTCCGGGCACCCGCACGACCACGACGGCGTGGTGACGATCCACGAGGCGTCGAAGATCGCCCAGCACAAGCTCGGCGGGAAGGTCGTGGCCGCCGAACTGGAGAAGAAGCGGCTGAAGTCCGAGGACGGCAAGAAGGACCGGGCCGGGAAGAAGGAGCGGGCCGGCAAGGCGGGCAAGGACGGGAAGAAGGAGCGGGCCGGCAAGGCCCGCAAGGGGAAGAAGGGCGGGAAGGACACCGTCACCCGCCTGGTGTGGGAGGTGGAGGTCCTCAAGGACGGCAAGGTCCACGAGATCTGGCTGGACCCCACCACCGGCTGCGTCCTGCGGGCCCCGTCCCTGGAGGACTGAGCCGCCTCCCCGTTGCCGGGCCGTCACCGCCCGGCCCGGCGACGGGGCGGGAGCGGAGGACGGGCCGCGGGCACTCCGGGCGCTCGCGCGCAACCCCTCCCCCTGGCCGGAAACCGCTGCGCAGGTGTTTTCCAGTCGTTCCGGGCCGCGGCGGGCCCAGGGGCCACCGAGGGGTCTCGCACTGGTGTATGACCATAAGGGGCACCGCAACTTTTTGCCGCTCCCTGTCTCGCCTCTTATCCGGAAAAGAGGACCAATCAGGATGAATCATCCTTTACGCGCTGGTCATACGTCGTTCGTGATCAGGCAACACCGATGGGCGACGGTGGTGCCATGACGGACTTCCGAGCCAAGAAGACGCCTCGTCACCCGCACCGCCGGCGCAAGGAGCTGGTCGAGCTGGCCGCCCTGTTCGCCGCCGTCGCGGTCGCCGACGTGATCGCGAACCTGGTGGTGCACGGGCCCCAGGGCGTGGAGCTGCTGCTCGCGGCCTCGCTCGCGCTGGTGGCCACGGCGGGCTTCCACGCGTGGTGGGCGCACAGCCACGCGCCGCCCCCACCGGCCCCGGAACCCGCTCCCTCGCCGCCGACGCCCGTGGCCGCGCCAGGCGGCGAGGCCATGTTGTGGCGCATGCGCACCACGGTGGACGACGCCCCGGGCAGCCTCGCCGCGCTCACCCGGGCCATGGCGGCCCTCGGGGCGGACATCCTCACCCTCCAGACCCACCCCCTGTCCGACGGCACCGTGGACGAGTTCCTGCTGCGCGTGCCCGCCGCGGTCGCCCCGCAGCACCTCACCGCCGCCGTCACCGAGGCGGGCGGCCGGGACGTGTGGCTGGACCGGGCGGTGGCGCACGACCTGGTGGACACCCCCACCCGTGTGCTGACCCTGGCCACCCGCACCGCCCTGGACACCGCCGAGCTGCCGCTGGCCCTGCGTCAGCTCCTCGGGCGCTGCTCCATCCGCTCCCGGCCCGCCGGGGACGGGACACCGGAGGACCTCCTGGACGGGACCACGATGCACCTGCGCGACTCCTCCGGCGGCACGATCACCGTGTCCCGGCCCTACCTGCCGTTCACCCCCTCGGAGTTCGCCCGCGCCCGCGCGCTGGTGGACCTCGACACCAGGCTCGGCCCGCGCCTGCCGGACGGGCGCGACCTGCTGAGCCTGCCCGCCGGGGCGGACCTGACCATCCGCCGGGCCGGCCCCGAGGACCTGGCCGCCGCGACGGCCATGCACGCCCGCTGCTCGGCCCGGACCCTGCGGCGGCGCTACCACGGCCCCGTCCAGGACGCCGACCGGTACCTCGCCCACCTGCTCAGCCCCCGCTTCGGCCAGACCCTGGCCGCCGAGACCTCCTCCGGGGAGCTGGTGGCGCTGGCGCACCTGCTGTGGGACGGCGAGGAGACGGAGGTGTCGCTGCTGGTGGAGGACGCCTGGCAGCGGCACGGCATCGGCCTCGAGCTGCTGCGCCGGCTGGTCGCCATGGCGGCGGAGGCGGGCTGCACCAGCGTCTACGCCATCACGCAGTCGGACAACGCCGGCATGGCGGGGCTGATGCGGCGCCTGTCCCTGCCGCTGGACTACCAGGTCGAGGACGCCACGCTGGTGATCACCGCCCGCCTCGTCCCGGCCGGCACGCTCTCCCCCGCCCGGCCCGCGCCGGACCGCTCGTAGCCGCGAGGCCGCCCGCCGGACTCGCCCGGCTCTCGCCCGTCAGGAGCGTCCACAACTATGCTGCTGTCGCCGCTCCCCGGGGCGCGGACGACGGACGGAAGACGAGGGGACGCCGTGATCACAGCAGCCGACGTGCGCGAGGCCGCCGACCGCATCGCCGGGCAGGTGCGCCGCACCCCCGTGGCCGAGGTCGAACCCGACGCGTTCGCCCCCGCGGGCCGCACCTGGCTGAAGCTGGAGCTGCTCCAGCACACCGGCTCCTTCAAGGCCCGGGGGGCGGTCAACCGGGTGCTGGCCGCGTCCGCCGCGGGCGCCCTGCCCGCCGCCGGCCTGATCACCGCGTCCGGCGGCAACGCGGGGCAGGCGTACGCCTGGGCGGCCGCCCGCCTCGGGGTGCGCGCGGAGGTGTTCACCCCGGCCAACGCGCCCCGGGTGAAGGTGGCGCGGATGCGGGCGTTCGGCGCCGAGGTGATCCAGGTCGGCGAGCGGTACGCGGACGCCCACGAAGCGGCGGTCAAGCGCGCCGCCGACACCGGGGCGCTGTTCGGCCACGCCTACGACCAGCCCGAGGTGTGCGCGGGCCAGGGCACGGTGGGCCTGGAGCTGCTGGAGCAGACCGGCGGCGAGGTGGACACGGTGCTGGTGGCCTGCGGCGGGGGCGGCCTGGTGGCGGGGCTCGCCGCGGCCCTCGAGGGCAGGGCGCGGGTGGTGGCCGTCGAGCCGTACAACGCGCCCACCCTGCACGCGGCGCTGGCGGCGGGCCGCCCGGTGGACGTGGACAACTCCGGGGTGGCCGCGGACTCGCTCGGCGCCACCCGGGTCGGGGAGATCGCCTTCGCGGTGGCGCGGCGCACCGGCGTGGTGTCGGTGCTGGTGGAGGACGACGCCATCGTGGCGGCGCGCCGCGCCGTGTGGGACCGCCACCGGGTGGCGGTGGAGCACGGCACGGCGGCGGCCGCGGCGGCGCTGCTCACCGGGGCCTACCGCCCCGGGCCCGCCGAGCGGGTGGCCGTCCTGCTGTGCGGGGCCAACACCGACCCGTCCGACCTGGTCTGAGGCCGGCCGTCACACCGCGCCCGGGCCACCCGCCGGCGCGGTCCCGCCCTCGGGACGGCGGGCGGGGCGACGGGAGGCCGCCTGCTCGGTCCGCTCCGCCTCCTCCGCCCGCTCCGCCCGCTCGGCCAGCGCCAGCAGTTGCTCGGAGGTGACGCCCTCGGGCAGCGGGACGGGGGCGGGGGTGCGCAGCGGCGGGTCCCAGCCGGAGTCGGGGACGTAGCGCCGCACCACCTTGGCGGGCGCGCCCGCCACCACGCTGAAGTCGGGGACGGTGCCGCGCACCACCGCGCCCGCCGCGACCACCACGTTCCGCCCGAGGGTGGCGCCCGGCAGGATCACGCACCCGGAGCCGAGCCAGCTTCCCGGGCCTATCTCGACCGCCGCCGTGCGCGGCCACTGCCGGCCCACGGGCTGCTCGGTGTCGTCGTAGGAGTGGTTCTCGTCGGTGATGTAGACGTAGGGACCGCAGAAGACGTCGCGGCCGATGACGACGCGGTGGTGGGCGACGACGTGGCTGCCCCGCCCGATCACGCAGCCGTCCCCGATCCGCACGATCGGGTCGGGGCCGAGGTCGAGGCCGGGCAGCATGCCTGCGGAGAGCGTGACCTGCTCCCCTATGACGCAGTGGGCCCCGAGTTCGATGCACTGCTCGCCGAAGACGGTGCCGAGCGGGAAGGCGAGCCGGGTGCCCTCCCCGATCCGGGCGAAGCGCAGCGGCCCCGGCCGGTCGGCCGTGACCGAGCCCGCCTCCCGCAGCCACTGCCAGCCGCGGTGCACCAGTCGGGAGGCCGCGCGCCGCCGCCCGGCGCGCAGCGAGGAGAACAGGTTCTCGTTTCCAGGCACGCCCGACACCGTACCGACCCCTGCCCCGCGGCGCCGCCCCGGGCCGGCGCTACGGTGCCTGCGGACAGCGGATCACCCCGGGCGGGCCCGACAGCGGGCACGACGGCGAGACCCGACGGCGAGGCACGGCGGGCGGACGCGCGGCGCGGGCGCCCCGAGGCGAAGGAGAGCACGCAGATGACCGAACCCCTGATCGCCGCGGTGGCGGGCCGCGAGCCGCGGATCGACCCGGAGGCGTTCGTCGCCCCGACCGCCGTGGTGGTGGGCGCGGTGACGCTGGGGCCGCGCGCCAACGTCTGGTACCAGGCGGTGCTGCGCGGCGACGCGGAGACGATCATCGTGGGCGCGGGCAGCAACGTCCAGGACAACTGCACCGTCCACGCCGACCCGGGCTTCCCCGCGGTGGTCGGCGAGCGGGTGACGGTGGGTCACAACGCGGTGCTGCACGGCTGTGTGATCGAGGACGACGTCCTGGTCGGCATGGGCGCGCGGGTGCTCAACGGGGCCCGGGTGGGCGCCGGGTCGCTGGTGGCGGCGGGCGCGGTGGTGCTGCCCGGCACCGAGGTGCCGCCGGGCTCGCTGGTGGCCGGGGTGCCCGCCAAGGTGCGGCGCCCGCTCACCGAGGAGGAGCGGGCGTCGATCCGCGCCAACGCGGACGGCTATCTGCTGCTGGCCGACGCGCACCGCGGCGCGGAGCCGGTCCGGCCGCGGGCGTGAGCGCCGCCGCGGGCCGTCACCGGGTGGCGGCCCGCAGCTCCCAGGTGTCGGCGGCGAAGTGGACGCGCATGCCGAGGCCCTCGTAGAGCCGCAGGGCGCCGGTGACGTTCTCCGTGTCCACGCCGAGGCCCACGGTGTCCCGGCCCAGTCGGGCGAACTCGGCGAACGCGCTCCGCAGCAGGAACGACCCGATGCCGCGCCCCCGGGCCGCGGCGGCCACGCCGAGCTGCGTCACCCAGCCCATCGTCTCGCGGTCGTTCCTGGCCACGAGCGCGCCCGCGGCGCCGATCCCGTCGGCGTGCGCCAGCCAGGTCAGCGACCACTCGGGGCCCGCGGGGCCGAAGGCGTGGCTCCACTGCTCGAAGGTGCGCGGGTGGTAGTCGTGGTGCCGGGTGAACGCCTCCTCCATCAGCGCGTGCACGGCCCGCCGGGCGGCGTCGTCAGCGCAGTCGCGCATCCGGACGCCGGGCGGCGGCGCCGGAGCGGGGTCGGTGGCGGGGGCGACGCGGCGGGTGAGCACCTGGTAGCGGCGCACGGTGGTCCAGCCGCGGGCCCGCAGCAGGCCGGTGTCCAGCACCGGGTTCGTGGTCAGGTACAGGTGGACGACCGCCTCGGGCGCGCCGTTGGCCGCGGCGATCTCCGTGGCGCGCCAGGTCATCAGGTCCACCAGGTGCTCCCCCGCGGCCTGGTGGTCCGGCAGCACGTAGTGGTCGGCGTTGACGCGCTCGGTGCCGTACGGGTCGTTGACCACGGCGTAGGCGACCAGGGCCCCGCCGGGGGCGTACGCCAGCCAGGTGTCGGTGGCCATGGCGGTGCCGGGGCGGGTCAGCTCGCGGACGACCTCCTCGGTGCCGGTCTCCGGGGCGCCGAGCTCGATGGTGTCCACGGTGTTGATCAGGTCGCGGATGGCAGGGGCGTCGTCCAGGGTGGCGGCCCGGACGGTGATGCCGGTGGCAGCGGTCATGGGGGGAGCGTCCCGGCCGCTCCGGCGCGGACGCAACCGATTTTCTGACTGGCTGTCATGGTCGCGCGGGTCACCCCCCTGCCGGGGGCTCCTCCGCCGGTCACCGCGCCCCGGCGGCCAGGTGCCGGGCGAGGCCCCGGCGGCCGCAGCGCATCATCCAGGCGTGGTTGCCCCGCAGCACCGGGCGCAGCAGCCCCGGCAGGCGGCGCGGCAGCGGCTTGCGCAGCACCACCTCCTGCTCGTACCGGGCGACGGTGCCGCGGCCGTGCGGGCGGGCCCGCCAGCGGCACCAGCCCTCCAGGTCGCCGTCCAGGGCGACCTCGAGCAGCCCGGCCGCCGGGTCGTCGCGGCCCTCGGCGACCCGCAGCACCAGCTCGTACGGCAGCAGCGACCTGACCACCGCCTCGCCCGAGCGCTCGTCCAGCCGGCGCACCCGCCGTATCTGCGGCCACCACGCCGGGTAGCCCTCGGGGTCGCGCAGCACCGCGAGGACGCGCCCGGGCGGGGCGGCCAGGCGCCAGACGCTGGTGAAGCGGTAGAAGTGCCGGTCCCGCTCGTCGCTCCCCCGTTCGGCCATGCCGCAAGTGTGCCGCGCCGGGGGCGGTAGCGTGCGGGCAGGGTCCTGCGAAGGCGGAGCCGCGGGCGAGGGGAGGCAGGAGTGGCGACGACGTTCAGCTACGCCGAGGTGGGGGCGACCCGCGAGGGGCCGCTGCCGGGCGGGTACCGGCATCTGCGGGTGCGGGTGCCGGTGGGGCACGGCCGGGCGGTGTTCGAGGCGGCGGGGCGGGCGGTGCTGGAGTGGCGGATGCACCGGGCGGCCGGGGTGCGGATGGTCACCGACGCCCCGCGGGCCGCGCCCGGGGTGCGGGTGACGCCGCAGCTCGGGGTGGGACCGCTGCGGGTGTCGGCGCCGTGCGAGGTGGTGTGGACCCTGGAGGAGGAGCGGCGCGCCGGTTGGGCGTACGGCACGCTGCCGGGGCACCCCGAGCGCGGCGAGGAGGCGTTCCTGGTGGAGCTGGACGGGTCCGGCGCGGTGACGCTGACCGTGACGGCGTTCAGCCTTCCGGCGAACCGGTGCACGAGGGCGGCGGGTCCGCTGATCCCGCCGGCGCAGTGGGCGTACGCGCGGTGGTGCGGCCGGACGCTGCGCGCTCTGGTCGCCCGCCGGGCAGGGTGACGGCCCTCGCCCCGGCCCGGCAGGCGGCGTCCAGCGCGGCGGGGACGTCCGCTCCGGCGAGCCGGGCGGCGAGGAACCCGCCCGCGAAGGCGTCGCCCGCGCCGGTCAGGTCCAGCGGGCGGACGCCGTCGCACGCCCCCCGGGCCACGATCCGCCCGTCCCGGGCCGCGACCGCGCCGTCGCGGCCCCGCTTCACCACCGCCAGGCCGTAGTCGCGGCTGAGCGCGAGCGCCGCCGCCTCCGGGTCGGGTGCCGCCGGGGCGAGCAGCGCGGCCTCGTCCTCGTTGGGCAGCACCGCGGCGCAGCCGCGGGTCTCCCGGAGGAAGCGGCGCGGGCCGAAGGCGGTGAGGAAGCCGGCGGACGCCGGGTCCACGGTGACGGGCACCGCGGCCCGCTCCGCCGCGGCCAGCGCGGCCCCGGCCAGTCGCCGCCCGCACTCGGTGAACAGCGTGTACCCGGACAGGTGCAGCAGCCCGACCCCGTCCAGCAGGGCGTCGTCCCAGTCCTCCGGGCCGAGCCGCCCGCCCGCCGCCCGGTCGGTGACCATGGTGCGCTCCCCCTCCGGGTCCACCAGCACGATCACCCGCGCGGTGGGCCGGACGGGGTCCACCCGCAGCTCGGGCCGCACCCCGTGGCGGGCCAGCTCCCTGCGGTGCCAGTCGGCGTACTCGGCGCCCACCCGGGCCAGCAGCCGCACGGACGCGCCCAGGTGGGCGGCCCAGGCGGCGGTGTTGGCGCCCGAGCCGCCGGGGCGGATCCCGATGCGGGCCGGGGTGTCGGTGGCGTGGGCGAGCGGCCGCTCCTGGACGGCGACGATGTCGGTGACGACGTCGCCGACCACGAGCAGCCCCGGCCCGCTCACCTCGGCCGCGCGGCGCGGGCCGCGGCGATCGCGGCGGCGAGGCGGACGTTGCCCCGCACCGCGGCCAGGTTGGCCTCCAGGGAGGCGCCGCCGGTCGCCCGCACCAGGTGGTCGAGCAGGAACGGGGTGATGGCCTGCCCGGTCACCCGCTCCCGCTCGGCGGCGGCCAGCGCCTGCCCGAGCACGTGGTCGTGCAGCCGCGGGTCGAGCTGCTCGGCGACCGGCACCGGGTTGGCCACCACCAGGGCGCCGCGCGGCCCGCCGAGCTCGTCGCGGGCCCGCATCACGGCGGCGACCTCCTCCGGCTCGTGCAGCGTCCACTCCACGGGCTCGCCCGAGCTGTGCAGGTAGAAGCCGGGGAAGGTGGTGGTGCGGTAGCCGGCGACGGCGACGTTCAGCGTCTCCAGGCGCTGGAGGGTGGCGGGCACGTCCAGGATGGACTTCACCCCGGCGCAGACCACGGTGATCGGGGTCTCGGCGAGGGTGCGCAGGTCGGCGGACTCGTCCTGCACCTCGGTCCAGGCGCGGTGCACCCCGCCGAGGCCGCCGGTGGCGAAGACCTCGATCCCGGCGCGGTGGGCGAGGAACGCGGTGCCGGAGACGGTGGTGGCGCCGTCCGCGCCCGCCGCCGCGGCCAGGGGCAGGTCGCGGGCGCCGAGCTTGCGCATCCCCGCCCGCTCGGCGACGCGGGCGAGCTGTTCGTCGTCGAGGCCGACGCACGCGGTGCCGTCGAGCACGGCGACGGTGGCGGGCACCACGCCGCGCTCGCGCAGCAGGCGCTCCAGCTCCACGGCGACCTCGAGGTTGCGGGGCCGGGGCAGGCCGTGGGCGATGATCGTCGACTCCAGGGCCACCACGGGCGCCCCGCGCTCCAGCGCCTCGGCGACTTCCTCGGACCGGCGGATCGGCACGGCGGGCCTCCACATGGACGGTGTGATCACTGCGGCTGCCCGGTACCTGCCCACCCGTACGCGGCGACGAACGCGGCGACCACGGGCCGCCGGTCGTCCGCCCGCCAGGCCAGCGCCAGTTCGGCGGGGGCGAGCCCCGCCACGGGCCGGCACACCACCCCTGGCCTGGCGTAGAGCCCGGCGTTGCCCTCGGCGATCAGGACCGCCCCGAGCCCGGCCGCGACCGCCTCGAACGCCTCGTCCGCGGCGTGCGCCGTCGCCCCGATCACCGGCGGCACCCCGTCCCGCTCCGCCGTGCCGAGCCAGAACTCGCGCACCGCGCCGGCCTCCTCGGGCAGGGCGACGAACGGCTCGTGCAGCAGTTCGGTGAAGGCGACCACCTCCCGCCCCGCCAGGTGGTGCCCGTTCGGCAGCGCCACCCAGCGGCGCTCGCGCACCAGCACCCGGGTGCGGATGCCGGGGTGCGGCACGGGCAGCCAGGCGAACGCGACGTCCGCGGTGCCGTCGCCGAGCCCGCAGGTGGAGTCCCCCCACGGGGCCAGGCGCAGCGACACCGTCCAGCCGGGGGCGTGTTCGCGGAAGCGGGCCAGGGGGCGGCGTTGCAGGTCGCGGCCGACGGCGGTCTGCTGGGCGACGACCAGGGTGCCGGTGTCGCCCGCGGCCCTGGCCCGGGCGACGCCCGCGTCCCACTGGGCGATCACCGCGCGGGCGGCGGGCAGCAGCGCCTCCCCGGCCGCGGTCAGCCCCATGCCCTCCGCCCGCCGGGTGAACAGCTCGCGGCCGAGCCGCCGCTCCAGCGACCTGATCTGCTTGGACACCGCGGGCTGGGAGACGTACAGGCGCCGCGCCGCCCGGGTGACGTTCAGCTCGTCGGCGACGGCGACGAAGTAGCGCAGCTCCCTCACATGGGCGTCCATAACCTCTGGTTATCACACTGGATCTTGGACAGGGGAGCGTTTGACCGGCAGCGTGGGCGCCATGACCGACACCGCTCTTCCCACCCGCTCCCTCGGCGGCCTGACCGTGCCCGCGGTCGGCTTCGGCGCCATGGTGCTCTCCCCCGGCGTGTACGGGGAGGTGGACGACGCCCGCGGCCTGGCCGCGCTGCGGCACGCCCTGGACGCGGGTGCCGTGTTCGTCGACACCAGCGACGGCTACGGCGTGGACGGGCACAACGAGCGCCTGGTCGGGCAGGCCGTGCGGGGGCGGCGGGAGCAGGCGGTGATCGCCACGAAGTTCGGCTTCCTGGTGCCCGAGGGCGCGCCCCGGCACACCTTCCCGGTCGGGTACGCCTTCGGGGAGCTCGCGGTCAACGCGGACCCGAGGTATGTGCGCGGCTACGCCGAGGCCAGCCTGCGCCGCCTGGGCACCGACGTCATCGACCTGTACTACCCGCACTTCCCCGACCCCGAGGTGCCGCTCGCCGACACGGTCGGCGCCGTCGCCGAGCTGATCGAGGCGGGCCTGGTGCGCGAGCTGGGCCTGTCGAACGTGACGGCGGCGCAGTTGCGCGAGGCGCACGCGGTGCACCCGGTGGCCGCGGTGCAGGTGGAGTGGTCGATGTGGACGCGGCCCGACGCCGAGCTCGTCGCGGCGGCGGACGAGCTCGGCGTCGGGTTCGTGCCGTGGGGGCCGCTGGGCAACGGGTTCCTGACGGGCGCGGTGACGGCGGTCGCGGAAGGCGACTTCCGGCGCAACGCGCCGCGGTTCGCCGACGGCAACCTGGAGGCCAACCGGGACCGCTTCGCCCCGGTGCGCCGGATCGCCGAGGAGCTGGGCCTGACCCCGTCCCGGCTGGCCCTGGCCTGGCTGCTGCACCAGCACCCGGCGGCGGTGCCGATCCCGGGCAGCCGCACCCCGGCGCACATCGACGACAACGTGGCGGCGGCCCGCGTCGCGCTGTCCCCCGAGGTGCTCCGGGAGATCGACCGGGCCCTGGCCGGGGTGGAGGCCGTCGGCTCGTCCCTGCTGGACGTCTGAGGGGCGCCCCGAGACCCGGCGCGCCGCCGTCAGCCCGTGGCGGCGGCGGCCGCCCGGCCCGCCGTGCGGCCGGAGAACAGGCAGCCGCCCAGGAACGTGCCCTCCAGCGACCGGTAGCCGTGCATGCCGCCGCCGCCGAACCCGCTGGCCTCGCCCGCCGCGTACAGCCCGGGCAGCGCCTCGCCGCCCGGCCGCAGCACCCGGCCCGACAGGTCGGTCTCCAGGCCGCCGAGGGTCTTGCGGGTGAGGATGTTCAGCCGCACCGCGATCAGCGGCCCGGCCTTCGGGTCGAGCAGGCGGTGCGGGGGAGCCACCCGGATCAGCCGGTCCGCGAGGTAGCCGCGGGCGCCGCGGACCGCGGTGATCTGGAGGTCCTTGGTGAACGGGTTGCCGATCTCCCGGTCCCTGGCCACGATCTCCTCGCGCAGCCGGTCCTCGTCGATCAGGGGCTCCCCGGTGCGCTCGTTCATGCCGCGCACCAGGGCGGGCAGGCCGTCGGCGACCACGAAGTCGGCGCCGTGCCGCTTGAACGCCTCCACCGGCCCGGGCGCCCCGGGCAGGGCGCGGCGCAGCACGTCGCGGACGCTGCGGCCGGTCAGGTCGGGGTTCTGCTCGGAGCCCGACAGCGCGAACTCCTTCTCGATGATCCTCTGGGTGAGCACGAACCACGTGTGCTCGTGGCCGGTGCGCATGATGTGCTCCAGGGTGCCGAGCGTGTCGAAGCCCGGGAACAGCGGCACGGGCAGCCGGCGCCCCGTGGCGTCCAGCCACAGCGACGAGGGGCCCGGCAGGATGCGGATGCCGTGCAGGTGCCAGATCGGGTCCCAGTTCTCGATGCCCTCGGTGTAGTGCCACATCCGGTCCCTGTTGATCAGATGGGCCCCGGCTCGCTCGGCGACGCCGAGCATCAGGCCGTCCACGTGCTCGGGCACCCCGGACAGCATGCGCTTCGGCGGGCGGCCCAGCCGCTCCGGCCAGTGGGCGCGCACCAGGTCGTGGTTGCCGCCGATGCCGCCCGAGGTGACGAGCACGGCCTGCGCGCGCAGCTCGAACGCGCCGGTCGCCTCGCGTCCGCTGCGCTCGCCGCGCCGGGCGCGGCTGGGCGCCAGCATCTCGCCGGCCACGCCGTCCACCGCCCCCTCGGTGCGGGTCAGCTCGGTGACCCGGTGCCGGAACCGCAGGGTGACCAGGCCGCGTTCGGCCGCCGCGCGCACCCGGCGCGCGAACGGCTCCAGCAGCCCGGGACCGGTGCCCCAGGTGATGTGGAAGCGGGGCACGGAGTTGCCGTGCCCGGTGGCCAGGTGGCCGCCGCGCTCGGCCCAGCCGACCGCGGGGAAGAAGCGCACGCCCATCCCGTGCAGCCAGGCGCGCTTCTCGCCCGCGGCGAAGTCCACGTACGCCTCGGCCCAGCGGCGCGGCCAGTGGTCCTCGGGCCGGTCGAAGCCCGCGGTGCCGAGCCAGTCCTGCCAGGCCAGGTCGCGGGAGTCCTTCACCCGCACCCGGCGCTGCTCCGGGGAGTCCACCAGGAACAGGCCGCCGAAGGACCAGAACGCCTGCCCGCCGAACGACGCCTCCGGCTCCTGGTCCACCAGCACCACGCGCCGCCCCGCGTCGGCGAGCTCCGCGGTGGCGGCCAGGCCCGCGAGCCCGGCCCCCACCACGATGACGTCGGCGTCCAGTGCCATGGGCCAGGTCTCCTCACGGGGGTCGGCGGTGGGCGACCCGATTCTTTACGCGCGCCGGGCGGCGGTCAACGCCCCGTTCCGCCCGGATCGGCGAACCGGACCTCCCGGGTGTCCGCGTCCTCGGCGAGGAACCGCAGCAGCAGGTCGCCCTCGGAGGCCAGCCCCTCGAGGGCGGTGGGAGCGGCCGGCTCCCACATCCGCACCGCCAGCACCGCGGTGCCGCGCTCGCGCACCACCCCCCAGGTGCCCGCGGCCATCCCGTCCACCAGCACGGTGCCGGGGAAGACGGCGTTCTTGGTGAACAGGCGCGCCCGGCCCCGGTCGGAGATGACGCGGCCGCGGTCGGCGTGGGAGAGCAGCAGGTTGTCGAACGGGGGCAGGAAGCGCGGCGGCACGGGGGTGTCGGGGTCGGGCCGGGGCGCGTCCGGCAGGTCGAACAGCTCGCGGCCGTCCTCGCCGCGGAAGGTCAGCAGGCGGGGCCGCAGCCGGTCCAGCACCTCGCGCAGCCGGGTCAGGCCGCACCAGGCCTGCGCGTCCCGCGCGGTGGCCGGGCCGAACGCGGCCAGGTAGCGCAGCACCAGCTCCTCCGGCCGGGCTTGCTCCTGAAGCGGGCGGCCCAGCCAGGACTCGGCGGTGGTGTGCGCGGCGGGGCCGCTGCGGCCCCACAGGCCGCGCGGCGGCACCTGCACCAGCGGCAGCAGGCAGCGGGCGGCGTTGCCCAGGTCGGCGGGGTCCCGGTCGGGCCAGCGCTCCCGCAGCAGCTCCCCGAGGCGGCGGTAGGTCAGCGGCTCCTTCTCCACCAACTCCCGGGCCAGGGCGGCCAGCTCGGCGTGGTCCAGGTCCGCGAGGGCCCGTCCGAAGCCGCCGCGCAGGGCCCGGTCGAGCATCGGCTGCACCCAGGGCCTGATCGCCAGGGCGTCGGCCGCGGTGACCAGGTGGATGGTCCCGCGCATGAGCACGATCCGCACCGCCCGCCGCTCGGCGATCAGCGTGGATAGCTCCTCGGCGCGGAAGTCCACAAGGCGCGTCCACAGCCCCGTGTACGGGGGCGAGGGCGCCTGCGCCTGCATCCCGACGAGGTGCTCTAGGGCGGCCCGCGCACTGAGGCGCTGCCGCTCGACGAGCATCTGCCGGGCGAGCAGCGCCCGCCCGAGCGCCCTCTCCCCCAGCACCTCGGCACCGCTCGCGCTCTTGCTCGCCATGGATCCCCTCTCCTGAGCTGTCCGCTCCCCTCGGCTGTCCGCCGCTCCCCCGCCCCGCCGGCGACGGCCGCGCGGGGCAGGCGCGGCGACCACGGGCGCGCGGCACGACGGGCGTGACGGGCGCGCGACCGGCACGACGGGCACGCGACCGGCACGACGGGCACGGCCACCGCGACCGCGCGTGTGGCCTGCGGCGGGAAGAGCGGAAGAAGCCGGGGGAAGCGGGGAAAGGGGCCGAAGGCCCCTCCCCCTCCTTCATCCTGTCCGCAGCCTAGAGTCGATTGCGGCCACCCTGTGTCCGCAATCGCCCCCGGGCACCCGGCCCACTGACCCACTCGACCGCGAAACGGGCCCGCCGCGACCCCGACCGGGGATCCGGTCGGGGTCTCAGCCTCGGGTCTCCCCCTCGGGTCCTGGCCCAGGCCTCACCCTCGGATTCCAACCGCAGATCCGGACCGGGATCTCACCCTCGGGGCCCAACCGCAGGTTCCAACCACAGGTCCGAACCGAGATCTCAATCTCAGGTCTCACTCCCGGGCTCCGACCGGGATCTCAGCCTCGGAGCTGCCAACCGCAGCTCTCACCCTCGGGTCTCGACCGCCGACCCCACCCGCGGGCCCCACCCGCGGTTCTCTCAACCGCGAAACAGCCCGTTCAGCTCGCCGAAGCCCTCCGCGTCCGCGTACGCCCGGTAGGTGCCGGAGGTGAGGACCTCCGCGGCGGCGCGGCGCGCCGCCGTGTACGCGGCCTGCGCGACGGCCGTCCCCAGGCTGATCCTGCGCACCCCGGCGGCGGCCAGCTCCGCGACGGTGGGGCCGCCGGGCACGGCCATGGCGTTGACCGGGACCGGCGCGGTGTCGGCCAGTGCCCGCAGCGCCGCCAGGTCCAGCAGGCCCGGCACGAACAGGCAGTCCGCGCCGGCCTCGGCGTAGCGGCGGGCCCGCGTGAGCACGTCGTCGAACCGGCCCTCGCTCTCCCCGATCCCGAACAGGTACACGTCGGTGCGGGCGTTGACGACCAGCTCCGGCACCCCGGCTGACCCGGCGGCGGCGCGGGCGGCCGCGATGCGGGCGGCCTGCTCGTCCGGGGTGAACAGGGTGCCGTCGGGCCTGGAGTCCTCCAGGTTGACGCCCGCGGCCCCGGCGGCGGCCACGGCCTTCACGGTGTCGGCCACGTCGCCGGGCTCGGGGCCGTAGCCGCCCTCGATGTCGGCGGTGACGGGCACGTCCACGGCGGCCGCGATGCGGGCGGTCACCGCCGCCGTCTCCTCCCGGGTGAGCCGCTGCCCGTCCCTGCGGCCCAGCGACCAGGCGACGCCGCCGCTGGTCGTGGCGACCACCGGGGCGCCGGCCGCCTCGATCAGCACGGCGCTGGCCGCGTCCCAGGCGTTGGGCAGGACGAGGGGCGCCGGGCCCAGGTGGAGGGAGCGCAGCAGGCGGGCCTTGGCGGAGGTGTCGTTGCTCATGGGTGCGTGGTTCCTCGGGTCGGCGAACGGTGGACACGGAAAAGAGGCGGGTACGGAAAGGGGTGGGTGCGGGGGGCCGGGCCGTCAGGTCAGCGGCAGGGTGGGCTGCTGGGGTCCTCCGGCCTCGTGGGCCAGCAGCCAGCGCTTGACGTGCAGGCCCCACAGGTAGCCGCCGAGGCCGCCGTCGAGGCGCAGCACCCGGTGGCAGGGCACGAACAGGGCGATGCGGTTGCCGGCGCAGGCGGCGGCAGCGGCGCGGACCGCGTCCGGGCGTCCGGCGTCCGCGGCCAGCCGGGTGTAGGTGACGGTGGTCCCCGCGGGGACGGCGCGCATGGCCCGCCACGCCTCGCTGGTGAACGGCCCGCCGGGCTGGTCGACGGGGACGCCGTCCAGGGCGGCCGGCTCGCCGTCGAGGTAGCGGAGCACGGCGTCGGTGACCGCGCCCAGGTCGGCCGCGCGGCGCGGGGCGGGCCCGGGGCCGAGCATCGCGGCGAGGCGGCCGACGTCGTCGGTGAACCCGGCGGCGCACACCACGCCGTCCCGGGCGAGCACGGTGAACGGGCCGACGGGGGTGGGCACCGTCGCGTGGCGCGGCGCCGTCATGCCTGCTCCGCCCGCGCCCACAGGTGGGCGGCCGCGTAGCCGCCCCAGGGCCGCCACCGCTCGGCGCGGGCGGTCACCGACGCGGGGTCGTCGGCGGCGCCAAGGGAGCGCAGGGCGCGGCGCAGGGCCGGGTCGGTCGCGGGCAGCGCGTCGGGGTCGCCGAGGGCGCGCAGGGCGATGTGGGAGGCGGCGCACGGGCCGACGCCGGGCAGCTCGCGCAGCCAGTGGGCGGTCTCGGCGCGGTCGGCGCCCGGGTCCAGGGCCAGGGTGCCGCCGGCGACCGCCCCGGCGAGGGCGTGCAGCGCGGCGGCGTGCGGCCCGGCGGACGCGGCCAGGGCGTCGGGGGCCGCGGCGGCGATGTCGCCGGCGGTGGGGAACAGGTGGGTGACGGCGCCCTCGGGCTCGGCGAGGGGGGTGCCGAGGTCGGCGACGAGCCGGGCGGCGCGGTCCCGGGCCGCGGCGGCGGGGGCGTCCTGGGCGAGCAGGACGCGGACGGCCGCCTCGAAGCCGTCCACGTGGCCGGGCATGCGCAGGCCGGGGCGGGCCCGCACGAGCGGGGCGAGCAGCGGGTCGGCGGCGAGGGCCTCGTCCACGGCGCAGGGGTCGGCGTCCAGGTCGAACAGGCGGCGGCAGCGCTGCACGGCGGGGGTGAGGTCGCGCAGGTCGGTCAGGCGCAGCCGCACCGTGACGTGGCCCTGGTCGGGGTGCGGGGTCAGGGCGGCGACGCCGCTGCCGCGGGGCAGCCGCAGCGACCGCCGGTAGGCGGCGCCGTCGAACTCCTCAAGACCGGGCAGCGCCCCGCTCCGCAGCGCGGCGAGGGCGGGCCCCGCCGTCCAGGGGCGGCGGTGGGCGAGCCGCAGCTCGATGTCGCCGGCCGCGCCCGCGACGCCGCCGCGGGCGCCGCGCCGCAGCTCGGTGGGGGTGCGGCCGAACGCCTCGCGCATGCTGTCGTTGAACTGCCGGACGCTGGCGTACCCGGAGGCGAACGCCACATCGGTGACGGGCAGACCCGTCGCCTCCAGCAGCAGCCGCGCGGTCTGGGCGCGCCGGGTGCGGGCCAGGGTCAGCGGCCCGACGCCGACCTCGGCGGCCATCAGCCGGTGCAGGTGCCGCTCGCCGACGGCCAGCCGCCGCGCCAGCCCGCCGACCCCGGCCTCGTCCACCACGCCCTCGGCGATCAGCCGCAGCGCCCGCCCCACCAGGTCGGCGCGGGTGTTCCACTCCGGGGAGCCGGGGCTGGCCTCGGGGCGGCAGCGGCGGCAGGCCCGGAACCCGGACTTCTGCGCGGCGGCGGCCGTGGTGTAGAAGACCACGTTCTCCGGCTTGGGGGTGCGGGCGGGGCAACTGGGGCGGCAGTAGATTCCGGTGGTCTTCACGGCCGTGTAGAAAGCGCCGTCGAAGCGCGGGTCGCGGCTGCTGATGACCTGGTAGCGGGCGGTGAAGGTGTCGGGCACACCTCCATCCTGCTCGGTCGCGCGGCGGTGGCGCTGGCGGGTTTCGGACCGGATCGTCTCACCCGGCGGGCCGGGGCAGCGGGGGCAGCGGAAGCGGCAGCGCGGGCAGCCCGTCGAGGCTGGTGCCGACGTGGTCCTTCTGCTCGCGGTAGGCGGCGAACTCCTCGTCCGTCCTGCGCCCGAAGTGCCGCGGGTGCAGGGTGCGGTCCCCCTGGTACTCCATGAGCGGCACCGCGAAGCCGCGGGAGTCGCCGATGCGCTCGGCGGTGACGAGGACAACGGCCCGCAGGGCGGGCAGTCCGGCCGCGGCGCCGAAGCGGCCGACGAGCTCGGTCCAGCGCGGGTCGTCGCGGAAGACGGGTTCGCCCCTGCCGTGCACCCGCAGGCTCTTCGGCGGCCCGGTGAACGCCGTCCACATCGTGACCGGGATTATTGGCCGGGCGGACCGGCGGGGACAGGGCCCCAGGCCCCACCACATGGCGGGCGGCGCCCCGGCCCCGCCGCGGGTGCGGGCCGGGGGCGCGTCCGGCCGGCTAGCAGATCCCCGGTGTGCTCGGGACCCGGCACATCCCCGCCTGCTCCGCACCGTCCTCCGGGGCGGCGGGCGGCTCGGCGGCGGAGGGCTCCTGCGCCACCCGGCCCTCCGCGGCCGTGTCCCCCGCCGCCGTGTCCTCCCCCGCCGGGGCCTGCTCGCCGTCGGCGCGCGGCCTGGGCACCAGCAGCGAGCCCGCGGCGTGCTTGCCGAAGACGTCGTCGGGGTTGGACAGCGCGCAGCGCTCCAGGGACAGGCAGCCGCAGCCGATGCACCCGGTGAGGGTGTCGCGCAGGCGCAGCAACTGCTCGATGCGGCTCTCCAGCTCCCCCCGCCACCGCTCGGACAGGTCCGCCCAGTCCTGGGAGGTGGGGGTGCGGCCCTCGGGCAGCTCGTCCAGGGCCTCGCGGATCGTGTCCAGGGGGATGCCGACGCGCTGCGAGGCGCGGATGAAGGCGACCCGGCGCAGGGTGTCCCTGGTGTAGCGGCGCTGGTTGCCGCTGGTGCGGCGGCTGCCGATCAGACCCTTGGACTCGTAGAAGTGCAGCGCCGAAACGGCGACCCCGCTGCGCGCGGAGAGCTGCCCGACGGTGAGTTCCTTGTGCCGTGACGAGAGTTGGCTCACGGGGCGAGCCTAACCGCCGCCCCGCCGGCGGCGCTCAGCCGTGGGGGCGCAGCGTCCAGACCACCGTCATCTCGCCGGTGACCTCCCCGTCCTCGCGGGTGATGACGACGGCGACGGGGAACTCCGGGCGCCTGCCCGCGTCCAGCTCCGCGATCACCTCGGCGGCGGGCCGGCCCAGGGTGGCCGTGGCCGTCACCGGGCCCATGGCGAGCTTGCGGTAGGCGATCTCGGCGCGCACGGCGAGCGGGACGGCGCGGGAGAGCTGGTCCCCGAAGGCGCCGAGCACCACGGCGCCGCTCGCCGACTCGGCGAGGGTGAACATCGCGCCCGCGTGCGGCCCGCCGACGTGGTTGTGGAAGGCCGGCCGGTCCGGCAGGCGCAGCACGGCGCGCTCAGGACCGGTGGAGACGAACTCCAGGTCGAGGGTGCGCACCATCGGCACCGTGGCGGCGAGCTGCTCGCCGAGCGAGGAGGTGGGAGCGGTCATGCGCCGGATGTTACCAATGAGTATTACCCGTGAGTAGCCCGCCCGTCCCTCGACTCGCGCGTGCCTCACCCGCGCGCACCCTCACCGCACGTCCTGCAACCCACGCGCCCCCTCACTCCATCCCCTCACCCCATCCCGTCGCCGCCCGACCGCCCCCGCCGGAACCGTCCCGGGGAGCGCCGGGCCAGCAGCCGCAGCAGGGCGCCTATCCGGTTGGTGGTCACCGCGTCCACGCCCAGGCGCAGCATCAGGGCCATGGTGGGCGGGGCGTCCACGGTCCACACCCCGACCCGGCGGCCCTCCTCGTGCACCCGCTCCACCAGGGCCCGGTCCACCAGGCCGAACGGCATGTTGATCCAGGCCGGGCGCAGGTCCCGCAGCAGCGCCGGCGGCGGCGGGGCCGTCCGCTTCCAGGTGAGCGCGATCTCGGCGTCCGCGTCCTCGGCGCGCACCGCGGCCAGGGCGGACAGGGCGCCGCAGTAGTACACGCGCCGCCCGGCGCCGCGCAGGCGGGCCTCGGCCACCGCGGCGCGGGCGGTCACCGGGTCGGACAGGTCGATCATGACGCGGGCCTCCAGCGCGTCCAGGGCCTCGCTCAGCGTGGGCAGGCCCAAGCGGCGCACCTCCGCGCAGGTGGCGGCGGCGACCGGCCGGTCCACGCCCCACAGCCGGTGCAGGGTGGCGTCGTGCAGCAGCACCGGGACGCCGTCCGCGGTGACCCGCACGTCGATCTCGACCACGTCGGCCCCGGCGCGCTGGGCCGAGCGCAGGGAGGGCAGGGTGTTCTCGCGGTGGCGGTAGGGGTCGCCGCGGTGGGCGACGGCGAGGGCGCGGTGCGGCTGCATGCCCCCATGATCGCCCGATCCGGGCCCGCGCCGCCTCAGCCGAGGCGGAAGGCGCCCTCCGGCGGCGGCGGTGACGCGGTGGCGTCCGCGTCGTCCACCGGGCGCGCCCCGGCGGCGAACACCCCGACGCGGTCGCCGTGCTCCAGGCGGGCCGGGAACGGGTCGGCGGCCAGGCGGCGGGCCAGGGCGGCGACGGGCGGCTCGGAGCGCCCCGCGGCCAGCACCACATTGCCGTACCTGCGCCCGCGCAGCACCTGCGCCTCGGCGATCAGGCACACCCGGGGCCACACCGCGAGCAGGGTCACCGTCTGGCCGCGCGCGAAGGCCAGCGGCGGCCCGTCGGCGAGGTTGGCCACGTACCGGCCGTGCGGGCGCAGGGTGCGCGCGGCCTCGGCGGCGAACTGCCGTGAGGTCAGGTGCGCGGGGACGCGGGAGCCGCCGAAGACGTCCACGACCAGCAGGTCGAACGCGGCGTCGGGGAAGTCCGCCAGGGCCCGGCGGGCGTCCCCCGTGCGCACCTCCACCCCGGCGTCCGGCGGCAGCGGCAACCGTTCGGCGACGAGCTCCGCCAGCGCCGTGTCCGCCTCCACCACGCACTGCCGCGACCCGGGCCGGGTGGCCGCCACATAGCGGGGCAGGGTGAGCCCGCCGCCACCCAGATGGAGCACGTCCAGCGGGGCGCCGGGCGGCGCCGCGGTGTCCACCACGTGCCCGATCCTGCGGGTGTACTCGAACTCCAGGTGCTCCGGGTCGTCGAGGTCCACGTAGGACTGCGGGGCGTCGTCCACGGTGAGCAGCCAGGCGCGCCGCCGGTCCACGTCGGGCATCAGCCTGGCCAGGCCGAAGCCCACCGCCCGCACGGCGGGCACCGGCTCCCCGCCGCCGTCGCCCGGGGGGCGGCCGGTCATCGGGCGCCGCCGGTCGCGGGGACCCGCCGTCCGCGCGGGCCCGCGTCCGTGCGGGGCCCGCGCTCACCGTGGCCGCGGGAAGCGGCGTCCGTCACGTCCATCAGGGAGCACATGCTACTGGCCTGCGCCGACGCCCAGTTCGTCGTGAACACGACGGGCGGGACACCGGTGGCAGCGGTTACGCTGCGCGGGTGCTCGAACAACCGCTGCCCGCCCGGCCGCACGGCCGGGCCGCACGAGTGGTGCGCGCCCTGCTGTCCCCGTGGGCGCGCTGCGCCCTGCTCGCCGCCCTGCTCGCCGCGGCGGCCCTGACGGTGCTGGCCTGGGGGCCGCGGCGGATGCTCGAGGTCGGCCTGTGGCCGGTGTCCGGGGCCGCGGCGATGCTGCTTTTCGTGGTGGGCTTCGCCGCCTGCACGCTGGCGTTCGTGCCCAAGCCGCTGCTGAACGCCGCCGCCGGGGCGCTGTTCGGGATAACCGGCGGCCTGGCGCTCGCCGTCGCCGGGACCACCCTCGGGGCGGCCGCCGCGTTCCTGCTGGGCCGGCTGCTGGGCCGGGACGCGCTGCGCACCCTGCTGCGGCTGAAGGCGCTGAAGGCGATGGACCGGCAGTTGAGCGAGCACGGCTTCCGCAGCGTGCTGCTGATGCGCCTGGTGCCGGGTGTCCCGTTCGCGGTGGCCAACTACACCTCGGCGATCTCGCGCATGCACGTGCTGACGTTCGTCACCGCCACCGCCGTCGGCGTGCTGCCCAACACCGCCGTGTACGTCGTGGCGGGCAGCCTGGCCCGGGCCCCCGACTCCCCGGCGTTCCTGGCGGCGCTCGGCGTCATCGCCGCGCTCGGGGTGGCGAGCGCCGGGGCGACCCTGTGGCGCGCCCGCGTCCACCACCGCCTGCGCGCCCGGCTCGCCCGGCCGCGCGCCGGCGTCTAGGTGTGTTGTTCGGACAGGTTGGTGACGCGGCTCGCTGGTGGATGGCCGCCGAGGCCGGTGTGGCGTCGGTGGT